>CAJPOF010000026.1 GCA_905372235.1 uncultured Treponema sp.
CTTTATACATTTTCCAGTGCTTTACATTTTTTGCATTTTGGAAGGCAGCGCTTTAGTTAATGATGAGTCAGGTACAGACAACGAGGTCTATTTGGAAAGCGACAAAACCGTTACCGTAATCGACACATTAACAAATGAACCCGCCGCAAAAATAAGAGTTGCCGACTACCAAAAAAACAGAGTTCTTGCCGTGGGTGAGCGTGCAAAGAAGGAAAACTTTAAGCTCGCTCCGGACGGCGGCAAAAACTGGCGGTATAAAAAGGTCGGCGATGAAATAAAGTTTGTAACGGGCAAACTGACGTATACGATTGAAAAGATTATCAGTGTAGAAGAGCATGATGGTGGTACTTGGGCAGAGTATTACTGGACAATGAAAGTTGATGGTAAAACTTTATCCAAAAAGAGACCCCCCAATTCATGGAAACCGGAAACACCGTCGGACAAAAAGAAACCAAGGCCGGAGTATCAAATAAACGAAAGCAAAACAGTTCTTTTCAATTACACTGATAAGAAGACAGTAGGAGCTTATTTTTCGATAAAAGAAGAGGATCACGGTACTGGCGGCGACGACACTGTTGCAGACGTAACTAAAAATATTAAGTATGAGAACGATCAGTTGAAATTTGAAGGACAAACAATATCGTTTGGTCAAGAAAAAAGCTTTCGGCTTGAATTTCACGGCTCAGGTGAGGGCGATGTAGATGTTGTGTGCCGCATAAAATGGGAAGATGAGTAAATCGTAATTAGTACAAATTCTTTTTCGGAATTGTTAATGGAGAATTGATGTATGAAAAATCGTATAAAAACAGCGCTCTGTGTGCCGGTGTTTTTGGGGATGATGGCGGCTTCCGTTCTTTTTGCCCAAGAGGTGAAAGAGGACGCTAAAGGACAAAAAGACGCTCTTCATTGGTCGCTGGGGCTTTCTTCCGAAGGAAATATGAACGTTCCTAAAGGCTATGCCTTGGGTTCAGGGCTTTACGGGCTTATCGTATTTCCTGAGTGGGTGAAGACCGGAAGGTTTTCAGCCGGTGTAAAACTCCTTTATTCGACGGAGTTTAAAAGATACGGGCTTTTCGACACCGCCCTTTTGTTCCGCTGGAACTTCTATGATTTTTCAAAACTTAAAAAACCGGACTCAGGCTTTTTTGTACAGGCGGAAGGAGGCGTTTCCCTCGGCTGGAACGGGAAAACTTCAAACCCCATGGTAATCAGCTTACCACCCTTAATCTACAAGGCTTAAGAGATTTGCAGAAGTTGAGCTGCTGGAACAATCAGTTAACATTTCTTGACGTACAAGGCTTAAGCAAGTTGCGAGAACTAGTCTGCTTGGGAAATCAACTTAATGCCCAAGCGTTTACACAAATCTTTAATGATTTACCGAAACTTGATGCAGGCTACACAGGATACTGCTCTCTTTATACCGAAAAAACAGGTGTTACCGAGGGTAACTGTAAGGACTTTACTTCATCGTCTGCCTCTCAGAAACTCAAAGATGCCTTCCAAAATGCAAAAAATGTAAAGCACTGGAAAATGTATAAAGTGAATACGAATGGGGATGACGTGGAAATTTAAGGGAATTGTATGAAAATCGGATGTCCTGTTCCGTTTTCAACATATGTGCGGCTTTTCCGGCAGCCGTGTGCGTAATGGGGCGCAGTACCCCAGCGTAATGGGGAGTAGTACCCCAGCGTAATGGGGAGTAGCACCCCAGCGTAATGGGGGGCAGTACGATACGGTAATATCGGGGTGTGCGACAAGATAATGGCAGAACGGCTGTGTCTGCATAGGGATGGGTGGTAATTGATACGGTGCAAACCGCTTAATGTTACAACATAAGTGTATGCAGTCTACATACAGCGGTACGGCAGGACTTCCCGACGGAAAAGTGATTTTATTGGCGAGCGGATGTCCGCTTTTTCAAAATCGATAATTACCGCTTCCCGATTGAAGGCAACTGAGAGTATAATAAAGGACCAGGAGGAAGCATGCCAAGACACAACCGCCGTTACAAAGATTCGGTTTTCGTCGACCTTTTCAGCGAAGACGAAAAGGCGAAAGAAAACTTTTTATCGCTGTATAACGCCCTGCACGGCACCCACCTCGATTCTTCCACGGAACTGAAGCCGCTCAAACTTGAGAGGGCGATGTATACAAAACTTTCCAACGATGTTTCCTGCTTGATTGACAACAAGATAATCGTGCTTGCCGAGCATCAATCCACAATCAACGAAAATATGCCCTTGAGGTGCTTGCAGTACGTGGCCCGTCTATACGAGCAGATTCAAGACCCCAAGGCAAAATATTACCGGACCTTGCAAAAGATTCCCACGCCGGAATTCTACGTCTTTTACAACGGGATGGCGGAATATCCCACGCACAAAACGCTGAGGCTTTCCGAGGCATACATCGTACAGCCTGAAGACGTTCCGCTGGAACTCAAAGTGGAAGTGCTGAACATAAACACGGACAAGGCGAACAAAATCCTTGCGGCGTGCAAACCGCTTGAGGAATACAGCCTCTTCGTTGAATCTGTTAGATGCCACACTGCGGTCGACAAAGAGAAAGGCTTTGAGGCAGCGATAAAAGAATGTATTCAAAACGATATATTGAAAGAATACTTACAGAGAAAATCACGGGAGGTGATGAATATGCTAGTAGCGGAATATGACTATGACACGGACATAGCGGTTCGGTGTGAAGAAGCAGGACGAATAGCCTTTGCGGAAGGTATTGAACGAGGTTTTTTCGACGGCTCATACCAAAAAGCACTTCAAACGGCAAAGTTAATGAAACAAGCTAATTGCGAACCGTCTTTTATTCAGCAGATGACAGGTCTCTCAGTTGAAGAAATTGAAAAACTGTAGTTTGTTTTATTCCCCGCCATCCGTGTCGGGGAATAAAACTAGAGTTTTGTCAAGCTTACGCCTGTCAAAACATCGCATGCGTGGAAGCACCGTCATCTGTGGCGGACTATAAAAGTAGGGGGATAGTTATGAGCACTTCAAACAGAAAATACAAGGACTCGGTTTTCGTAGATTTATTCAGCGAAGATGAAAAAGCGAAAGAGAATTTTCTATCGCTCTACAACGCCTTGCACGGCACTACACTTACAGCTATAGAGCATTTGAAAAATATCCGCCTTGATCAAGTCTTGTACATGGCATTCTATAACGATGTATCCTATCTTGTGGATAACAAAATAATAGTCCTTGCAGAGCATCAATCCACGATAAATCCCAATATGCCTTTGCGCTGCCTTGAATACATAAGCCGCCTGTATGAACTCCTGTTTGAATCAAAAGAAAAATACAGCCGTAAGCTCTTAAAAATTCCTACTCCTGAGTTCTACGTATTTTACAATGGGGAAGAAACATTCCCCTGCGATAAGACATTAAAACTCTCGGAGGCTTTCATAGAAAATGCGGCGGAAATTAATCTTGAGCTGACCGTTAAAGTAATAAACATAAACCGCCAAAACCGTCATCCGATATTGGAAAACTGTAAAACAATGCAGGAATACAGTATATTTGTGGAAACGGTGCGGAAATGGAAAGAAATAGATTCCCAAAACGGTTTTGAAAAAGCCGTTGAGGAATGTATAGAGAACAATATTTTGCGTGAATATCTAAAACGCAAGACCAAGGAGGTCGTTAATATGCTGCTGGCAGAATATGATTATGAAACCGATATAGCCGTACAACGTGCCGAAGAACGGGAAATCGCCTTCGCAGAAGGTATCGAACAAGGTTTTTATGACGGTTCGCGCCAAAAAGCGCTTCAAACGGCAAAAAACTTACTCGGTTTAGGAGTATCAGTTGAAAATATCGTGCAAGCGACCGGGCTTACTAAAAAAGAAGTTGAAGGTTTGTAATTTGCGCGACAAAAACAACCGCCGTCCATCTGCCATGAACGAGGATTCTTCCCTTCCAAAAAATAATTAATTTCAGGAGTTACTGTGAAAAAAACTTTTTCAATTAGGGCTAAACTGCTTCTTGCTATCGATTCGGTCTTGCTTGCCGTTATCATCCTTATTTGCACCGTTATAGGTAATAGACTTTACACAAAGAGTTACCTTCAGTTCGATAAACTGACTTCTCAGCATATTTCGGCAATAGAAACCGCTATTGATATTTTTATGAAGAATGCGGAAATGTCCGTTGAAATGCTTTCTGAAAATCCTTCGCTTAAAAATGCGGATCGCACAATTTATAATTATACGGAAGAAGCGAAATCTTTTGCCGTAAACACTCACAACGGAAAATCGGAACGGGAAATTCTTTCATTGTTTGATTCCATGACGAAAACACATCCCGAATTTCAAGTTATTTATATGGGCATGAAGTGGGGAAGTCATGTTTCTACGAACAGGAATGTAAGTTCCGGATATGATCCGCGAACACGTCCGTGGTATAAGGCTGCGGAAGCCTCTGGCGGAAAAACCGTTATAACGGATGCTTACGTTTCCATTAACGGAAAACCTACAATCACTTTTGCGCGTACTGTTCATTCCGACGACGGTGAAATTATCGGCTGCGTAGGAATTGATGTGAGTCTTGAAGATTTAACTTCAATCATAAGGGAAATACGTATCGGAGAAAGCGGATATTGTATGCTCTTCCAGAATAACGGACTTATTCTTGCAGAACCCAAGCACACCGAATTCAATTTTAAGAATCTTAAAGATACCGGGATTCCCGCATTTTCCGTAATCGAAAAATTGGAAAAAGGTTCTGCGCTTGTCGATTTGGACGGCGGAAAATGCAAGGCTTACGGTTTTCCTCTCGATTCTTATAGCTGGAAACTTTGTATAATCGTAAAGCAGAACGAAATTTTGTCTTTGTTTTATTCGATGCTGAAAAATATGATTTTTATTTCAGTCATTCTGTTTGTTTTCTGTTTTGTCATCGCTTACATAATTTCCCGCCGTCTAAAATCTTATCTTAAAAAAGTTGACGGTATTTTTTCAAGAATCGCTTCGGGAGACTTGACCGGCAGTCTTGAAGTCAAAAGAAATGATGAAATCGGATTGCTGATTCAAAATCTCAATACGGCTATAGAGCAGAGCCGTTCGATGATAAGTATGCTGAAAAACGAGGCGGAAAAAATGGAAGCCGTCAGCTCCGATTTATCCGGCAATATGGAAGCGACTTCGGCGACCGTTAGGCAGATTAGCGGAAATGTCTCGTCGGTAAAAGAAAAAGCCGTTTCGCAGGCTGCAGGCGTTACCGAAACTCCTGCGACCGTAGAACAGATTAACGGAAGACTTACGCATCTGTTTTCCGATATTGAAACTCAATCCGAGCATATAGAATCTTCCGTAAATGCCATTACGAAGATTGTAGACGATACCGCAGAGATTACTCGGACTTTGGAAGAAAGTAACGAGCTTATAAAAAACGTATATGATCAGACAAAAGTTGGAAAAGACGGCGCAAAGGCAGCCAATGAAGTTGTCGCCCGGATTTCGGAAAAATCCGTTTCGCTTTTTGAAGCAAGCCAGATTATTCAGAATATTGCAGGGCAAACAAATCTTCTTGCGATGAATGCGGCTATCGAAGCCGCTCATGCCGGTGAAAGCGGAAAAGGTTTTGCCGTCGTCGCATCGGAAATCAGAAAACTTGCGGAGGAATCCAATGCACAAGGGAAGCGAATAGGAGCTGTAATAAAAGAGACGGCTGAGATTATCTCTAATCTAACCGAGATGGGATTGAAAGCCGAGCAATCTTTTATTGGTGTATACGATTCCGTCAGTAAAATATCGGAAAAAGAGGATTCCATCGTTCAAGCGATGCAAGGGCAGGATAGAAACGGAAGATATGTAATAGATTCAATCAAAAAGATAAATGAAATTACGGGCGAGGTAAAAGCCGGCGCATCCGAAATGCTTGCAGGCGGAAAGCAAATTGCCGTTGAAATGCAGAGACTTTCGGAAATAACGAGAAATACTACCGGCAGCATGAACGAAATCGCTGCCGGCGCGGAACAAATAACTTGCGCGGTGGAAGAAGTAAATGAAATCACCCGAAAGAATAAGACGAGTATAGAAAATCTTGCAAATGAAGTACGCAAGTTTAAGGTATGAGTTTTATGCACGGACTTAAATAAATTTTCCGTATAATTTTTATGCATTTTACTATGTTTTCAAAAGTCTTGCTTGTTGGTAAAATTGGCACATGAGTAAGAGAGTTATTTTTATAATTGCTTTTCAAGCGCTTTGGTTTTCGGGGCTTAGCGGCTTTTCGGAAACCGAAGGAGAACGGCTTTTCAAGTCCAACAGGTCCAGGGAGGCAATCGTTTCCCTCGAAAAAGAAATCCTTGAAGGAAACATCACCAGAGACACATACAACTTTCTTGGGCTTTCCTACTATCAGAACGGGGATTATGAAAAGGCTTTCGATGCGTTCGAAAGGGGAATGCAGGATTCGTCTTCAAACAAGAAAATAATCTGCTTCAATGAAGGGAACGTCGCCTACGCAAAGGGCGACTATTC
This sequence comes from uncultured Treponema sp., assembly GCA_905372235.1. GTDB lineage: Bacteria > Spirochaetota > Spirochaetia > Treponematales > Treponemataceae > Treponema_D. The sequence continues at coordinate 6,491 of CAJPOF010000026.1, forward strand.
CAAGGCGGAAAGTTGCTTTTCTTTGGCGTTGGCGGTCTCGCCCGATTTTTATCCGGCTCTTTTGAACAGGGCGAACACTTATCTTTCCGAACGGGAATACAACAAAGCTTTGTCGGACTACAAGGATTATTTGCGTTCCGTTCCGGGCGACAGCCAGTCGGGCAAAATCCGAAAACTCATCTCGTATCTTGAAGAGCAGCTTGTTTTCATGGCGCAGGAAGAAAAGCGTCAGGCTGAGGAAAACGCAAGGCTTATGGAAGAAAACGCCCGAATACAGGCGGAACTTGCAAAAAAACGTGCCGCCGAGGAAGAGGCAAGAAAAGCTGAAATGGCGCGCGAGGCTGAAAGGCGGCGGAAACTTCTTGAGGATGTCGCGAATTCTTTGCAGCAGACAGATTCTATGAACATGACGGCAGGGGCTGAAGACGTTATAGAATACGATTATGAATCGGAACTGGATTAAAAATCCGTTCATTCGAAGAAAATAATAATTTTTACAACGGTTTTGTTTTGGGAGAAAAAAATGGAAAACGGTTTTAATTCTAATGAAAGAAAAGGGATGTTCGGAAATCTCACGGGAAAACAGAAGATTTTTATCGGAAGCGGAGCAGTTTTTGTCGTTTTGTTGATATTGCTCCTTCTTTTTCGCACATGTTCGGTTCGGTTTGGAAATTCCGAGCGGAATAACACTGTGGCTCTTGTAAAAACGTATATCGAAAGGGGCGAATACGACAGAGCCTTGGACAAACTTGACGAGATTCTGATAAAAAACAGAAATGACAAAGAGGCGTTGGAACTTCTGGACAGAATTCTTTCGCTCAAAGACGGAAGCGAGCCTTCGTCGGAAAGGACTTCCGGTTCGAATGTGGATGCGGAAAATCTTACTGAAGTCATGAAATCTTCTTTAGATTCCATGAAAGATGAGATGGCAAAGAACAGCAAGGCGGCGGAAGGAAGCCGGAAAGTGATGGAAGATTTGGTCCGTCAGCAGCAAAAACAGCAGGAACAGCAGCTTATGCGTCAGAAAATCGAGGACGAAAAGCGAACCATTGAAGAGGCGGAACGAAAAGCGGAACAGAAGGCTCAGGAAGAGCGGCGAAAAGCTGAGGAAGCAAAACGAAAGGCGGAAGAGGAAGCTCTTGCAAAAAAGAACGCCCAGCTTAAAAAAGAAATTCTTGCAGTGAATGACGACATTCAGCAGGGAAAAGCCGCTTTGAATTCCGGGAACATAAAGGCTGCCCTTTCGCACTTTATGGATGCGGAAAAACTTCTTCCGGTTTCCGACGGAGAGCCTAATTTTTCCGCCTCAAAATATTCTGAGATAGCGTCATTGATGCAGGCTGCTTCCGAAAAAGCCGCTTCACAGGAGGAGAAAAAACTTCTTCAGGAAAAGGCGTTGGAGTATGCGAACAAAGCCGTCGAAAAGGATGCGAAAAATCCGGTCGCGAACTATATTCTCGGTCAGGATGCGATGGCAAAAAAGGATTACCAGAAGGCTGCGGAATATTTTACAAAGGCGATAAGCGGCGACAACAAGAACCACGAATATTATTACAATCTTGGAAGGTCTCAGTATATGCTCAAAAAATATGCGGAGGCAAAGGCAGCGTTTTCCTCGGCGGCGCAACAGAACGGCAGTTTTGCGCCTGCTCGATATAATCTTGGGCTTACGAACCTTAAATTGAACGACAAAAAAGCTGCAAAGGCGGAGTTCATAAAGGCTCACGACATAGACCCAAGATACGAAAAGGCGTATCTTGAAGAAGGAAGGGTGCTTGTTCAGCTTGGGGAATATCAGAACGCCATAGCCGCATACCAAAAGGTGGTAAGCCTTAATAACGTGAACAGGGCGGCTCTTCAGGAACTCGGTTCTGTATATTTTCAGACGGGAAATTATCCGCTTGCCGAGGAATCGTTTAGAAAATCCCTTGCGCTTCTTCCATCGGGGCAAAGCGATCCGCTTACGCACTACAACCTTTCTACGGTTCTTTTCGAACAGAAAAAGACGGACGATGCGCTTTCTTACGCAAAAAAAGCATACGATTCAAGTGATTCCCTAAAGGACAGAAACGCGCGGGTGAATATAGTCTACAATTACGCCCTTCTTTGCGAGAAAACCGGAAAGACCAGCGATGCCATCGCCAGATATGCGGAAGTCCTTACGCTGAATCCAAACCATCTTAAAACACAGATAAATCTTGGCGTAATGTACATGAATTTGAATCCGCCAGACATCGATACGGCTCTTTCGCTTTTCAAGAAGGCGTTTTCCCAGGACTCAAAGAATTTTGAGGCGAACAATAATCTTGGAAGCGCATATCTTTCTAAGAAAGATTATCCGAACGCTATTCTGTATTTTCAGAACGCGCTTCAGCTTGAACCCAAAAACAACGATGTCCGCTACAATTTGGCTCAGGCGTTCGCAAGCGACAAGCAGTTCGACAACGCTAAAACCACGTACACTGAACTTTTGAGGCAGGACGCAAAATATTGGGACGGCTACATAGAATTGGGAAAGGTCTGCATGGCTTTGAACGACAATCACATGGCTGAGGCTTATTTTGAGCAGGTGAAGGCAAAAAATCCGGGCTACAGGACAGGTGAGATAGACGCTCTTCTTTCACAGATAAGGTAACGAAAAAGACCGCAGGAAACGGATGGACGGAATGGTTTTCTATTCCGTTCTGCGGACAAGGCTGAAAAGTTTTTCTCTTGTCAGGGAAAAATAACATGGTCTTCCGTGCGGACAGTGCGGGTCTTTTAATGACAAAGCGCCCCGTGCGATTTCTTCGGCGGTGCTGTCGAGCAAAGTCCAGCCGTCTTTTACGGCTGCCTTGCAGGCAGTCATTGCCGCCATTGAATAGATTATGTCCTTAGGGGCGACCTTTTTGTCGAAAATTGCATGCTCAAGGTCTTCTTCCGAGCCTTTCCATCTTTCGTTCAGAGTGGAAAATTCCCATTTTCCGTCTCCTGCGTTTTTGCATTTGAATCCTATTTTTTCAAGTTCGCCTGAAATGGATTCCATGTATCTGTCTTCCGCTTCGTCTTTTGTTTCGATTACGTACGGAATCAGAAGGCTCTGAAATTTTCCCTGATCTTCCATAATGCTGTCGAAAATCATTCGTTCGTGGGCGGCGTGCTTGTCGATTATGTAAAGGACATTGTTTTTTTCAGCCACTATGAAAGTTCCGAGCGCGCTTCCCAAAAAATGAAAGTCGTCAATTGAATCGTTTTTGGGCGACGAAGAATATGCGGGCGGATTTTCGGCTATGTTCAAAGTCGCCTCTTTTTTCGTGTAGTTTTCAATCATTTTTTCCGTTTTGGAAAATATGTCGAAACTTTCCGCATCGCCCCTGCTTTTGAACGCCTCTTTTTTTTGCGACGGATTAATGAACGGATTCATCGATGAAGAGGGCCTGTCGAAAAATCTTTCCCGCAGCGAGAAAGTTTCGTTTTTAGTGGAACGGTTTTCTTCAGTTTTATCTTGCGGAAAGGAGATTTCTTTTTGAGCGTAATTATTTTTATTTTCGTAGCGCAAAAAAGATTGTGAGATTTCTGTTTCTTCGTTTTTTAGAGAGAGTCCCAAGTGGCTTGAAAAAAAAGAGCGGAGCGTGGAACTTATTCCGTGATGGAGCGACGAAATGTCCTTGAATTTCACTTCTTTTTTTGCGGGGTGTATGTTGAAATCGACAAGAGCGGGATCTATCTGTATGAATGCCGCCGCCACTGGAAAACTTCCGTTTGGAAAATAGCCCTGTCCGCCGTATTCGATGGCTTGCACCAATGCGTATTCTTGAATTTTCCTGTCGTTCACGAATATGCTTATGTCTTTTTTGTTTGCACGCCGAACGCCGGGTTCTCCGATTATTATTTTGAACGACCAAATGTTATCTTTTAAGGACGATTTTCCGTCAACCTGATAAAAAAGGGAAGGGCTTTCTTTTATCTGCATTGCAGAAAGAAATCTTTCTTTAAGCGACTGTTTTTTGGGGAGGTCGAGTTTTACCTCTCCGTCGGAAACAAACCTGAACGCTCTTTCAGGATGCGGAAGGCTTTTTTCGATGAAAGTGTTCTTGCAAAGCGCACCTTCTGTCGCCGGCCGTTTTAGAAAAAGTCTTCGGGCAGGAAAATTTTCGAAAAGTCCTTCTGCCTGAACAATTGTCCCTTCGTATTCGGGGATTTTTTCAATGATGTGGTCTTCCGTGATGGACGCGCGCATTTTCCAGCCGCCTGACTGTATTGAAAGCCGTGTAACGCTTGCGATGGAAGCCAATGCCTCTCCCCTAAATCCGAGCGTAGAAAGTTTCAGGAGATCTTCTTCGCTTGAAATCTTGCTTGTGGAATGCGGGCGGGCGCAAGCGGAAAGGTCGTCTTTTGTTAGCCCTGAACCGTTGTCGACAATGCGGATTTTTTCGATTCCGCCTCCGGTAATCTCGACAGTTATGTTGTCCGCACCGGAATCTATGGCGTTGTCCATAAGTTCACGGACCACGGCATTCGGGCGGTCTATGACCTCGCCCGCCGCGATTTTCCTTGCGACATCTGCGTTAAGTGCTTTTACCGGATTTTTTAAGCTCATTGCCGTAAGCCTTCTATCGGACTTCCGGAAGTCCCGTCAGAATCCACTCCTGAAAAAAGGTCAAGTTCTGCATGGAGATCGTTTTCTTTTGAAGGCTGGTTCATAAGAATCTGAATCTTGCCTTCTATCCTGTCTATTTCTTTTTCGAGCGTTTTGGCAATTTTTATGCCTTCCTCAAAATCCTTGAGCGCATCTTCCAGCGAAATGTCGCTTCTTTTTATGTCCTGCGTAAGACCTTCGAGTTTGGATAGATTTTCTTCAAAATTTGCCATGAATTACTCCTGTTTTTCTGTCTCGCTAACGAGCGCTTCTATTCTGCCTTGTGACGGAAATATTTCTATCAGGCTTCCTTTTTTGACCTGACTGCTTTTTCGGATTATTGTGCCGGAATCTTTTTCCCTGACCATGGAATAGCCGCGGTCAAAGATTGCCTTGGGACTTGCGCTTTCAAGGAATGAAATGCAGTTTTCCACCACAAGCCTTGTGTCTTTTACCTTTAGATTCATGTTTTCGATTAGATTTTCCTTTGCGTTGTCAAATCTTTGTAAGAGCGGTTGCTCTATCGAACGGAATTTCAGTTCAAGTCCTTCCGGCTCAAATCCTTTTAGGATTAGGCGTATTTTTTCTATCTTGCTTCTTATTGTGACCGAAAGTTCTTCCTGAGCATGCCTTATTTCATTAAGAATGTCCGATTTTTGCGGAACGACAAGTTCTGCAGCGGCGGACGGAGTTGGAGCTCTTTTGTCTGCGGCATAATCGCTCAAAGCCCAATCTATCTCGTGTCCGACTGCTGAAACAATCGGGATTTCGCTTTCGGCGATTGCCCTTACCACTTCTTCCTCGCTGAACGGAAGAAGGTCTTCAAGCGAGCCGCCTCCTCGTCCCACTATAAGGACATCGCAGAGTTTTGCGGCGTTTGCGTTCTTTATCTGTTGGACTATTGTTTTTGCAGCTTCATCTCCCTGCACCATTGAAGGAAAAATCACTACGGATATTCCGGGATTTCGTCTTTTTGTTATCTGAAGGATATCCCGTAAGGCGGCTCCGGTGGGACTTGTAACGATTCCTATTGTCTTTGGAAAAAGCGGAAGATTCCGTTTTCTCTCCTCGTCAAAAATTCCTTCGGTGTAAAGTTTCCGTTTTCGTTCCTCGAGCATTTTAAGGATTTCGCCTTCGCCTGCAAGACTCATTTTTGAGACTATGAGCTGGTATCTACCTTGCGGCGGATAAACGGACAGTTTTCCTGAAACCTGGACTTTCATTCCGTCCTTTGGAAAAAAACTTAGATGCTGTGCGCTTCCCCTGAACATAACGGCACTGACCAATGATGATGAATCTTTTAGAGAAAAATATATGTGTCCCGAAGATTGCGTTTTGAGTCCTGAAATTTCGCCTTCCAGTCTTATAGTCGGAAAAGTTCCCTCAAGAATTTCCTTGATTATGGAGTTCAGTTCCGTGACGGAAAACACTTTTTCGGAAGGGAAGAGCATATTTGTCATGGATTAATTCTATACATTCAATTCAACTTGTTCAACAGATTGCCGATTATATAAGAGATGAAGACCCTTGTGATTTTGTTCGCCGATTATCGTTCTCGTCATATTTTTGACAAAGGATTTTTAAACGATTCTTCCTTTGATCTTTCAGTGAAATGGGCAAAAAAAATCCCCGATTCTGTTTTTTATGTCCTTTCATACAAAAACGAAAGCGACTTTGATTCGTACAAGGATTTGAAAATCGAAAGACTTGATTCTTTTACCGTGTCCGGACTTTTTGAAAAACTTTCGGAGATTTGCGAAAGGGAAGATGCCGAAAAAGTCGTCTATTCTTATGCGGACCTTCCGTTTTTGAACGAAAAAATCACAGAAACTCTTATCGACACCCACGTGCGCTACAAGGCGGAATACACATTCGCCGACGGATACCCATACGGTTTTTCCCCGGAGATAATCGACAGGGGGACTTTGAAAATTCTTTCGCTTTTAAGCAAGGAAAACCAAAAGGAGGCGGGATTAAAAGAGATTTCCCGCTCGGCGATATTCGATTTTATAAAACTCGATATAAACTCTTTTGAGATAGAAGTCGAGGTTTCCGACGAGGATTTGGGACTTTTGCGCCTTGAATTCCACGCAGGAACAAAGACGAATTTTCTTTCGTCCGTTTCGTTGTTCGAAAAAATTGCCGGAAAAGAGCCTTCGTCTCTTTCTTCCGCCGAAATAATCGATTTTGTGAAAAAATCAAGCGAAGTCTACAAAAATGTTCCATCGTATTACAACATACAGATTTCCGCAGCCGCAAACTACACAAGCGTCTACGAGCCAAAGGAAATGTTCGGCGAAGAAAAAACTTTCATGAGCAAGGAAAATTATTCTCTTCTTCTGAAGAAAATATCCGATTTTTCGGAAGAAGCGGTCGTGAATCCGAACCTTTTCGGAGAACCTTTGTGCCATCCGGATTTTATTGATTTTGCGGACAAAGTTCTTTCGTTTTCGGGTTTAAGTCTTCTTATCGAAACGGACGGTTTTTATGTAACCGAAGAACTTTGCATGGCGTTGCGAAAAATTTCCGACGAAAAAAAAGGCTGGAATTCTTTTGGCATCGGGCGAATCACATGGATTGTGCGCATAGATTCGTTCAGCGACGAAGGATTCAGAAAAATCCATTCGGGAAGCGACGGTTTTTCCAAGGCGGTTCAGGCGGTAAAACTCATCGAAAAATATTTTCCGGGTTCGGTATATCCTCAATTTGTGCGGAACACAATGAACGAAGATGAACTTGAAGGTTTCTGGCGGTACTGGAACGAAAAATCCAACGGGAGCGGCGGAAATGTTCTTGTTCAAAAATATTCTTCTTTTTGCGGAACTCTTCTCGATTTGAAAAGCGCAGACCTTTCACCCTTGGAGCGGAACGCCTGCTATCATCTAAGACGAGATTTCTGCGTTTTCGTGGACGGTTCCGTTCCGTCTTGCAGGGAAAAACTGAAAAGCGAAATTGTCGGAAATGCGTTCAACGAAGACCTTGCAAAGATTTTCAGCGTTTCGGACGGGGAGTTTTCTTCCCATCTGAAAAAGAATTATTGCGAAAAGTGCGGAAAATGCGATGAATACTATACCTTTAACTTTTAACGCCCATCAGATAGACAGGACTGTCTTGGGCGGAAAACTTGAAGATATTTCTCCGAAATTGAACGTCTCTGTGATTCTTCTGAATTCGAACGGAAACCACCTGAAATTCCAGGCGTTGGATAACCTTGTTTCGTGCGGATTCAAATCAATCGTCTCTGTTGAGCCTACGGCGGAAAGTTTCAATCTTGAAGAAATTTCAAGAAGGTATCCCAGCATAAAATTTGTCGTTCCTTTGCAGGAATGTTCCGACGGGGAACTTATAAATATGTGCATGGAGGAAGTCTCGTCGCCATACGTGCTTGTGCTTAGGGACAGCCTTCACATTTCTCAGACCATACTGAACCAGAATTTGCTTGAAAATCTTACTAAAGAAAAACCTTATTGCCTTGTTCCAAGACTTTTTGACTCGGAAAATCAAAGCGTGCTTGTAAACATAATGCCCGAAGCCAAAAAGGGGAGATTCTGCCTAAGCCCTGCAAATTACATAAACGAAGGACACCCTACAATGTATCCGTTCGATTACATAGGTCTTTACAATCGGGAAAAATTTATCCTTCTTGGAGGATTCGACTACACGATAAAATCGCCGTATTGGCAAAACGCAGACCTTTCGATGCGGGCGTGGCTTTGGGGCGAAAAAATAACGATTTCTCCTTCGTTTCAGATTTCGTACAATTACGGACCTATGGCGGCTGATTCCACTCGGGATCTTTCATACATAAAATTCTACATAAAAAACATTCTTCCGAAATTCAAGGACGACCACGGCTATGTTTCTCCGATGTCTTTTTTCGGCTTTTTGCTACATTCTTCAAGCGGATTTATAGAAACTTGCTCTCAGTTCAGGACAGCCGCTCGTTGGGTCAAACTGAACAAGTACAGATTCAAAACTGATGCAAAAACTTTGATAGAAAACTGGGTGGTGTCAAGATGAAAGGCGAAAACAAAGGACTTGCGGTAATCGTTCAGTGTAGGCTTTCTTCTTCAAGGCTTCCAAAAAAGGCAATAAAAGACCTTGGCGGAAGGACTGTGCTTGAATGGACGTTGGCTTCCATGAAGAAAGTTCCGGCTGAGTTCTATTATGTGGCTACGGACGAGGATTCCTATGAAACGCTTGCTCCAATCTGCAAAAAAAGCGGATATGAGATTTTTGCAGGACCGCTTGACGATGTTCTTGAGCGTTATTGCCTCCTTATCGAAAAAATAAAATGCCGGGTGGTTCTTCGTGCCACTGCCGACAATCCGTTTCTTTTTTACGAGGCGGCAAACCTTCTGTGCGAGGAATTTGAAAAGCAGTCGAGAATCTCAAAAATCGACTACATGACTTGGACTGGACTTCCGCACGGTTCGGGTGTCGAGGTTTTTTCAGCCTCTTCTTTGCTGAAAGCAAGAAAACTCACGGATTCTGCATACGACCATGAGCATGTAGGACCTGCGCTCTACGGAAACAAGAATGTGTTTTCCTCACTTTTTTATAAAGCGCCCTCAAGATTTTTGTTCCCTGATTTAAGGACGACAATCGACACTCCGGGCGACTACAAAAAAGCGCTTTCCGTGGTAAACAGACTTTCAATGGGAAAATTTCCGCCTGAACCTTACACAACAGAACAGATTTTAAGCGCCGTAAAAAATCCCGACGTTAGCGACACGATAATATTCATTCCGTCAATAAAAAGAGGGCAGGGAACAGGACACCTAAGGAGAAGCCTTACCGCCGCCTGGCAGTCCGGGGGCTTTGTCTACGTTCCCGAAAATCCAGAGCTTGAAGAAGCGCAAAGGATTGTCGCAGATTTTCTTTCGACGCACAAGGATTTTAATCCGTTTCAGATTGTCCGCCATTTGCCCGAAGAAAAAGAATATTCCCTGATTGTTACAGACCTTTTTTCTGCGGAAAAAACATTCTTCCATGACTTGTGGAAAAAAGGCAACGTACTTTCCATTGACGAAGGCTCTCCTTTCACCGAAAACGCAGATTTTCTTCTTGACATAATTCCTTCCTACGGGCTTCAGCGAAAAAGCAATGTCAGTAAAACCGAATTTATAGAACGTCCGCTAAACAGAAAAGTAAGAGCGGTTGAACGCATCGAAAAAATCCTTATAAGTTTCGGTGGCGAAGATTCGGCAGGTTTCACCGAAAAAGCTGCGGCATATTTTAAAAAAAGCGGTCTTGAGGTTACCGTTATAAGACCGAGTTCTCCTGTTCCGAATCTAAAGGAAAAACTTTTCGAGTACGACCTTGTTGTAACTCACTACGGACTTACAGCTTTCGAGGCGATGAGTGCCGGCGTACGTGTCCTTATGTTTCCCGTATCAAAATTACATGAAAAACTTTCAAAAAAATACGGATTTGCTCTTTTTGACATAAAGGATTTGGATAAGCCTTTTGATTCAAAGTATATTGACTTGAAAAAAACGCAAAGCAACGAGGCTGTGATTTCTCAGGACGAAGAAAACCTCGGCGGTTTTATAAAAGGCATTTCGCATGCAAAAAGATATTTCTGCCCGATATGTGCATCTTTTCCGGAAAAGCCCGATTCTGTTGTGTTTCGCACAAGGTTCAGAACATTCAGAAGATGCAGAAATTGCGGAATGGTATACATCTCGTTTTCCACGCAGGAAGAAACCGTGTACAAAAAAGAGTATTTTGCGGAAGAATACAAAAATCAATACGGAAAAACATATCTTGAAGATTTTGCTTCAATAAAGAAGAGCGGACTAAGGCGGATGTCCCAAATAAAACTTCTTTGTGCAAAAAAAGAAAAATCAAAACCGTCCTTGCTTGATGTAGGCTGCGCATACGGACCGTTTCTTTCTGCCGCCATGGACGAAGGATGGCTTCCGTTCGGTACGGACATTTCTCAAGATGCGGTGAACTATGTGCAGAACACGCTTTTGATTCCAGCCGTAAAATCGCAGTTCCCCGATTTTGACAGCGAAAAAGAATTCGGGCTAAGCCGTTTTGACGCAGTTTCAATGTGGTTTGTTATAGAACATTTCAAGGATTTAAAAACCGTTCTTGAAAAAGTTTCATCTATACTCAAAAAAGGTGGAATATTCGCATTTTCAACTCCGTCCGGAGAGGGCGTTTCCGCATTGAAGAACACGGAAACTTTCTTTGAGCAAAGTCCGAAAGACCATTATTCAATATGGGAACCTTCCGAGACAAAAAAAATCCTTAAACGCTTCGGCTTTAAAGTTTTAAAGACGGTTTCTACAGGTCATCATCCTGAACGATTTCCGTTGGCAGTCAAAAAAAGCTTAAAAAAAGGAAGCGGAATGTTTTCGTTCCTGCAATTTTACAGCGAACTGAATCATCTTGGCGACACATTCGAAGTTTATTGCAGAAAGGAATAGAAAATGGAATCCAAAATGAAAAAAGACAATCCGCAAAAAGAAAGCATACTGATTTTGGGCGCGGGCCTAATGCAAAAGCCTTCGATTCTTGCCGCAAATGAAGAAGGGCTTTTCGTCTATTCCGTGGACGCAAATCCTTCTGCCGTAGCCGTTCCGCTTTGCGACGCTTTTAAAAAAATCGACCTGAAGGAAAAAGAAGCCATATATGAGTTTGCAAAGTTCCTTAAAAACGAAAAAAAACTTTCAGGAATTTTCACGGCGGGAACTGATTTTTCCGCATCTGTGGCATACGCTACGGAAAAACTCAATCTAAAAGGACACAGCTTCGATTCGGCATTGAACGCAAGCGTCAAAAGCAGAATGAGAGAATGTTTCCAAAAAGCGGGCGTTCCTTCTCCGGCTTTTTATTCTGTCCGTGACGATTTCAATCTTGCGATGGAAATTTCTGAAAAACTTCCTTTTCCGTTTGTGGTAAAGCCTTCGGACAACATGGGAGCCCGAGGCTGCAGAATGGTAAGAAGCCGAAAGGAAGCCGCCAGCGCTATAAAACTTGCGTTCGATAATTCCCGAACCAAAACTATAATAATCGAAGAATATATGGAAGGTCCTGAGTTTTCGATAGATGCGCTTGTCTACGAGGGAACGCTTACCGTAACTGGCTTTGCCGACAGGCATATTTTTTATCCTCCGTATTTTATCGAGATGGGACATACGATTCCTTCTTGCATTGACGAAAAAAAACGGCTCGAACTGATTTCGATATTCGCTTCGGGGGTAAAGGCGTTGAATCTTACCGAAGGAGCTGCAAAAGCCGACATAAAATACACGGCGAAAGGACCTCAGATAGGTGAAATAGCTGCCCGTCTTTCGGGAGGATACATGTCTGGCTGGAGTTTTCCGTATTCGTCCGATTTTTCTTTGACACGTGAAGCCATAAAAATTTCAGTAGGACGAGTTCCAGAAAAACTTCTTGAAAAAAGAGTTCGGCTTGACTATGTTCCGCCGAAGACTTTGGAAAATTCAAAAGATTTTTCAAGTCCGTTCAAACTGTTTGAAATTCCTTCGGTTCATGTAAGTGCGGAACGGGCATGGATTTCCATTCCCGGAAAAGTCCGTTCCATCGAAAAACTCGGCGAAAAAAAATCTTTTGATGTAAAGGATGTGTTTCCTCGCACAGTGGAAGTCGGAGACGAAGTGGATTTTCCAAGGAACAATGTCCAAAAATGCGGAAATTCAATTTCACTTTCCGACGATTACGAAAAGGCTGTCGCCGCCGCCGAAAAAAGTTCCGCTTCCGTCCTGATTCGCCTTCAGAAAAACAACAGTCGCACCGACGATTTTCTTTCCGATAAGGAAGCCGCCGATGAAAAAGGTTTTCCGCCTTCCGCTTTTTCCGCCTACGACAAAGTCAAGGATCTTGACTTGTCAGGAACGATGGATGTTTCCCAAAGCGTCGTGGAAAATGCGCCGGAAGAGATAAGAGAATTCCTTGAACTTCCCGAAAAAAACTGGAACTATAGGACTGCAAAAGAAGAGGCGGAACTTTTTGACAGGCTGAACAAAACGCATAAAAAAATCGAGCGGAAAACATTCTGGAATGCCTTGTTTAAAGGTGGAATTCAGGCTGCTTTGTATGTCGTGGATTCGGTTCAAGAAATGTAAAATCAAACGGGCTTTTCAAAAATTTCAGTTTTTGGAAAACTCCCTTGATTTCATGTGCGATGTTTAAAATTAAGTCATACCGTATACGGTTTTGTTTTACTCAAGTTTGCCAATCGCAGACTTGGATATTTTATAAGCGTTTTCGCTTTTCTGCGAAGGTGCTAAAAACGTCAATCGAAAGTTGAAACTTTCTTCTTGACCTTTTATGGGAGATTGAATGAAAAAGATTTTTTTGTATGTGCTTTTGTTTTTTTTGTTTTTCATGAAATTTTCCGCATTTTCTTTGGAAGCGACCTTGCCTCTTGTTAAGACAGCCAAAGAAAACGGGATGGAACTTTACTGGGACACGCTTTCAGGCGGAGGAATCCTTGAAAAAAACGGGCATCAAGTTTCATTCCGGGTGGACGAAAATCTTGTGCTGTTCGATTCGTCGTCGATTTCTTCCGTGGAAAGCCCCGTTTTCCGAGACGGGCAGATTTTCGTGAGCAAAAAATTCATTGACACTGTGGAACTTTTTTTCAAAGAAAGCGGAGACAAAAGTCCGTTCAAAATCGGAGCGATACTGATTGACCCCGGTCATGGCGGAAAAGACCCCGGTGCTGTCGGAACTTTCAAAATTGACGGAAAAACTGTCCGGGTTCAGGAAAAAGATGCCGTCCTTTCTGTTGGAAAAATGCTTTATGATGAGCTAAAGCGCGCCTATCCCAACAAGCAGATAATAATGACAAGAAATTCCGACAAGTATCTGACGCTCGGAGAGAGAACCGACATAGCAAACGGAGTGAAACTCGCCGAAAAAGAAGCGGTGCTTTACGTGTCGATTCATGCGAACGCTTCCCTTGACAAAAAGGCAAGCGGCTACGAAGTCTGGTATCTTTCTCCGGGCTACAGGCGAACGGTGATAGATAAAGCCGCCGCCGACAACGACAAATCTTTGTTTCCGATACTAAATTCCATGATGGAGGAAGAATACACAACCGAAAGCATTCTGATGTCCAAGTTCATAATGGACGGACTTACCTCACAGATTGGCTCAAGCGCAAAAGCAAGAGGCATAAAGGCGGAAGAATGGTTTGTCGTAAGGAACACGAATATGCCTGCCGTATTGATAGAAATAGGCTTTGTGACAAATGAAAAGGAGGCATTGAACCTAAGAAATCCGGAACACTTGAAAAAAACTTCTCTTGGAATATATAATGGCATCCAGGCGTTCGTTGCGCACTTTGAGCGTTCAAGAGGATTTACTTCATCAAAATGAAAATCTACAAATTTGACATCGACACAAAACTTTTTGTCCTTGTCGTTGTTCTTTCGCTTTCTTTTTTGATTTCCTTTCTGACCTGGAAGGTGGGCGTTCCTGGAAAAAAGGCTGTCTTCGTCTTTGAGTCCGCGGATATGAAATCTCTTTCAATAGAAAGGCGCTTCTTGAAATGCGGCAAGGCGGATTCTAAAGTTCGGAATTTCGTGGACGAACTTTTGCTCGGTCCTATATCTGAGCATTGCATCCCTGTTTTCAATTCCGGAACAAAGGTTATTTCGTGCTTCGAAAGAAATAATGTTCTTTATGTGAATTTTTCGTCGGATTTTCTTTATGCGGACTACGGTACGGATTTTTCTAAAAAAATCAATATTTTCAAAAAAAATATACAAATCAATTTTCCTTCTATAAGGAGAGTGGAGTTGTTTGTGGACGGTAACGCACCGTTTCAATACTGATGCGTTGTCTTTAAGTCGGAAAATCTTTGAAAAATATCGCTCAAAGATTTTATTAAAAGCGTTGACAAAAATAGTCGGTTAAGAGATAATATCTTTATCAAGGCTACATCGAATTTGTTTAAAGGAGCTTCAAAGATGAAGAGGACTTTATTGTTTGCAGCGGCTGTAATGCTGCTTGCAGGATTCACGGTTTCTGCCGATGAATCTACGTTGATTGATTTTACATTGCTTGAGGCAGACTGTGTCGCAGATCAGGAAGGAAATCCAACCCAGAACAAGCACACTGTCATGGATTTCTCAACTGCTGCAGGTGCTACGTTCACTCCGGAGCAGAAAGACCTTATGAAATCCTCGCTTGCGTTGCCGGAATGGGAGGTTACTCTCAATTCTTCTGCACGCTCGATCAGGAGTTCGGGTCTTTCTACGGTTGTTGCTGCACCTGTAAGAAGCGAATCTAACCAGCCGTTCGCAGGAAAGAATGTAATGGGTGTTAGGATTGTTTTCCCTACATGGAATGCGAATTCCCATGCTTATATCAGACCTCCGTTTGATATTCCTGCATACGAAGAATTGGCTTCTGCCGATGAAAATGGAAAAAGGCAGCCACAGACTGATGAAGAAAAGGCGAGCAAAAAAACGCTTTTCGAAGACGGCTACGGTGTTCTTAAAAATGTAGGAACTATCAAATCCATCGCTGTTACGACAATGGGTATGAACTTCCCTGAAGGACTTTTTGTCTTGCTCAAAGACAACGATAACATTGAACGCAGATATTTCATGGGTTATCTTATGTTTGACGGCTGGAAGAACCTTACATGGAATAATCCACAGTACATTTCCGACATAAGAAGACGAGAAATCAGGGTTTATCCTATCTACCCAAGAGGACTTCCGTTTGTTAAGTTTGCTGGTTTCCAGATTACACGAGATGCAAGCTGGGATGGCGGTGACTATATCGGATATTTCAAGGATGTTCGTGTTATCTATGACAAAGCACTTCTTATTTCAGAACGAGACATCGCTGATGAAGACCTTTGGGGAATCATCAAAAAGAAGGAAGGCGATCGACAGGCTGCCTCAATGGCTCGCTTTGGCGAAACGCAGGTAAATCGCTATCTTGAGAAGGCTAAACTTGCTACTGAAGACAGTTTCACTGAAAACTTGAAGCCAAGTTACGGTTCTTCACAGACTAGCGAGGAAAGATAATTTTTCATCTTGCTGAAAGATAAAAAAAGGACACTGTTACGGTGTCCTTTTTTTATTAATCGTTCAATTAGAGTTTATATGGATTGACACTTGGTATGAAGATTCCGTCAAAATTAAAGATAAAAAACATATATGAAAATTACACCCCATATCTTGATAAGATAATGGACAATATAAAAAATGTTCTTTCGGAAAATATCCGGCTTTCATCGCAGCCTACATACAAGTCCAGGATAAAAAGTTTTCAAAGTTACTACAAAAAGCTTTTGCGACAGAAACCCGACGAGGCGGCAAACTCCGATATTTTAGTCTGCCTTACCGACATGATGGGCATAAGAGTCATATGCGCTTTTCTTGAGGACATTTCTTCTGTTCGGGAGCAACTTCAGTCTCTTTTTGATGTAAAGGAAGTTGAGGTTAAAGGTGCAGACCAAAGTTTCAGTCAGTTCGGCTACGAGTCCGTTCACGTGCTTGTATCCATTCCGGAGTCTTGCATGCCCAAAAATATTTCAGGTCTTGAGATTCCCGATGGTCTTGTATGCGAGATTCAGATAAGGACGATTCTTCAGGATGCATGGGCGGAAGTCGAGCATGAACTGATATACAAAACGGAGTTCACGCCGTTTGATCTTCCGCTTAGACGAAAACTTGCTTCGATAAACGCTTCTCTGAGCCTTGCGGACATAATTTTTCAGGAAATCAGGGATTATCAGAAAAAGTTACAGACGGAATTGACTAAAAGGCGGCGCAGTTTCTATAAAATAGCTGATGATTTTCCGTGCATTTCCGAGGAAAATAAAAAATCCGGCGAAGATTCTTCGATAGAGCGTGTAAATCCGTATGTCGCCGGGACGATAGACGAACTTCTGCTCCAAGCGATTCATTCGCACAACGAAGGCGACTTGGATTCTGCGATTTTCATATACACCAAGATAATAGAGTCAAAACCGAAGCCGAACAACGTTGTTCTTTCCGTGATTCACAAGCACAGGGGAATGGCGTTTTTTTCGAAAAACGACTATGAAAATGCGGTGAATGACTTCCATCAGTCGTTTGAACTTGACAACAACAATTTTCGTTCTATTTATTATGAGGGAATCGTGTTTGCCATAAGGCATCAGTACGAAAAGGCGGTGGAGTGTTTTTCAAGGTCGCTTTCGCTGAACGAATATCAGTCGCACACTTTCTACAGGAGGGCGGCGGCGTATTATGAACTGGGGCAGTACGAAAAATCCATGAGCGATGTTGTGTCTGCGCAGAAACTGGGCTTGGAGGATGCCGGATTGAAGGCGTTGCACGAAAAACTTGTCTCAAAGTTCGACATGAAGGTCTGACCTTAAATATTTTGTTTTTGAGTTTTCATTTTTTTAGGCTATTGACTAAAAATCTGATTGGTTATATATTCCTCTCCGTCGGATTTTTCCGATATGTCTCCTTCGTCTAGTGGTTAGGACATCGGGTTTTCATCCCGACAACATGGGTTCAATTCCCGTAGGAGATGCGTACTGCCAAACTTAATTGTTTGGCTTTTTTTTTCTTTTGATTCTTTGTTGGTTTTATGGACGAAAAGGATATCAGGCTTTATTTTTCGCATGAAGTTATAAATTCCATGGCTTTACAAATCTTGTCGCTGTCCGAAAAAGAATTTTTCTTTTTTGGAAAGACCGATTCGGCGGGGCTTGTTTCCAGCGTGAGCGAAATCTTCTATAAAAATGAAAATCCTTTTGCAAGCGGCGAGGAACGGGAATTTTCGGTGCTGATTAATTGCCGTCCGGACGGAAAACTTGTTTTTCCTTTTCAGGACGAGATTTTTTTTGAGGACGAAAAAAATCGTCTTGGTTTTTACGTCATAGACAGGGACTTGAAAAAAGTTTTGGTCGTCAAAGAGCCTTCACCCAATGAAAAAATCAAAATGATAGGAAATCTTTCGGCGGGCTGTCTTTGCACTGGCGGCGAGTTGTCCAGAATTTCCGATTCGTTTGAGGAACGCCCCGCCCAGATAAAACTTCTTGAAAAGATAGCGAACACTTTCGATGAAAACGGGATTGGCGTTTTTGAGGCGGGAACCGGTGTCGGGAAATCCTATGCGTACCTGATTCCCGCTATGCTTTGGGCGACGGAAAACAACAGGCGTGTGGTGATTTCTACAGGAACGATAAACCTTCAGCAGCAGCTTTGCGAAAAAGATATTCCCATGGCGGAAAAAATAATTTCCAAGAAAGTAAAGCACGTTCTTGTGAAGGGAAGGCAAAATTTTGTGTGCAAAAGGCGATTTTTCGATGTCGTTTCACAAAGGGAACTTTTTGACGATGCCGAAATAATGGAAAATCTTTCCGATTGGGTTGAAAAATCCGAAAGCGGAAGCAGAAGCGACCTTCCTTTTGTTCCGCCTGAAAGTGTATGGACGCGCATAAATTCCGAAAGCGACGCTTGCATGGGACACCGCTGCCCGTTCTACGCAGAATGTTTTGTCATGAAGATGAAAAAGGAGGCAGCTTCTGCAAGCATAGTCGTGGTGAACCACCATCTTCTTTTTGCGGACATAGAGGCAAGGCTCAGTTCAGGCTCATACGAGGATGCGGCTGTGCTTCCGCCGTACAAGCACATAATTTTTGACGAGGCCCACGGAATAGAAAGCGCGGCGACAAGTTTTTTCAGCGAGGCTTTCAGCAGGTTTAAACTTATCAGGCAGCTGAGCGCGCTTTACAGAAAACGAAAGTCGTCGGAAAGCGGCTATCTTTGCACTCTTTCGCTTCTTTCTTCGTCGGAGGAAAGAATTGCGGAAATCGCTGAGGGCATAAACCGAATAAAAAATGACATCGTAAATCTTGAGACCGCTTCTCTTGATCTTCTTGAGGAAAAATACAGCATTCGGCTTTGCGATTCCACTTTCCGGGGATTCTCGGCTGTGCTTTCGCTTGCATCGACACTTTCAAAAAGCGTGGGAAATCTTTCCGCAATCGCAAGGGAAATTATGGACGGCGTTCCCGAAGGCGACAGGGAGATTCCGGTATTTTGGGAGACAAGGCTGATTCTCCGCAGGTTGGAGGATGTTTGCGTGCTTTTGAACGATTTTTCAAAGTGGGATGAAAAAAAGGAAGCCGTCTTTTGGATTCAGAAGAAGATGGTTTCCGCAGATTTTTCAAGGGAAGGCGAAAATCCGCTTTACGTAATATTCAATAAGACTCCGCTTGAAATAGGAAGCCTTATGAACAGCGGAGTTTTTGAGCCGATGGACAGCGTTGTATGCACGTCAGCGACGCTAAGAACGGGGTCGGATTTTGGCTACTGGATGAGAAGGACGGGCGTTTCTTTTGCGGAAAAAGAGCGGGTTCGTACGGGCTTTTTTCCTTCTCCGTTCATGTCCGAAAAAAATATGCTTTTTGCCGTCCCTTCAGACGCTCCGTTCCCCGACGATGCAAAATTCCAGCCTTGGATTGAAGCCGCAATAGTAAAACTTATACGTGCGGCGGACGGAAGAACCC
The DNA here is from genome assembly GCA_905372235.1 of uncultured Treponema sp. GTDB lineage: Bacteria > Spirochaetota > Spirochaetia > Treponematales > Treponemataceae > Treponema_D. The sequence goes on from CAJPOF010000026.1 coordinate 25,618, forward strand.
TTGTCCTTTTTACTTCGTATGATTCTTTAAAAAGCGCATATGATTTTGCACAAAGGCGGCTTTCCGATAATTTTGACGGAATGATTTTGCGTCAAGGCGGAGACGACAATGCAAGGCTTTTGGGCGTATTCAAAAAAGATGAAAGAAGCGTTCTTTTTGCCACGGATTCGTTCTGGCAGGGAGTTGACGTTCCCGGAAAATCTCTTTCGCAGGTCATAATCGTAAAACTTCCTTTTTCCGTCCCGAATGATCCTGTGTTCACCGCAAGAGCCGAGGCAATCCAAAAAAAAGGCGGCTCGTCGTTCATGGAACTAAGCCTGCCTGAGGCGATAATAAAGTTCAGGCAGGGAGTAGGGAGGCTTCTTAGGCGCGGAGACGACAGGGGGGCTGTGGTGGTTCTTGATCGCCGCCTTTACGGAAAACCTTACGGCTCATTGTTCATCCAGGGGGTCGGCGAATGTAAAAAAAATTATGATTCAATAGAAAAAATCGCTGAAAAAGTTTCCGATTTTATTTTTGATTGAAAAATCGCATTTGACATCGCATTTTTTTATATATAGAATTGACGAGTTCAGCATTGCAAGGAGATTCCAGTGTATAGTTTCATAACGCTTTTATGCCTTTTCGGCTCGGTGATTCCGGCTTCAATACTTAATATATTTGCCTATCCGCTGAACAAAAAATGGAGCGTAAGAATTTCCGATTATATCGTGAAAATCCTTGCGCCGCGTGTATTTGCGATACTTGAATGTTACAGGAATTTTCATTTTTTCGGCTACGATGAGACAAAAAAAATCCTTCCCGAAAAGTTTACGATAATTTCCAACCATCAGAGCCTTCTTGACATTCCGGCGTTCATGAATTTTTTCAGGGAAAGGGACGTGAGGTTTGTGGCAAAAGACAATCTTTCAAGGCACATTCCGCTTGTTTCGGAAATGCTGCGTTCTCATGAGCATTGCATGATTCCAAGGAAAGGAAGCCCCATCGTCGCGATGAAGACAATCGAGGAATTCGGAAAAAGGGCGGTCAAGAGAGGGCAGATTCCTATAATTTTTCCGGAAGGAACAAGGACAAGGGACGGAAACGTGGGAAAATTCTATTCTGCAGGATTCAGGAAACTGAATGAAGCGACGGGACTTCCGGTTGCGGTATGCGCCTTGGACGGCGGCTACGAACTTCGTGATTTAAAGAACATAACCACAAAACTTAAAAACGGCTGTTACAGGGTGAAGGTGCTGAAAGTTTTTGCCGCCCCGAAAAACAAGGAAGAGGAAACGGCTATTTTGAACGAGGGAAGGGAACTTATCCAAAGGCAACTGGATGACTGGCGGAATCTTTCCAGCCGGGCTAAATATTGATTTTTGACATATCGTAAAAAAAAGACCATCGTTTTAGATGGTCTTTTTAGTAAATTGAAGTTATTTGAAGTCCTTTGGCCGTCTTTCAACACGCTTACATTTTGAGCATTCCGCGATATTTTTAAGGCGTCCACCTTCATACAATGTCTTCATGATAATTTCACCGCTGCAATCCGGGCAGATGAATTTCTGTGTGGCAACAGTGGTACGAGAGTTTTTACTTGCTCCTGCCATGGTCTTCCTCCATATTCAAAAATTAATGCGTATCGAAAAAACATAATAGCGAATCGGTGTGTTTTCGTCAATCTCCCGTTTTGCGGCTTTCTTGGAAATAAGATTTTGGGATTTTGAACAAAAATCGGCGATTTAAGGAAAAACAATCTTTCGGCACACTTTTTGTTGAGTTTAGCCTTACGACAAAACGACAAAATATTTATTTTCAATCAAGTGAAAACCTATGCGGAATGCAATTTTTTATTTTTCTAAATTACAGAGAACAGAGCGTTTTGCTTATGCGATTTATAATATTCTGTAATTTATATGATTTTTATTGTATTTTCTTATCAAAGGATATAACATAAAAAAAATCATGGAAACTTGGAAAGGCAATTTATCAAAATATTTACGAAATATTCACGATGTAAAAAAACGCTTGACATTACGTTATTCATCGTGGAAAACTCGATTCCTCGATTCCTCGATTCCTCGATTCCTCGATTCCTCGATTCCTCGATT
>CAJPOF010000027.1 GCA_905372235.1 uncultured Treponema sp.
CTCTCAAAGAAAGATAAAAATGAAAAAGAAAAAACGGAAGGACGGAAAGTCCAAAAAGTCGGGAAAGTAGCCTTGCCTTTTGGCGTCTTGTCCTTTATATTTCTATTCGGATCTAAAAAATCCATCACAAGAGGAAAATATGCGCTGTCCTTATTGCGGTAGCCTGGACGACAAAGTTATAGAATCCAGAACAATGGCGAACGGAGAGACAATCCGCCGCCGGAGGGAATGTATCTCGTGCGGATACAGGTTCACAAGTTACGAGCGGATAGAAGAAAAACCGTTCATGGTCGTAAAGCGTGACGGCAGACGGCAACCCTTCGACCACGCAAAACTCGCCAAGGGAATAGAAAGAGCACTCGAAAAAAGATCAATCACAACGACCACAGTAGAAAACCTCGTAAACGAAATAGAGGACGACGCAATAATGAAGGGAAAATCCGCAAGGGAAATCACCACAACGGATTTGGGCGCGCTTGTCATGCAGCATCTTTACAAACTGGACAAAGTCGCCTACATAAGGTTCGCTTCCGCATACAAGCATTTTGAGACACTGGAAGAGTTCATAACCGAAGTAAAGAACGCCGAAGAAAACGACATGACAAAATCCACATAATTTTCCCTTTCCTATATCGAAAAACGAAAATCGTTCGGAACAAACCGAAAAACAGTTTTCACGAACGTAGTATGCCTTTCAATCGTGAACGAACGCGCCTTCCGCCAGAAAATCCAATGTAAGGTGAAGAGTTCTTCGTGAAAGCCGGCAGATTAAAAAAACACTCGGAAAAACAGCAGCTTTGGCGATTTTGCTGTCCGGCTTTGAAAAAAATATTCGGATAAAAAAAACAAAGAAAATAAACTTCCCTATCCATGAGGCGGACATACGGCAAACATTCCGCCGACAATTCATAAAAATGTCCGCCCGGTGTTGACACCATCGCTTCATTTTGATAAAGTTGTGGAAATCTTGTGGCGACGTAGCTCAGTTGGCAGAGCATCCGGCTCATATCCGGCAGGTCGTAGGTTCAATCCCCACCGTCGCTAAAGCCATCCTGCAAGGAATCCTGCAGGATTTTTTGTTTAACAAAAGGACTTTCATGGAAACATTCAATGCGCCCTTCAAGGGTCGTTCTTTGCTGAACTGGATCGACTGGTCTTTCTCCGATATAGAGGTTCTGCTTGACATAGCGGAAAAAGTCAAGGAAGAATCTCACCGAGGAGAAATACACCAGCGTTTCCTTGGAAAAACAATCGCACTGATATTCGAAAAAAGGTCCACCCGCACCAGAAGCGCTTTCGAGACTGCCTTCGCAGAAGAAGGCGGACACCCTGTGTTCATGTCCACGGACGACATACAGCTTGGCGGAAAAGAATCAGTAAAAGACACAGCGCGGGCTTTGGGCAGAATGTTCAGCGCAATCGAATTCAGGGGATTTTCGCAGGAACACGTAGCAGAACTTTCAAAATATTCCGGCGTTCCGGTAATAAACGGGCTTACCGACAGTTTTCATCCCACGCAGGCGCTTGCCGACGTTATGACGCTGAGGGAAAATTTCGGGAAACAAAGAAAACTTAAATGGGTCTACTGCGGAGACGGACGCAACAACGTGGCAAGTTCCATGATGCTTATCTCGGCAAAACTCGGAATCGACTTTGCATCATTCAGCCCCAAGGAACTTTTTCCGGATGACGAAATACGGAAGATTTCCGCCGCATTCGCCGAAAAATCTGGTGCAAAAATCGATATTAGTGATAGAATGAATGTCGTTGAAGGCGCAGATGCGCTCTACACGGACGTATGGGTCTCCATGGGTGAAGAAGCCTTGGAGGCGCGGCGAAAGGAACTTCTCTCGCCTTTCAGTGTCGATTCCGCCCTTATGGCTGCGACAGGAAAAAACGACACGATATTCCTTCACTGCCTTCCTGCCGTAAAAGGACAGGAGGTTACCGAAGCGGTGTTCGAGGGAAAGCAAAGCCGTGTATGGGATCAAGCCGAAAACAGAAAGCACACAATAAAAGCAATCATGTTGAGCCTTTTATAGGTCAACTTTTAGGAGTGAAAGAATGAAAAAACTTTTATGCGCAGTTTCAGTATTTGCCGCCGTGATGACAGCAGCATTTGCCGTCCCTACGAAGCACAATGAAACGCACGAAGAGAACTGGTCGGACATAACCTATGTTCAGGTCCCCATCTACAGGATTTTCGACTCTAAGGATGCCTACCTGGTTATCTACGCAAAGAACAGGCTTGGAGAAGGAAAAGCGGTTATCCCAAAAAAATGGGCGAAAGGAAACCCGGACAACCCAAAAAAACTCAAGATAAGGTTTTTGGACCGAGGAAGACTTCAGCCTTTCATGACGGTGGTCAAAAAAAGCGGAGAGTTCAAGCAGGTGATACTTAACGTGCCTCCAAGCAAGTTGGAGCCGGTATGGGGTCTTGTGGACACAAAGAAGGAAATCGAGGGTGTGGACAAAGACACTCTCGAAGAACTTGAGTTGTAGACGCTTTGAAAAAAAATAAAGGGGCTTTCCAAAAACTTTAGATTTTGGAAAGTTTCCTTGATTTTTACTTGCGATGTTTGGTTAAATCATTTCGATACAATGGCTTAACAAAACTCGGCGATATGTCCAAAAACCGACCGGCTTTTTAGACACTCTCTTTAAATACAAAATCTCGCTCAGAGCAATGCGGATAGTTCTGCATTAGGCTGATTTTTTGTCAAAAGGTGCTTACGGATGAAAGAAATAACCGAACATCAACTGAAAGAATTTTCGGATTTCGTGAACGGACACAGTTTTTTTTATGTCATCGGACACAAAGAACCAGACGGAGACTGCATATCCTCGTGCCTTGGAGTCAGGGCAATTCTTGAAAAACACAAAAAACAATACCAACTTTTGTCCGCAGGTCCTTTCAAAAGAAACGAGATTCAGGAATACAAGGCTCTTTTTTCAAGCGAGATGGATTTTCTTTCGGAAGCAGAACGGAAAGACACCGGACTTATAATCGTCGACTGCTCCGAACTTTCAAGGCTCGGCGAAATCGACGGCGACCTTGAAAATCTTGACACGTTCATAATAGACCACCACAAGACATCGGGCTGTCCCGAAGGTGCAAAAGCCATAATCGATCCTGAAAGCCCCGCCGCAGCCCTTATCGTGCAGGTCCTTTACGAAAAACTTTGCGGAAAGATGGATAAAAACTTGGCAGAAGAACTGTATCTTGGAATAATGACGGACACGGGATTTTTCCGCTTCCTTTCCGAAAAAGATTCCGATGCGCTAGTGCTGATTTCCCATCTTCTTGAGGCAGGGGCGAATCCAAAAAAAACATACGACAAAATCAACAGCGGAAAGCCGTACAGCACCCGAAAACTTTTAGGAATCCTTCTTGAACACACGGAACTTCACCTTGACGGAAAACTTTCTTTGACATACGAGACAATGGACGACACCCGCAGGTTCGGACAGGAAGGAAGAGATTCCGACCTTCTCTACCAGGCCCTTCTTTCCACTAAGGGAGTTGAAGCGGTAGCGTTCATCCGGCAGGAAACCGAGAACAGCTGCACCGCAGGATTCAGAAGCCGTGACAAAGTGGACGTAAGTTACGTCGCCCAAAAATTCGGGGGAGGAGGACACAAGAACGCCGCAGGACTAAGCTGCGAAGGTCGCCTTGAAAACCTGATTCCGGCAATAATAAAGGAATTTGCCCGAATAATGTAGATTTTTTATCATTTTTTGGAATTATTCCCGTCATTTCTTTTCATTTTATCAAAAGAAAATCCGAAAAGATAAGCATAAAGTATTTCATGTCAAAAAGGATGAAAAAAAATGAACGTAAACGGCGATGATGTATTCAATCTTCCGGACCTTGTGTCCCAACAAAAAATCAGTGTAAAAGATGCCTTGAACCTCATAGGAGAGGAGATTACCCGGCATCCTTTTAAATTCGGAATAACTGGAAATGCGAGCGAAATCGCAAGCGACCTGTACTTTGCGATTCTAAAGAACGGGCATTTCCTATTCGAGCATTACAGAAAAGACTACTGCACTTTCAAGACTTACCTATGCTCATTCATAAGGTATCAGATAAAATCGATAAAAAGGGAAAACTACAACCAGTACGAAAAACAAAGGACCTTCGAGCAAGTCGAAGGGACAGAGTACGAAAGTGCAAAAGAAAAATACGAGAAAAACGAATTCGAATACAAGATAATGCACTTTAAGCCGTATTCGCTTTCCGAAAAAGAAAAAGCGCCGTACATACGGAAAAAGCAGCTTAAAAAACTTCCGGAAGAACTTAAAAATGCACCGGGAAACGACCTTAGCGTTGCAGACGTGCTTTGCGACTTCACAAAGTCCAACGAGACAAAGCGGAAACTCACCCTTGTAATCGCCCTTAAATCCTGCTACTACCTGAGCGAGGAAAACCTTTCCACGATAGCAAGATTCTGCCGAGTGGATTTCGAAATGTTCATGAAAGCGATAGACTCGCTAAAGCTCACGCTGGGAGAAAAGCAAAAAAGATACGAGAAACTCAAGGATAAACGGGATTTTTCGTACTACCAGCACAGAAAATGCATGGAAAGGCTTCAGGACAGGAAGGACTTTTATCTTCCCACCGACGACATAGAACGCCTGTGCAAATTCCACACGGAAAAATGGATAAACAAAACAAGTTTCCTGCAGAACAAGTCCTATAAAGTCTGTCCGACGAACAAGTCCATAGCAAACATACTTGGAATCTGCGAAAGGCAGGTAGGTTATTATCTGAACCATGCGGACGACCTTCTGAAAATAGACAAGGCTGAGGTAGAGGCGGCTAGGTTCCAGTCCTGAAAGTCCGTTCGCTTTGAATCAGGAAGCGTGGACTAAAAATGAGGATTCGGTTATATTTCCCAAAGAAATGAAGATTTATCTAGCCACAGGAAACATAAACAAAAAGAAGGAATTCTCCCGAATCCTCAAAGAGCACACCGTAGTAATCCCAAAGGACGAAGGAATCGACTTTGACCCGGTGGAAGACGGCTTCACCTTCTACGAAAACGGCATAATAAAGGCGAAGGCGCTCTACCAAATAGTACGCTCTCCCGTAGTAGCGGACGATTCAGGAATCTCGGTGGACGCGCTCGGCGGAATCCCCGGAATCTACTCCGCCCGCTACGGAGGACCGCTTTTCCCAAAAGGAATACCCGACGGCTCTAAAATTCCGCAAAGCGAGCAAAACCGGCTTCTTATAGAAAGTTTGAACACCGCCTTGGATAAAGGAGAAGTTGACACGTCTACGTTCAAGAACGGTCCTCGTTCCGCACACTACACGTGTTCCATGATTCTGTATCTTGGAAACGACAGGCTTTTTGTCGTGCAGGAAACCATGGAAGGAACTATCGTCGAGTCAATCGACAAAGCAAGGGGCGAAGGAGGCTTCGGCTACGACCCGATATTCTTTATTCCAAGCCTTTCTCTAACCGCAGCGGAACTCACGGCGGACGAAAAGAACGCAATCTCGCACAGAGGAAAGGCTTCAAGGCTTATCCAAAAAATAATCGACAACATTTTATAATGATGCCTCCGAGTTTTAACTTGCCCTATCATCGCAAGTTAAGACATCGCATTTTCAAAGTTTCATCTAAAAAAAAGATCATTTTTTTTATTTTTCCGCTAAAGTTTTTAATTTCCCATGCCGAAAATCTAAAAAGAAATGTAGGTGCTGTAAGGCTCCGAGCGTTTCTGTTGCAAAAGTGTGTAGATGCAGCCTTGAAAACATATGCACATTTTTGCAAAAATTTCGGGTAACACGGACGTTACCTTTTTATATTCCAAGGAGGAATACTATGGTTATCAACCACAACATGTCGGCAATCTATGCCAATCGTCAGCTGGGAATCACGGGTCTTGATCTTTCAAAAGACATGGAAAAGCTCTCATCTGGAATGAGAATCAACCGCGCTGGAGACGACGCTTCGGGACTTGCAGTATCCGAAAAAATGCGCAGCCAGATTCGCGGATTGAACCAGGCTTCTCAGAACGCTGAGAACGGAATCTCATTCATCCAGACAACCGAGGGTTACCTTCAGGAGACGACGGATATCATGCAGCGCATCCGCGAGCTTGCTATCCAGTCTTCCAACGGAATCTACAGTGCGGAAGACCGCATGCAGATTCAGGTTGAGGTTTCAGCGCTCGTATCCGAAGTTGACCGCATAGCAAGTTCAGCCCAGTTCAACGGAATGAACATGCTTACGGGACGATTTGCTCAGCCAACAGGAGAAAACTCCGTGACAGCGTCAATGTGGTTCCACATCGGAGCTAACATGGACCAGCGCATGCAGGTTTTCATCGGAACAATGTCCGCAGTGGCGTTGGGAATCCGAGAAATCAGCAACGGAGAAAAAATTCTGCTTGATACACCAGAAAACGCCAACCGCGCTATCGGCATTATCGACGAGGGTCTCAAGAAGATCAACAAACAGCGTGCGGATCTCGGTGCTTACCAGAACCGAATGGAATTCGCCGTCAAAGGTTTGGATATTTCATCTGAGAACCTTCAGGCTTCCGAATCACGAATCCGTGATACGGACATGGCAGCACAGATGGTAGAGTTCACAAAGAATTCTGTACTTCAGCAGGCAGGAACAGCAATGCTTGCACAGGCTAACAGCCAGAGTCAGAATGTTTTGAGCCTTCTTCGATAGGGCTTTTACGTTCGCTCCGACTGATTTTCATCATGAGAATGAAAAACCGTTCGCATGATGAAAAGGCTTAAAGCCATGCCGGATGCAGAAATTCTTTAAAGGCAGGCTTTAGGCGATGCGCATGGCTGAACGCCGGATTTTCAAAATATGCGACGCATACTGAAAATCGGCTCTCAGCTAAATGCAAAGTCTAAAGAATGTCTTGTCTTTACCCGGATAGTGTACTATAATTCGTGGGCAGGGTTTAAATACCCTGTCCATGATGTGCGGTGTTTACCTGATTCTTTTCTTCACTACAAAATCACCACACATTTAATTTTGAACACTATTTTGGCTTGTTTTCAGGCAGGTCGCGCGATCTTTGAAAAACTTGTCTTCCATACTTTCATGGCGGCGGAAGCGGTGGCTTTAAGCGATTACAGCTACCCCTTCTGCCGAAAGGGTCTGAAACTTGAGCAAGGGGGCGCAATCCTTCTCAAGCCCGTATGAAGGCGGAAACGCAAAGCATGAAGTTTTGCGTCAAGTGTAATCACATGGAGGGCAAAAACTATGATTATTAATCACAACATGAGTTCTTTGTATGCTGATCGTGTACTGGGCATTTCAAATGACGGTATAATGAAAAACATCGAAAAACTCTCTTCCGGTCAGCAAATCAACCGAGCCGGAGATGATGCTTCAGGACTTGCAGTCTCTGAAAAAATGAGAAGCCAAATCCGAGGCTTGAACCAGGCATCAAAGAACATCGAAAACGGTGTTTCATTCATTCAGACAACGGAAGGCTACCTGCAGGAGACCACAGACATTCTCCAGCGAGTAAGGGAACTTGCCGTGCAGTCTGCCAACGGAATCTACAGTGCGGAAGACCGTATGCAGATTCAGGTGGAAGTTTCGCAGCTCATCACTGAAGTTGACAGAATTGCAAGCCAGGCACAGTTCAACGGTATGAACCTTCTTACCGGTCGCTTTGCTGAAAATTCCACTGAAATCATGCAGTTCCATATCGGAGCGAACATGGATCAGAACGCCAGGGTTTACATAGGAACGATGACAGCCATGGCTCTTGGACTTAAAGGCTCTCAGGACAGCGGAGAGGCGGTTACAATCGCAACTCCTGAAACGGCAAACTCCACTTTGGGTACTGTAGATGCCGCTTTGAAGACTGTTTCAAAACAGCGGGCTGACCTCGGTGCTTACCAGAACCGATTTGAGATGGCAGCAAAAGGCGTAGACATCGCCGCAGAGAACACTCAGGCCGCAGAAAGCCGTATCAGAGATACGGACATGGCAAGAGAGATTGTAGAGTTCACAAAGAACCAGATTCTCACACAATCAGGTACTGCAATGCTTGCACAGGCAAACTCACAGTCTCAGAACGTACTTGCACTGCTGAGCTAAAAAATCGCAGAAAGGGTTTTCATAGAGATTTCTGGATGTCATCTTTATCCAAAACCTTTTTACGTGGAATGGGAGGGGTGCGCCCCTCTCCCATTCTTTTCTTTCAAGGAGGAAGCCTTATGAATGTCATTGGTTCTATAGGGCAAAAAATGACCACGGATGGTCCGGTAAAAAGTTCCGCCACAGGGAAAGACTCAAGATTCGCCCAAAACGCAAAGAGTGTCTCCGAAGACGCTCTTATCTCAAGAGGCGGCTCGGAAGTCATAGACAGCATCAGCAAAACGAAAGCAGACATAGAAGCGGATGCGAAGGAACTCCAAAAACTCTCCGATTTGGTGATGGGGACAAAACTTCAGTTCAATGTAAATAAAGAACTCGGCAGCGTAGTCGTAAAAATAGTTGACACAAGCACCGAGCAAGTCGTAAAGGAAATACCGTCCGAGGATATGCAGAAACTCAAGCTAAGAATAAGGAAGGCCATCGGCGTTCTTTTCGACCAGATGATTTAGTCTTCCGCATTTTCGGCGAGAGGTTACAGCATGGCAGGAATAAGCATCCCAGGCGTTACAGACAAATACAATACCGCAAGCACAATCGAAAAACTAATGCAGATCGAGAAAATCCCTCTCACAAGGGAACAGAAAACCCTCGACAAATACAAGGACGAGCAGGACGCATGGAGGAGCATAAACAAAAAAATGTCTTCCCTGCGTGAAACTGTAAAGACGCTTTATTCATTCGAAAGTCCTTTTTCCAACAAGACGGCGGATTCAAGCCAAGATTTTGCGGTCAGTGCGACCGCAGGAAGAGGAGCGCAGTACGAAACTTTTAAAATCGACGTGATTCAAACAGCCGAGGCGGACAGATTTCTTACGTCGGAACTTGATGCGGACACAAAAGTTCCCCAGGGAACATATACATACAGGATTCAGGACAAGACGGTTTCAATGAGATGGAAAGGCGGCTCTCTTTCGGATTTTTCAGCCGCCCTGAACAAACGTGGAAACGGACTTATAACAAGCAGGGTAATAGGAGTCTCCAAAGGTAAAAAGACTCTTTCAATCGAAAGCCTAAAGACAGGCGAAGAAAACAGGCTTTTATTCGAGGACGACGCAATGAGTTTCGCAGAGTCGTCGGGAATGATAGCAAAGGTAAAGCCACATTCAAAAGAATTCGCCTCAAACAGAAATGAACTTTCCGAACCTCGCTCCACGGGCGCAAGGGAATCTGAAAGACTTCCTGAGATTTCTGCGGCAAAACTTAGCGTAAATGACGGTTCGATAAAAGTTCCCCCAAGAAGCGGCTTTACGGTCGCCATTCCGTCCGACGCGAAAGGAAAGGCAAACACCCACATATCGTTCTCGCTTGTAAAAAAAGACGTTACGGACATCACGGAAGAACTGAACGAAAACAACGCAAGACCTGTCATACAGAATTCGGGGTCGGCGACGTTCAGGGACATCACAATCATAAACTCCCCTTTCGAGGCAAATCTTCCGAACGTTCCCGCAAAACCTATAGAGCCCATCCCCGAAGTTCATTCAAACCAGATCGTGTTTGCGCTCACGGACGACGGAAAGGAACTCGAGATTCCCACCCCGTCGCTTTTTACGTCAGGCAAAACCGAAATCGACATTAACCTTGACGATTTCAAAGGGCTAAACGCCATAACAATACGGAACAGGAACACGGGAAAAGAATTGGAAGTTTCCGTGATGCATGTGTACAATCCGAACGAAAGCATGGGATTCGCCCCTGAACATCCGATAAGCATAGCAAAGGACGCAATCATAAAGTACGAGGGAATCACGATAAAGCGAAGCACGAACGACATAGACGATGTTGTTCCGGAAGTGACGCTGAATCTGCATGAAAAAACTGAAAAAACCGCGACAATCTCCATAAAACCGGACACGGAATCCGCAAAGGAAGCCCTTATCACTTTTGTGGGAAAATACAACCAGGCGATGAGCGAAGTGAACGTCCTTACGCAGAACAAATCCGAGATAATAGACGAACTTGACTATCTTTCGGAAGACGAGCGTAAGGATATGCAGAAAAAACTCGGAATGTTCATCGCAGACTCCTCTCTTACCAACCTGAAATACAGCGTGCAGACCGCAACCCAAGCCCGTTATCCTTATTCCGACGAAGCCACCGTAACGATGCTAAGCCAGTTGGGAATCGCCACAAACGCAAGCTCCTACAGCGGCTACAGTCCGAGCAAAATGCGCGGCTATCTTGAGATTGACGAAAAAAAACTTGACGAGATGCTTGAAAAAAATCTTGACGATGTAAAAAACCTTTTCGGCTACGACTCAGACAACGACCTAATAATAGATTCCGGTATCGGCTATCGCCTTGACAAACAGATTACTGCGTATGTTCAGACCGGCGGAATATTTTCCATGAAAACTTCGTCTCTTGACTCGAAGATAAAGTCATCGGAGCAGAAAATCTCAAAACTTGAGACGCAGATGGAGCAAAAGGAAGCCGAACTACGGAACAAATACGGACAGATGGAAGGCACTCTAAACAGCCTTGAAAGCCAGCAGTCCGCCATAACAAATTTCTCGAACAGAAATAATAACACAAACCGCTAGAATCGGTGCTATAATATAACAGTTCATAAAAAGGGGGATTTAGTTCCATATGGAAATTCATATAAACGGCGAAAAAATAGACGCGAGAATCGAGGACGAAAAAACAGTAGGAGATATTCTTAAAGCGTTCGAAATTGACTGCCAAAAACAGGATGCCGCTGTTGTCGGAATCCTTATAGACGGAAAAAAAATCACGGCGGAAAATTTCGACGAAGAAGCAAAACATGAACTTTCGGGAAACGAAAAATTCGAGTTCGACGTTGTAACAAAAAATTCCCTTAAAGAGGAATTCAAGGGGCTTTCAATCGTATTCAGGGAACTTTCGAAAAAAATGGAAAACGTTCCGCTCGCCCTGCAAACCGGAAAAGACAACGAGGCGAACGGCGACATAAAGATTCTTGCGAACGCCGTTGAGGATTTTTGCCACACGGCAACATTCGCAAGTCTTTTTGAAGAATTTTCGCTGATTCGGGTGGAGGAAAAGCCCCTTTCGGAATTTTTTGCGGACTTTTCGCCCATACTCGAAGATTTTGAAGAAGCCCTGAAGACAGGCGACACCGTAGGCATAGGCGATCTTGCCGAATACGAGATATGCCCGAGGTTGAAATCGCTGGCGGACGCACTGGAGGAAATAAAATGAATCTGAACTTCCGTGCTGGAAACTCTCCTTTGGCATCAAGACAGAATCCTGTCATCTACCTTGTGCTGGTGGTGGCTACAGTTGTCGTCGCGGTTTTTGTAGGCGTGTGGTCTGTCGCGATGCTGCGAAAAAAAGAAAGAGAGTCGCCGGAGTTCAAAAAAAGGGAAATGACGCGCCCAACAAAATTCAGGGACGTTATAAGTCTTGCGAAAAAATATTCGCTCAAAAAAGAATTCATTCCGATTTTATGGTACGTCTGCAGAACCTTCAAGATTCCGAATATATACTATTCCATAAAGTCATTCGACAAACTTGACGGCTTTTTCAAAAGCGCATACCTTTCCCTGAAAAACACCGCTTCAGAAGAGAAGATAAACAATCTTTTTAAACTGAAATTCTATCTTGACAAAATATTCGCAGAATCCGTCGTGTACCACACAACACGGACAATCCCGACCGAAACAAAACTCACGATGCTCCTTAAAAAAGGCGCGACAGTCCCTTGCGGTTTGGAAGAGAACGCCGAAAACTTCCTTGCCGTGGAGATTCCTTCCCAATTTTACGACACTGAGACAAAACCTGAGCCGATGACAAAAATCGCGTTCATATTCCACTCCCCTTCCGGAATGCCGCACGCATTCGTGTCGAGAATTCTTCGCTATCAGGAACTGTTCGAAAAGAAGGTGATGTACGTAAGCCATTCATCCGATGTAATCACAAACGCAAGGCGGCACAACAAGCGTGTGGACGTGGACGAAAAATGCAGGTTCACCGCCGTATCGGTCAAAAAAGACGAAGACGGAAAAAAAATCTTCATTCCGAAGAACAAAAAATATGTCGGAAAACTCACAAATATTTCGGGCGGAGGCTGTTGCATCGCCTCAAATCTACCGATAAAAGAAGGACAGCTTGTCGGACTGGAATTTGATCTTTTTGACGGAACTATAAAAACTGTCGCCACAATAGTGAAATCCAGAAAGACAAACGTTACCGGAGTTTACAGCCTTCACATGAGGTACGTAAGCCTCAGTACGGAAAACCAGAACAAGATTCTTGCTAAAGTTTACAACTATGACTAGAATATGTAACGATTGCAAAGAAAATACATTGGAGAATCGCACTTTATGAAAATCCTAGGACTTCGGGATCTCTACAGAGAAGAAGGTTATATTTATTACATGAGAAAATTCTCAGGCATCGTCTTGATAGAAGTTCCGGGAAACACATTGACGGCTTCCATAACTTTCTCCATCGAAACAAGCCCGTTCGGAACAACTACCATAGACATCAACCTTGACAGCGACCTGAACTATCCAATCATTCCTATAAAGAAAGCCCTTGAATCATATATTTTGGACGAAGACAAAGAAGGAAGACTCCCCTGATTACCCTTTACACAAAAACCCCTGAGAACACCATAGAACTTGGAAGAAAAATCGGAAAATTTCTCAATAAAGGCGACATAATTGCGCTCCAAGGTTCGCTTGCGGCAGGAAAGACGACAATAACAAAAGGAATTGCAGAAAGTTTAGGCGTAAAAGAAACTATCACAAGTCCGACATTCTGCCTTATAAGCGAATACGAAGGAAACATGCCTCTTTACCATATGGACGTATACCGTCTTGAAGGAGAAGAGGATTTTTCGAACCTTGGGGTCGATGACATGCTATACGGAAACGGGGTCTCGCTAATCGAATGGAGCGAAAAGATAATGGGAGAACTTCCAAAATCCGCCATCGTGCTGAAACTTGAGGCAATGGACGACGGCTCTCGAAAAATCACGATAGACAACTGGAAATACGGAGAAATAATATAAATGAAGGCTCTTGCCATAGATACTGCGATATCAAAAATATCCATAGCTGCAAGAAATGGCGACAAAACTGTCTCTGAGACATATGACATAGGAATGAGACAGTCGGAGATTCTGCTTCCGGCAATCATTTCCGTGATGGAAAAATGCGCTCTTGAGGTGAAAGAACTTGATTTTCTTTCAATATCGCAAGGACCGGGAAGTTTCACCGGGCTAAGGATAGGCTACGCATCCATGAAAGCCATAGAGTTTGCCGCAGACAAGCCGCTTTTTGCATATTCGGTGCTTGATGTCTACGCAGAGCCTTTCCTTGACCTTCCGTTCATCATCATAAGCGCAATGGATGCGCATATGGAAAAGTTTTACTTAAAGGCGTTCGATAACGGAAAATGCATCATAGAGGAAGGAGACTATAGCATCGACAATATCATTCGATTACTGAAAGGCCATGGCGCGGCCAAGGATTTTCTTGTCGTGGGTCCTGACTCTAAAAAATTGAAAAGCCTTCTTGAGTCCGGCGCAAAAAATACTGTCCGAGCCGTTTCGCTTTCATGCGGAACTACGGATATACTCTTGAATCTTGCGGAAAAAGATTTTTTGGAAGGAAAGACCGGCATAAAGGACTATGACGGTCCTGTATACATAAGAAAAAGCGAGGCGGAAGAAAATCTCGCTTCCGCCAAGACAAAAAATTAAAAATCAGGTGTTTTTCAGCATCTGGGAAAGAGGTCCTATTTTGTCCGTACTTACGGAAGCGGCCTTTGTGTTCTCGTTCTTTATCGCGCTGAAAACTTCCTCCCGGAATACCTTCACGCTTTTTGGAGCCTCGACACCGATTTTTACCTGATCGCCTCTGATTTCTATTATCGTAAGGGTTATCTGTTCCCCTATCTTTATCTGCTGGTCTGTTTTTCGGGAAAGAATCAACATATGTCAGTTCCCCTTGCTTTTCAAGGCTTTGATTATGTCAAATTTCGTGTCCCAGCGGCTGTCGTTCAGCACAACCTGAATGCAGCTGTTGTTCTTTCGATTGATAACGATAGGACCTAAGAAATTTGCGGTTATCGGAGAGCCTTCCGAAGGAATCGTTACTATAGCCATCACGACTATATCTTCCGGAGAGGAAACCTGGATTTTTCCCAATGTCTCATCGTCTATGTCAGCCTCATAGTCACTGCAAATCAAAAACGGATCTACAAGAAGGAATGCCAGATTTTTCTCTTCGAGGGACTGAAGCCAAATGAACGGCTCGTATTTGGAATTTATCAGGGCGTACCTGTGGAAATCCTCGAATCCAAGGATTCCTTCAGGGAAAGTAACAATCTGCCTTTCCTCTACCTCAACTATTCCGTCAGCCTTTGTTTCTACTTCCATGATTTCCTCGCTTATCGCATATAGTTCAGGAGTGTGTTCTGATACATTTTTCCGGCATTGCTCAATGTCGCTTGGTACGCATAGTCAAGCATTTTCATGTCCGTTATCGCCTTGGTTATGTCAAGGTCGCCTTCCCGGCTCACCTGAGCAGTTACGTTAAGCGCGGTGTGTCCGTTTCTTGCGACGTTCAGCTGTGCTCTCTCGTATTCGCTTCCGGACTTCGCTATGCGGGTAACAAGATTGTTGATTCCGGCATCCAATGAAACCAAAACCCTAGAACCTATGGATTCGCTGTCACCTTTTAGAAGCGCATCCCTGAACGCTATGACAGTATCGAACATCGAACCGCCTGAAACACGGACACCGTTTCCTATGTTGTACGGCGGCTTCTGTCCTGAATCCTTTATAAGTCCAAGTTCCGAAAGAGCGCCGCCCTGAATATCCTGAAGCCAAAGCTGCCTTGCGTCCGTTGTCTGAAGATTAAGCCCCCTCGAAACCGGATCTATGTTTGCCTTTACCGCAGAACCGCTTTCGTTTATTTTTGCTGCAAGGGCGTACACATTGTCGCCCGCATTTATGTTTATCTTGATTCCGTCTACAGAAATCACGCTGTCGCTTGAAGCCTGCCACGAACTTGCGTCCCTTCCGCCGAAAAGATGCTGCTCTTCCGCCCAAAACGTCCTGTTTCCTGCGTTGTCAACGGTCATGTACTTGTTTTCGTCAACTTCGATTTTGTTTGTGTCGATGTTTCCGTTGTACCTTACGCTTTCGATGAGCGGAACTCCACTTCCCTGAACCGCGCCCATCTCTATCTCGAACGGGACTGCCTTTGTGTTCGTTCCGCCAAAAACGGCATTTCCGTCCGAGGAGATTGCGTTTGCGTTCTGGACAAGTTCCTTCAAAAGCTCGTCAACCTCCATCGCCATGTTGTTAAGGTCGTCCTTTGTGTAGATTCCGTTTGCGCCCGTGACCGCAAGCTCACGAACCCTCTGCATGATTTCAAGGGAATTTGACATGTATCCTTCCCTGAGCGCAAAATTATCCGTAAGCGTCCTTGCGTTTTTCTCAAAAATATTCACACGCCCAAGATAGGACTTGTAGCGCACAAGATGTCCTGCCGCAATCGGGTCTTCCCTAAGCTGCTGTATTTTTTGCTGGCTTCCCATCTGATTGTTTGCCCGGTTAAGCCTTCCTTCTTGGATTCTAAGCGCATACTGCGTATCCATATTGTTCATGCCGGAACTGATTCTTCTCATGTGCTGCTCCCGTAAAACTAAATATCACCTGACAAATGTTCGTCTTGGAACACTTAGACTCCAAGACGGTTTATTACCGTGTCGATGAGGCTGTCCCAGACGCTTACGAATTTAGCGGCGGCGTTGTAGCCGTGCTGGAATTTTATTATGTCCGAAAGTTCCTCGTCGATATTCACTCCGCTTATTGAATCCCTAAGATTTCTAAGGTCGTTCATTATTGCAAGATGGCTGTTGAAATTGTTCTCCGCCTGCTCGCCTTTTAACGCCACGTTAGTTACGCTGTCTGAAAAATAGTCGTCCAAGGTCTTTTTGCTTCCAATCATTATTCTTGTGTTTCTTATGGAAGCAACATCGATGGCGGCTCTTGCGTCTCCCGGATTTATGTTTCCCGAATCGTCCCTGTATGCGGCCGCAACGCTCATGACATCGTTTTTTATGACTTCGTTCACTTCTATGTAGCCTGACGGATTTACGACAGGAGTCACGGCAAACTGAGCTCCGTTAAGAGAAGTTACAGCATCGGCTCTTGCATAGTCGAACGCGCCCGCTTCTCCGCTTGCAGAAAGGATTCCGGAATATCCTGTGAGGAAAAATCCCGAATCTTCCACATGACGGATTACAAAATCGGGGTTTCCGGAATCCTGACTGGTGGTCGCCTTGAGAACAAGATTATTATTCCTGTCAAGATATGCCTTTACCTCGCCTGCTGAATCGTTTATTCGGTTTATGACAGCCTCGACTGTATCAGTCGGATGATACGGAACTTCAACATTTCCTGAATGTCCGCTAAGCGTCATGACACCCTCAAGTCCAATCTGTTCCTGAAGGTTAAGCCGTGTGGTTCCTGTAAGACGGAATATGTAAGAGCTATCGAACGCGCCGTCGCCATCCCTGTCAAAATTACCGTTCACATTCTCAACAAACGGTCTGTGGGTGAAAAAATCAAGACCTGTGACATGGTTTAGACCGTACGCATTCCTATGAACATCATTTACAAGGTCGGAAAAATTCATCGTCATCGTGTTAAGGCTTTGTATTTCCTCGCGGATATCAATGTCCCTAAGTTCTATAAGAGCGCCGAGAATTCCGCCTTTAATATTTGCGTCAAGCCTTGTGTCGTCCCATACAAGTTTACTGTACGAGTTGTTGTCCGTGGGGCTTACAATATCAAAAACTCTTGCGATTCCCCCTTGAACCAGAACCTGTCCGCCAAGATGAACCATGAACTCGTCCGCATCCCGGCGGTCGGTGGTTATGTTTGCAAGTTTTGAAAGTTTGTCCACAAGAAGGTCGCGCCTGTCAAGAAGGTCGTTCGGGTTATCGCCCATAGCACGACTTCTTACGATTTCTTTATTGATTGCAGCTATCTGTTTAGCATAGTCGTTCACTTGTTTTACGGTGGTCTCTATGTCGGAATTTATAAGACTTCCGATTCCGGTAAGTGAATCCCACTTTGTCCTTATTGAATCGGTCAAAGATTCGGCTCTTGTTACCACAGCTTGCCTTGAAGCCTGGTTTTCAGGATGCATGGAAAGTTCCTGCCAGCTTTCCCAGAATTTATCCATGTTGAATCTTATAGAGACTTCCTCAGGTTCGTTGTAGACAGCCTCTATCATCGTGTAGTAGTCGCTTCTTGTCTTCCAGTAGGATTCTTCGTTCTGAATCGAAGTGATTCGCTGATCCAGCATCTCGTCACGGATTCGCTCCACGCTTTGCGTATCGATTCCCTGACCTATCATGCCCGCCCTTTCTGCCCTCTCCAAGTCGGGTCTGTAAAGCGGATCGAATTCCTTCATGTTCACACGCTGACGTGAATATCCTTCGGTGGATGCATTCGAAATATTGTGACCTGCCGTGGTGATGGCATCCGTATGCGCCATGATGCTGCGTTTTCCAAGTTCTATTCCTGAAAATGTCGATCCCATTTTTCGCCTCTCTATAAAATCAGAACAGTGTGTTCACAACCACGCTTTCCGGCTGCTGGACTATGTAGCCTTTCTTTGAATACAGCCTGTTCTTGCTCTGCGGAAGAGCTTCGTCTATAGTTTTTTGAACAAAGCCTTTCGTAATATCTATGTAATCGCCCAACGCCTTATTTTCGATTCTGCATTGAACGAGTTTTCCCCTTACAAGCGCCAAAAGATTATTTTCTTCCTCGGAATAGGTCTTCTTTTCCGAAGCAATGCTTTCTCTTTCTGCGTCGAGTTCATTGAAAGAATCCATCAGAAAATTAAGCCTTGCGGTCACATCCACAAGTTCTATCCAGTCTTTTTCGATTACGGCTTCCCTCAACCTGTTCTGTTCCACAAGCACTTCGGAAATAACCTTATCTTCTTTTTCAAGAACTTCAGCATAATCTCGATTCATGCAAATCTCCTCATAAGGAAGGAACGAATCCTTAAAACCTCATTTCCTTATCGGAATTTGGAAAATGAACTTTAGTATTTTTATCCTTATGCGGCAGGAATAAATCAGCGGACACGGCGTTTTATGCATAGTAAAGATGGAGTTTAAAAAGCATGGCATATTTGGTATAATTTTCACACTTGTTATAAAAACTCGGAGGCTAAGATGTTTAAAAACAGGTTTGCAATCGCTTTAATTTCAATCGCCGTTTTCTTTACAATTTCATGCGACAAAAATAAAGACGGACTTTCAGGCAATTCAAAAGTATTTTCATTGGCAGAAGGGCAATTTGCAGACAATGAAATAGAATACGAAGATTATTCGTTCATAGATGCCAAAGATTTTTTCAATCTGGACTACAGACCTGAAAAAGCGGAAGAACCGTCCGTTCCCGGCAAAGTAAGACTTGAAAGCCCCGAACCTTCAAGCGAAAAAAGCACATCGTTCATTCCCGGACTGAGGCCACTGAACAAATACAAGACAAAATACCATGAAAAACGAGTTAGCGATATCGACTACGAAAAATACGTATCGTCCATGAAAAGCGAGGCAAAAAAAGAAGCCGAAAAAAGGGCGAAGAACCCCGTAAAGTCTGATTTTTCAGAAGAGGAGTTCGAAAAAGAAAGAAAGAGCGCCGACGGAATGGCGATGCCTATAACGGATGAAAAAACAGACGAAACTGGTCCGCTTGTTATAAAAGATTGGGGACCTAAAGACTTGATTCCGAGTTCTATAAAAAATCCTGAATTTTACGTAGAATTCAGCCATCCGGTCATCGCTCTTGCCGCACTATCAAATCCTGAAAAATACCAGAAAGAAGCAGGCTTGATTATGAGCATAAGCCCACAAATCAGGGGAAAATACATATGGTACGGAACCAGAAACCTTTCGTTCGAGGCGGCAGAACCTTTAGATCCGCTGGTGGAATACACCGTAACCATATCATCTGCGGTAAAGTCAATCGGAGGACAGAAACTTTCCGGCTCAAAATCGTTTACGGCAAAATCAGCAGTTCCTTTCATAGTTGACATACTTCCCGGAGAGAGCGCAAAAAAAGACACAACTAAAAACATACGCTATTCGGATGAAGCCGGACTAAGACTGGAAGTAGTTGACATACTTCCCGAAGAGAATGCAAAAAAAGACACAACTAAAAACATACGCTATTCGGATGAGGCCGGACTAAGACTGGAAGATGCAAAGTTTTTTAAAGTCAGGTTCAACGGATACCTTACGCAGGAAAGCGCAAAAAATCTAATCAAGGTTTCCATGGAAGACAGCGGTCAATGGTCGGCTCAGCCTTTAAGTTTTTCAATCATTCCGGACTACAGCAAAGAAAATGGCAACGAGTCCATGCAAGACGCTTTGCTTTCAAACTCGTTCTACATAACTATATTATCTCCGTTGCAAAAAGACCATTACATAGCCGTGGAATCATACGACGCGCTGAACAACACTTTCCACAAAAAAGGATATTTTACCGAGCGTCCGTTCATATTAAAAGAAAGCTACAACTCAAGCGGCTACTTACAGTCCACCGTCTCATGGACGTTCAGGTTCAACAAGGAGATAGACAAGACCTCCGTAAAGAACGCAGTGTCCGTGGAAGGCATAAAACTTGACGAAGCAAACTTTTCGATATACGGAAAAACTCTTACGCTCCAGTTCTTGAAGATTCCTCCGGAAGAAGAAAGAAAGATAACAATTTCCAAAAATCTCCGGGACATATACGGCGCAAACCTCGAAAAAGAGATACAGGACAATGTAAAGGGCCGTCACATATCAGGCTACGCAAGATTCATTGACAGCGGAACAAAGATGCTTGAATCCCAGTTTCCGCACAAACTGATTTTTGAATACATGAACGCAAACGCAGAAAGCGCATATAGGCTTTCAAAATCCACCGATCCGCTTTACACACCGGGGTGGCAAGAATATTGGACGAGCGAAAAAGGCGGCGGAACATTTTTCGGCGGCTCAACAAAAGAAAACATAAGAGAATTTCAAGAGATAGATCTTGAACCGTATCTTACAAACGGAAAAGGAAACGTCATGTTCGAGGCTGACATAAAAACCCTTCAATATGAGTATGACAGCATTGAATACACTCCATCGAAAAACTTCCTGAACCTTCAGGTTACTGACCTTGGAGCAACGGTACGGTTCGGAATAAACAAGGCTGTGGTCATGGTAAGAACTCTTTCAACCAACAAGCCTGTAATCGGCGCTAAAGTCTACCTAAGGTCATATTCCCCCGAAAAAAGAGGGCTTCCTTCCGATTCTGCCCTCACCGACGAAAATGGACTTGCCGTCATAAACGGGGACAAAAGATATCAGTCACTTTTTGAATCGGACTACGACGAAAATTATATAGCGGTCGTAGTTGAATCCGACGGAGACAAAATAACTTTTAGACCGAACGACCATTGGGCATGGGGAGTTCCCAGAGGTTACATAAGCGAAGCGCTCACTGAAAAACCGAGGACGTTCATGTTTGTTGACAGAGGAGTCTACAAACCCGGAGAAACCGTAACGTTCCGCGGAATAGACAGAAACCAGCAGATGGGAAGTTTTGTCCCGTTCGCCGGAAAATACACTGTAACCCTTGAAAAAAACTCATGGAACGATTCATCCATATACGGAATGCTGCAAGGAACAACGAGCGCTTCCGGCGGCTTCTGGGGAAAATTTTCGCTTCCTAAGGAACTTGAACCCGGACGATACAGAATAAAATATAAAAGAGGCACAAAAACCTATGCCTCCGAAGTGTCTTTTACGGTCGCCTACTATGAAAAACTTAAAATTCAAGGCACTGTCACAACCGAAGAAAAGGATATCTACGCAGGAGATTCGGTAAAGGCATCGGTGAACGCCTCATATCTTGCCGGAGGATACCTTGCCCATCAGCCGTATGCGACAAACTGGTACACGGAGCCTGCAACATTCTCTCCTTCGGCAAAGGAACTTGAAAAATTCAAGTTCGGCATAAATACCTATTGGGACGACGATTATGAAGGAAGAAAACACGTCGCAAGCGATTCTTCGATTCTTTCGTCAAAAGGAACGGCGGAAATCTCCTGCTCCACCGAAGGGAACATGAAAGGTACTCCATACATTTACAGGGTCGAAGTGGACGTAACCGACGAGTCTAACCAAAAAATAACCCTTTCATCGTCAAAATTCGTGAACCCCGCCATGTTCTACATGGGAATCGGCCCTGTCAACGGAAAAGGCGGCTTTGTGAAAACAAAAAAAGAGATGTCAATTCCTCTTGTGATGGTACGCCCCGACGAGAAAATAGTCGAGGACATGTCAATTTCCTCATCAGCAATAGAATACACGTTCACAAGGCATTATTGGACTTATGACATACAAAACAGCGTTGACGACTCTCTTTACAAACGCTACACGGAACATCATGAGACTGAAACAAAAGGAAGCATAAAGGCATCGCCCGTAACAAAACTCACTCTTGTTCCGCAGAAGGCAGGCTACTACACCCTGACGGTTTCCGCCACAGACAAAAAAGGGCGCGTTTCAACATCGTCAAGGGACTTTTATATAACCGGAAGCGACGCAAGCTGCTTTTTCTCGGACGACGACACATCGCTAAAACTCACTCCCGACAAAAACCTTTACAACCCCGGCGAGACAGCCCAGGTTCTTCTTGAAAGCCCATTGGAAAAAGGCGACTACCTTATATGCGTCGAACGGGAAGGAATCTTCACCCAGGAAATAAGACACATCTCTGAAAACACGACGGTAATCGATGTTCCTGTGGCACGAAACTACGTCCCCGTATGCTACGTTACAGTCTCGTCCTACTCCGTGCGCAAAGGAAAACCAACGCACGAATACGGCGAAAGGGACATGGACAAACCCAAAGGATATTACGGAGCTACGATGCTTTTCGTAAATCCGCTTGTAAGGGCGTTTTCTATACAGGCTGAAACCGACAGTCCCGTATATAGACCGGGCGACACGGCTACTGTCAACATAAAAGCCACAAAAGCCGGAAAACCGCTTGCAAATTCTGAAATAACAGTTATGGCAGTAGACAGGGCAGTTCTTGACCTTATAGATTACCATGTCCCAAATCCTATAAAATTCTTCTACGACGAGTACAATTTCAGGTTGCGTGTATCAGGCGGAGACTCAAGGGCATACCTCATGGATCCTGTAACGTACAGCATAAAAAATCTTCAGGGCGGCGATGAGGACGACGACAAGGACGAAGACGAGCGAAAGGATTTTAGACCGACCGCTCTTTTCGAGCCGAGCATAATCACGGACAAGGACGGAAACGCAAGCGTCTCGTTCCGTGTCCCGGACTCACTTACAACGTACAGACTTACGGCGTTCGGCGTGAACGGAGAACTTCTTGCAATCCAAGAAAATGAATTTGCGGTGCAGAATCCCATAAACGTACAGGCGGTGCAGCCAAGACGGCTAAGGGAAAGGGACACGGCAGAATGCGGAGTCATCCTTACAAACCTTGATGCGAACAGCCACGAGGTCGAAGTGAGCGTAAGCATAAGAAGTCCAAAATCAAATTCTCCGGATGACGAAACGATGGGGCTTCTCACAAAAGCCGGAAGCGCGTTCATCGACGGAGAAACCGTTCATACCGTAAAAGTCGCTGGCGGACAAACATCCGCCGTATACTTTGACATCGCCGCACAGGACGACGGAGACATAGAACTTGTCTACAGGATAAAATCAGGAGTCCTAAAAGAAAGGCTTGTCTCAAGGCTCACGATAGAAAAAACCTACTGCATGGAAACGGTAGCTCTCCAAGGCTCAACGGACAGTTTCAAGGGAAAATCCGTATCTGCGGCGGAAGAAATCGTAATTCCGTCCTTTGCGGAAGACGGAAAAGGAAGCCTTTCGGTAACTCTCGATGCGACTCGGCTTGGACTTTTGGGTTC
This sequence comes from uncultured Treponema sp., assembly GCA_905372235.1. Taxonomy (GTDB): domain Bacteria; phylum Spirochaetota; class Spirochaetia; order Treponematales; family Treponemataceae; genus Treponema_D. The sequence goes on from CAJPOF010000027.1 coordinate 23,114, forward strand.
GGCAGTGAACTACGTTTTCGACTATCCTTACGGTTGCCTTGAGCAGCAGTCGTCAAAGATACTTCCGTTGGTCATGTTCGAAGAATACATAGACGTGTTCGGTTTGAATTCAAAAATAAAGAACACAAAAAGATGCGTGATATCGCATTTCAAAAACTGGAAGAACGAACAGCTGGACGACGGAGGATTTCCTTATTGGCCCGGAACAAAGACCTCAAGCCTGTACGTCTCGCTCCGCATGGCGCACATATACGCCACGGCGATGAACCGAGGCTACAAGCACAAAGATTTTCCCATCGACATAGAAAACCTTCTTTCATACATAAAGACGGAAATAATGAAAAATTCGGAATCAAAAGGAAAAAATCTGCCAACAAACAACATGGCGTATGCGCTCTACGTCTTTTCAATGCTGGATGACAACTCGCTTGACTCATTCTATCCTTTGTTTGAGGAAGAGGCGAAAAAAGACCACTACATCGGAGCTCTTATCGCCCTTGCACACATGAACAAAGGCGGAAATAAAAATATCGAGAAAGCAAGGTATCTTGCAGAAAGAATCCGTATGTACATGAGACCTAACCTAAGGTCGGTTGACATAACAGATCCTATCGGATACAGGAACAGTTCCATATTCCACACGGACATAGACAAGACTGCGGAAATCCTGAAACTTTTCACAAGAATCAATCCTAGCGACGAGATGGTCGACCGCCTTGTATACAACCTTCTTTCCGAATGTCAAAACGGCTACTGGGCATCCACCGCCACGACTTCCAACATACTCGAAGCGTTCAACGATGTCATAAAAGGAAGAAATCTTGATTCCACGGATTTCAAGGGAAAAGCGACTATCGAAAACATCACTTTCTCCGAAGGAAGTTTCAACGGAGCGGGCGCAAAACCGATAACCGTAAAAAGAGAATTCGAAGGTCCTGTCCTTTCGAGCTTGAAGAAGGACGAACCGTTCCTTTTGAAGTTCAGCGCAAACGGAACCGGAAAACTCTACTATAATGCGGAACTAAAATACGCCCTTCCAGACGAAACGATTTCAAAGCGGAACAACGGATTCGATGTTAGATACACAATCTACGACACCGAAAAAAAGAATAACATCGAACCGAACACGGGAAATCTTGTGTACAGCCTTAAAAGCGGAACGACGTACAAAATCACGGTAACAGTATCATCCACGATGGATGCGTACAACGTGGCTCTAAGGATTCCGATTCCCTCCGGAGCGGAAATTCTTGATCCAAGGTTCAAAACTTCAGGCTCAGTAGAAAATGAATCCATCAAATCCGAATGGTGGACTTCGCTTTCAAATTCAGTTATATACGACAACGAATTTCAGTGCTTCTGGGACAATTTCAAAAAAGGAGAACACGAAGTTTCGTTCCTGTTCAGAGCCGCAAGAAGAGGCGTGTATCCTGTAACTCCTACCCTGGCAGAATGCATGTACTCCGCCGAACGCTTCGGTCGCTCCGACGGCTACATATACACAATCGAATAAATGCGGATTTTTCGCTTTTCTGCAAAAGTTTTTTGGGTATCGGCATTGATTTCAGTGCCGATACTCATTTTTCTGTACTATGCACTGTCTCCGTTTCCCGAACTTAAATCGTTTGAAAAGCGGAATTACAGCGTGCAGTTCTACGACAGAAACGAAAGGCTCATCTACGTTACAGCCCTCGACGGAGGTCTTAGAAGGGAATTTATACCGTATGAAAATATTCCCGAACACGTAAAAAAAGCCTTCATAAGATCCGAGGACAGAAGGTTTTTCTTTCATCGAGGAATAGACCTGCAGGCAATTTTTAGAGCGACTTTCCAGAACATCGTCGGAAAAAGGACGGTAAGCGGAGCTTCAACAATAACGATGCAGCTTGCTCGTCTTGTCTATGGGGAAAAAGAACGGAATCTTGCCTCAAAAATAAAAGAGACCGACGCAGCGTGCAGGCTGGAGGCGAAACTTTCCAAAAAAAAGATTCTTGAGCTTTACCTGAACAACCTTCCGTTCGGGAACAACGTGGAAGGAATCGAAAGTGCCGCACATTATTATTTTTCAAAAAGTGCTCGTGAACTTTCAAAAGAAGAGGCGATGCTGCTTTCAATAATTCCTCGCCGTCCGATTACATACAATCCGCTTTCAAATCCTGAAATCGCAGGAAAAAAAGCCGCCTTTGTCTTCGGCGTTTCCGAAAAAAAACTCGTCCAAACAGCAAAAAGTCTCGGCGGGAAAGCCTACGATTGGCCTTTCCGATTTCCGCATCTTGTCGAAAAAGCAAAAAAGGAAATTCCGCCATTTGCCTCACGGTGCGACCTTAGCGTGAACCTCGACATACAGGAATTTTCGAAATTCTGCGTGAACGCAAAGCTTTCCGAAGCGAAAGAATCCCGAATCGACAACGCGGCTGCCGTAGTCCTTGAAAACAACACAGGAAAAGTCCTTTCGTGGGTTGGAAGCAACGACTGGTTCGACAAATGGCATTCAGGTCAGATTGACGGGGTTCTCACTCCAAACCAGATGGGAAGTTCCATGAAACCCTTCCTTTATGCAGCCGCCCTAGAAAAGCGAGAAGGCTCTTCACCGATTTTTTTTCCGACAAGCGTACTTGCTGACGTTCCGATGGAATTCGGAGGCGAAAAAATATATTTTCCAAGAAATTTCAACAACCGCTACAACGGACCTGTCCTTTTCAGAATGGCGCTTGCCTCAAGCCTGAACGTGCCTGCGGTCTACATCCTTTCAAGACTGTCCGTTCCGTACTATCTTGAAGTCTTGTATTCGCTCGGCTTTGAATCCTTAAAAAAAAGCGGAAAAAAAGCCGACCTCGGACTTGCGCTCGGCGCAGGCGAAGTGAGCCTTCTTGAGCTTGCGTCCGCTTTCTCCGTATTTCCAAGGGACGGAATCTACATCGAACCCACATATATAAAAGGAACGGAAGGCAAAAAAAGGAAAGTCTTCGAGCCTGACACGGCAAGAATAATCTGCGATTTTCTAAAAGACAAAAGCGCAAGGGCAACAGGATTCGGCTATTCCCAGACATTCCTTACAAAATATCCTTCAATTTTCAAAACCGGAACCGCAAACCAATTCCAAAACATAGTCGCCGTGGGTGCCACACCAAAATACACAGTCGCCGTCTGGATGGGAAACTTTTCAGGGAACACCGTAATCGGAAAGACAGGAAGTTCGCTTCCGGCAGAGGCGGCAAAAGAAATTCTTGACTTTCTGACCGAGGACGAAAAGCTTGACTTCAAAGAACCCGAAAACTTCCGAAAATCAAAAATCTGTTCGCTTTCCGGAATGAAACCGAACGAAGATTGCCCCACAAACCTTGACGAATACATAGAAATCTCCCGCGAACGGACAATCCAATCCTGCAACTGCGACTGGCACAAGCGAAATCTCCAAGGAACTCTGACAATCCACTATCCTGCAGAATATCAAGGCTGGATTTCTAAAAACCACACGAACTCATTTATAGAATATTCCACTTCGGAATTAAAAATCGCAAGCCCCGCGAACGGAAGCGTTTTCTACATTGACAAAACCGACATCAAAGAACAAAGAATTCCCGTTAACGTCCTTGGCGGAATTTCAAAAAAAGATGAACTTACGGTACTTTACGACGGAAAAGAACTTTCCGAGAACGGAAAAAAAACAAGAATCCTCCGCCCTTTCGCTTTCAGCGTTCCGCTTGAAAAAGGACTCCATACGCTGACCGTAAAACTTGAGGACGAAGAAAAGTCCATAATTTTTGAAGTAAAATAGAAGCCTACGAAACACAAAAAAATCCTTAATTTTGAGCGGCAGGTTATTGACTAAGGAAGGCGTTATGATATATAGTTTCGCTTGTCGATAACTTGGTGCCTGTAGTTCAGTGGTAGAGCGCCAGATTGTGGATCTGGTTGTCGTGGGTTCAATCCCCACCAGGCACCCTCATCCAAACAGGTTCGATTATCACAAATGCGCGCCCGTAGCTCATCTGGATAGAGTCCCGGACTTCGAATCCGGTTGTAGCAGGTTCGAATCCTGTCGGACGCATAAACAACATATGTTGTTTGACAATTAATTTAGGGCCATTAGCTCAGCTGGTAGAGCAACAGACTCTTAATCTGTGGGTCGCAGGTTCGATCCCTGCATGGCTCATCCTTAAATTAAAGTATAGGTCTAAAAGACTTGTCGATACTTGCGAGAGTGGTGGAATTGGCAGACACGCTAGACTTAGGATCTAGTGCTTCGGCGTGAGGGTTCAAGTCCCTCCTTTCGCACTGCTCGTTGAAAAGTTGAAAGTTTATGATTTTGCGGAAATAGCTCAGTGGTAGAGCGCCACCTTGCCAAGGTGGATGTCGCGGGTCCGACTCCCGTTTTCCGCTCTTTTTATAAATGGCCGACTAACGCCAATCTTGCGGAAATAGCTCAGTGGTAGAGCGCCACCTTGCCAAGGTGGATGTCGCGGGT
>CAJPOF010000028.1 GCA_905372235.1 uncultured Treponema sp.
CGGGTGGGCGGGCGCAAGCCTGTATTCGGGAACTACGGTTCTTGAGTAAGCCTTGTTCGCAAGCATTGACGTAAAATTTCTGTACGAAGCTCTTGAGCCTCCTACAAAGCATCCGCCGTGTATGTAAAAAAGAATTCTTTTTGAGGCGTGAATTTCAGGAATCAGAAAGTCGCAGGTTATGCCGCCGAATGTTCGCTCCTGTTTTTCCGTATGGCTTGGAAGAAACACGGTTCTGAACTCTTCTTCGATTTTTCTGCGGAACATATTCACGTCAGTTTTTGCGTTGTAAGAAAGAACTTTGAGTTTTTTGACCGCCGCCTTTCGTTTCTGATTTGACATGTCTCAGAGTATAGCAAATCAGACTTTTCTTTGCTATATTTACCCTATGCCGATAAAAATCAGAGCGGATTTGCCCGCCGCATCAACATTGCAGAATGAGCACGTTTTTGTGATTACGGAAAATCGCGCGCAGACTCAGGATATAAGACCGCTCAAAGTTGCTATAGTGAACCTGATGCCTACAAAAGAGACTACGGAAACTCAAATCCTTCGCCTTCTTGCAAACAGTCCTCTTCAGGTTGAAATTTCCCTTGTCCGCATGGAAAACCACGACTACAAAAACACAAGAATGGAATATCTTGAAAAATTCTATATTCCGTCAAGCGAGATTTTTAGGCATCGTTACGATGGAATGGTGATAACGGGCGCTCCGGTGGAACATATTCCGTTCGAGCAGGTTGATTACTGGAAAGAACTCTGCGAGATAATGGATTACGCAAAGGAAAACGTTTTTTCCACGCTCTATCTTTGCTGGGGGGCGTTCGCCGGTCTTTACCATCTTTACGGAGTTCCAAAAGAGCCTGTTGACAACAAACTTTTCGGGGTCTTTATGAACTACAGGACTTCTGGAAGCCAGAACGAACCGCTGATGCGTGGATTTGACGATGTGTTTCCGATTCCGCAGTCAAGGCATACTACAATCTTGGAAAAAGACGTGCTTATGCACGAGGAACTGAAAATACTTGCAAAATCCCCCGATGCAGGCGTTACATTGGTAAAATCCTCCACAAACCGCGAGATTTTTATGACGGGGCATTTGGAATACGACACGGAAACGCTTGCAAACGAATATTGGCGAGACAAGCAGAAGGGCTTGAACATAAATCTTCCGAGAAACTATTTTCCGAACAGCAATCCGTCGCTTCAGCCTGCGTCTTACTGGAGAAGTACGGCGCATCTGCTTTTTTCCAACTGGCTGAACTATTACGTATACCAAGAAACGCCGTATAATTTCGCCTAAAATGGAACTGCTTTTTGGCTCTGCCGCTGTTGTTGTGATAATTCTTGCGCTGCTTTATTTCAGAAGGCTTATTGTTTCTTCAGCGGCCCAAAAAAAATCGGAAAACCCCGGCGTAAAAGGTTTTGTGAATTGTCCTTTGTGCGAAAGTCCGCTTCTTCCCGGACAGAACATCATCTCGAAAGTTTTTGGAAAGGCGGGAAAAGCGGACGACCAATTGTGCTACGTGTACGGTTGTCCAAACTGCTATCCTTTTGCAAAACCCGGAATCGTGCGCAGGTGTCCCGTGTGCCATAAAAAAGTCCTGCAGGACGGATTCCTTGTTTCAAGACTTTTCAATAAGACTAAAAGCGGAAAGCCACATGTAATCGTGAACGGCTGCGGAAACTGTAACCGCCACGGAATGTAAGAAAAATTCTCAAGGAAAAATCGGAATCCGGGAAGGGCTTCAGCCTGAACGCACACGCTGTGGTTTTGGAAAATCTTGGAATTTTTGTTTCTGTTTGCGTTTTTTCTTGGGAGAGAGAAATTCTTTTTATAAAATGCGTTAGGCTATGTAGCACCGCCGCAGGCGTTCCGTAGCGCAAGCGTAGGAATGGAGCGATAGCGGAAGTGCGGAACAGCCGACGGCGTAACCTTGTGTTACGCCGGAACGCCCTTAGAAAAAAAATCATAAAAAAGATTGTCATTATCTTCTTTTTTTACTATCTTAAACAATAATCGATACCCGTAGAAATCGGGAACTTATAGTTTGTAAGAGGTATATTGAAAATGGCTAGACAGTTGTTATTCAACGAAGATGCCAGAAAAAAGTTGCTTTCTGGTGTGGAACAGATTTCAAAGGCTGTGAAGGTTACTCTTGGTCCTTGCGGACGCATGGTCATGCTGGACAAGAAGTATGGTTCTCCGACTATAACAAAGGACGGCGTTTCCGTTGCAAAGGATATTGAACTTCAGGATCCGTTCGAGAACATGGGAGCTCAGTTTGTGCGTGAGGTCGCCTCTAAGACCAACGACGATGCGGGCGACGGAACGACTACGGCTACGGTGCTTGCATATGCGCTTGTCCGAGAGGGGCTAAAATCCGTGGCTGCCGGCATGACACCAATAGAGGTGAAGCGTGGAATGGAAAAAGCTGTTGCCCTTTCTGTCGCAGAGGTAAAGAAAAACTCAAAGCCGGTAAAGGACGCTGCCGACATAAAGAACATCGCTACAATTTCTGCAAACAACGATACCGAGATAGGCGTTTTGATTGCGGATGCCATCGAGAAGGTCGGAAAGGACGGAGTTATAACTGTGGAGGAATCCAAGAACATGGATACCACGGTTTCTACTGTAGAAGGAATGCAGTTTGACAGGGGATATATCTCCTCATATTTTGTTTCCGACAGGGAGCGAATGGTGGCAGAATTCTCGGATGCAAACGTTCTTTTGTATGACAAGAAAATTTCTTCGATGAAGGATTTACTTCCAATTCTTGAAAAGGTTGCCAACGCAGGCGAGTCGCTTGTGATTATCTGCGAGGACGTTGAGGGCGAGGCTCTTACGACCTTGGTGCTTAACACCATCCGGGGAACAATCAAGGTTTGCGCAGTTAAGGCGCCTGGTTTCGGAGACAGACGAAAGGATATGCTCCAGGACATCGCAATTCTTACAGGTGCGACTGTCGTTTCCGAAGAGGTTGGACTGAAACTTGATTCTTGCGATGAATCCGTGCTTGGTCACGCAAAATCCATAAAGATTGACAAGGACAATACAACTGTCGTAGGTGGCGCAGGTGAAAAGAAGGCGATTTCCGACAGGATTTCTGAAATCAAGGTTCAAATCGAAAAATCTACTTCTTCATACGACAAAGAGCAGCTTCAGAAGCGACTTGCGAAACTTGCAGGCGGAGTGGCTGTGATAAATGTTGGCGCAACAACCGAAACCGAAATGAAGGAGAAGAAATTCCGTGTGGAAGATACGATTGCCGCTACTCGCGCCGCCCTTGAGGAAGGCGTTGTGGCTGGAGGCGGTCTTGCGCTCATAGAAGCCGCGAAGGTTCTTGAGAACATTCCTGAGGAGCTTTCCGAAGACGAAAAGGTCGGTTTCAAGATTGTTCGCCGTGCGCTCGAAGAGCCTATCCGACAGATTGCGGACAACGCAGGTATTGACGGTGCGGTTATCGCGGAACGTGCCAAGAATGAAAAGAAGGGAATCGGATTCAATGCATACACAAGAGAATGGGTGAACATGATTGATTCCGGAATCATAGACCCTGCCAAGGTTACGACTTCCGCTTTGAGGAATGCGGCTTCAATTGCCTGCACCCTTCTTACTACGGAATGTGCGATAACGGATATTCCTGAACCGAAGCCGGCTGCCTCTTCTCCTGATATGGGAATGGGCTATTAGAAAATCCTTAAAAATCGGGATTATTAAAATCCAAAAAGAGGGCTGTCCTTTTGTGAAGTTTTATAGCTTCCGGGGCAGCCTTTTTTTGCGGATTGGGTTTTCTGCGATTTTTGATTCCGAATAAAAACGGCTTCCTAGAAAGTCGGGAGAATACGAATGTGAAAAACATTCTTCGTAAATCAGAAAACTTTCGAAAATAAAAAATTGCGACATTCAACTGAAGTTGCATATTTCAAAAATCTGGCTTCGGCTCTTTAATTTATGTTTTCTTTATAAAAATTGCGTTTTTTCTTGGAAAATCCTTTTTTCGGATTTCAATGCGATGTTTTGTTTTTCGTTAGAAATCGTTCCATCGGATTTAAATCCGGCTAAAACTTGAGATTAAGACTTTTTTCACCGTATTTTTTTAGTTCTGTGCTATATTATCCTATAAAAGTTAGATTTTTTTTTGCAGCGGGGATTCGTGATGGAAAATCTTATCGAAAAGGTTCTTCTTGAAAACATAAAAGAGCAAAATGTCGTTTTTGTGTTTCCAACCCAGATTTCCGCTGAACTTTGGGCGGACAGAATTATTTTTAAAAGCGACGTGTCCTCCGTTGCGATGGAACGTTTTGTGGCTTGGGACGATTTTAAAGGCGACTCCATAAAAAGTTCTCAGCCTGAAAAAAAATCCGTTCCGTCGACAATGAGGCGTTTTTTTGCGGCAAAACTGATTTCAGAGAACGGTGAAAAACCGTTTCTAAAGGACATAATCACAAAGGAGCACGCAAAAGAGGCTTCCGGTTTTGAAAAATGGATAGCCGCTCTTTTACCCGCCCTTTCAATGTGGAAAAAGTTTTTTTCCGCTTCCGGAATGAAGCCGGATGCCGAGGACGAAGACCTTTCGGAAATCTACAGGCGTTACAGTTCTTTTCTTGATTCGTACGGACTTTTTGACCCTGCGTGGGAAACTCCGCCGTTCCGTTCCAACGGTCGAAAATTCGTAATATTTTTCCCTGAAATTCTTAGCGACTGGTTCGAGTACGAAAAACTTCTTTCTTCTTCTCCCGACATAAAAATTGTGTCTCTTCCTGAAAAGTCTGTAGACGACGGCGGAAATGTCTATACTTTTTCGGATTCAAGGGCGGAAATCAAGACTGCGGCACGATACATAAGGTCTCTTCACGAAAACGACGGAATCGGCTGGACTGATATTGCCGTCAGCGTTCTCGACATGGAAAGCTACGGGAGTTACGTCGAAAGGGAGTTTTCGTTGTTCGAGATTCCGTGCGTGATGCGTTATGCAAGGGCTTTGGGGGCGACTTCTTCCGGGAATCTTTTTTCGAAAATTTTGGAATGCTATTCTTCGGATTTTTCATATGAAAGCGTAAAAAATCTTCTTTTGAACACGGAACTTCCGTGGAAAGACAGGGACGGCATTCTTCAGCTTGTGGATTTTGGGCAAAAAAACAGCTGTATATGCGCTTTTGTTTCCGACGGTAAAAAAATCGATGTTTGGGAAGAATCTTTTGCCCGCTCGTTCGGAGAGGAACGGGCGTTAAGCGTCTACAGAATGTTAAAATCCTCGGTGAAAGGCATGGTGAAGGCGGAAAGTTTTTCTAAGATTCGGGAAAATTATTTTAAATTCAGGGAATATTTTTTTGACATGGAAAAATGCCCTGAAAAATCAAACAGAATAATAAGCCGCTGCATTTCGGAGTTGGGTTCTTTAATCGACCTTGAAAGAGATTTTCCGGAATGCAATGTGCCGTCTCCGTATTCGTTTTTTGTAAGTTTTTTGAACGACAAAAACTATCTTGAGCAGACGGAAAAAAACGGCGTGCAGGTGCTTCCGTACAGACTTTCGGAGACGGCTCCTTTTAGAGCGCAGATTGTGCTTGACGCAAGCCAGTCTTCGCTTTCGGTTGTGTATAAAAAACTTTCTTTTTTGCGCGAGGACAAGCGGCTTTTGCTTTTGGGCAAGGAAGATTTGAATGTAACTGAAAAATTCATATCGCTTTACAGGATGAACTCACTTGGAAAAGAGGCGTATTTTTCAACCGGAAAGAAGACTTTTTCAGGTTATGCCCAGCCTGTAAGTTCTCTTAAAGAAATTCCTTTTTTTGAATCGGAGAAGCCTTTCCTTAAAATTGAAAAGGATTTTTACAAGGAAGAAAAAGACTGGTATCGGGACGGAAAAACTTTTCCTTCAGCTGTAACTTCAGTCTCAAAAATCGGGAATGAAGCCTGGATAAAAAATCATCTTGGCGCAAAAAATAATCGCATTACAGACGAAACTCGCATTGTTTTAAGCGAGGCAATCCAAAGAAGATACAAAAAAAACGAAAAAGTAATGATTTCTTCCACGGAACTGAATAAATTCTTTTCATGCCCAAGGAACGCCCTTTTGCGGAGCGTCGTAAAAATCAAGGAGCAGGAAAACGAAGCTGAACTTGTAAACAAGTATGATGCCGGAAACATAAACCACAAAGTCATGGAATTGTATTTTTCAGCTTTAAAAAACGAAAATCTTTCCGTTCGTTCCGAAGGGGATTTTCTTTCCGAACGCTACACAGAAATCCTTAAAAAAAGCGTGGATTTGGCTTTGGAAGCCGAGGCAAAAAAACTAAACTATCTTGCAGAAAAAGTCGTTCTTTCTTCAAAAGATTCGATTTTTCAAAAAATGGCGGATATCATAAGAAAATTCTCAAAGCGTTTTGAAGGCTATTCCGTGGATTCCGTTGAAAAAGATTTTGTTTTTGAAATGGAAGATTTTACGCTGTCCGGAAGAATAGACTGTATTCTTCGTGCACCTGTGAGCCGTGACTATCTTGTCATTGACTACAAGACGAACAAACTTCCCGAAACTGTTTTATGGGAAGAAAAGAGCGACGGAACTCCTTCTAAAATCCCGGATTTTCAGATGCCCGTATATTTTTATCTTTTGCGGAATCAAAATCCGCCGATTGATGTCCGGAACGGATGTTTTTACAAACTTTCCGACGGCAGTTTGAAGGTTGTCGCCGGAGACCTTCCTGTGTTCGAAAATGTAAAAAATCTTGTGGGATTTGACAATTTTTCCCCGACCATGCAGAAATTCGAGGAATGTCTAAAAATTTTTTCTGATTCGGTGAACAACGGCGTTTTTTCAGCGGAAGGATTCGGATTTGACTGGAACACCTGCGTAAAATGCAGATTCAGGGGAATATGCAGAAAAACGTTCAATGTGGGAAAGGCTTAGGAAAACGGCATGAAAAAATACACAAAACGAGAATTTGATTTTGGGCAATTGTCCGCCATCAATGAGATGAAAAATTCCGTGGTGAGCGCAGGCGCAGGTTCGGGAAAAACCACCGTCCTTGCAGAAAGGTTTACAAAACTTGTAAAAGAAAACGGTTTTTGCGTGGACGAAATTTTGACTCTTACTTTTACAAAAAAAGCGACCGTCGAAATGTCCGAAAGAATATACGGAACTTTGAAAAACGAAGCGCCCGAAGTGGCTTTGGATTTTTATAAGGCGAACATAAAAACGCTGGACGCATATTGCGCCTCAATCGCAAAAATGGGTGCGCACTATTACGGGCTTTCCCCGGATTTTGTTCAGGATTCCGAAGCGATTTTATCCCATGTGCGGGAAATTGTTCTTCCTTTTCTTTTGAGTCGCATCGATGAGCCTGTGATTCGGCTTCTTGTCGGAACAAAAGATTTTGTTTCAACTGCGGAAAACCTTTTTGTAAAACCGCTCCTTGAAAATTCTTCCGTATGCAGACCCATAGATTTCAAAAAAGGCGTTGAACTTCAGAAAAAAGAGATTTGCAATGTCTGGAACGAACGAACTTCTTCTTTTAAGGATGCCGTCGCGTCTCTTCGGGCGGCGTATAACGATTTTAGCGGAAACAGAGAAAGTTCCTACATAAAAAAATTGGACGAGCTTTTTCAGAAAGAATTTCCCGAACCGTTTTTCTTGACCGAAAAAACGATTGAATCTTCGGACTGTTCGTCTTGCGACGCTTGGATAAAAAACGCAACTCCGTTCCTGAATGTTTCCCTTCCCGGAAATCTTAAAAACAGCGAGCTTATAAAAAAAGCCGTGCTTGAAATAAGAAATTTCAAGGGAAAATTTTCGGAGATTTCTTCATACATAAAAACTTATAAAATCCTTTTAGCCACCGTTCCTTATTATGAAGATTTTCAAAATCGGATTAACAGTTACAAACGTTCTTCGGGAAATCTTACTTTCAGGGACATTGCGGAACTTGCCTACTGCATATTGCGTGACTATCCTGAAATCCGTCAGGTGGAAAAAGAAAAATACAAGGCGATAATGATTGACGAATTTCAGGACAACAACAGTCTTCAGCGGGACATGCTTTTCATGCTTGCGGAAAAATTGGAACGAAAAGAAAAGGGCGTTCCTTCGGTTGAAGAACTTTCTCCGGATAAACTTTTTTTTGTCGGAGATGAAAAGCAGAGCATCTATCTTTTTAGGGGTGCTGACGTGTCCGTGTTCAGGTCGCTTTCCGATGATTTTAAGGACGGAAAACTCAGCATGGACACGAACTACAGGTCGTGCCAAGCTCTTATAGCCTGTTTCAATACAATTTTTGGCGGCTTTCCCTATCCGCCGAATGATGAGACGAATTTGCCTGATGAGACGGATTTGCTTGAAAAAAGTCCTTCCGTTTTTTATACCGAGCGGAAAAACTCTTCGCCTTCTTCTAAAAACGGCGATGTTCCCGACTACGAGGCTGTGTATCATGAAGTCTCTCTTTCAAAAAAGGCAGAAAAAGAAATCCGCGACGCAAAAACGCCCATGGATTTTTACGCCCCGCACCTTCATTTTGCGCTTTTTGACGCGGACAAAAAATTGGACGATTCCGTTTTGCTTGTCGGAGAAGAGGCGGAAGCCGAATGGGTTTGCAGAAAGATTAACGAAATCGTTACGGATGGCGTTCTTGGGAAAAATTATTCTTACAGCGACATCGCCGTTCTTTTCAGAAACTACGCCACTCAAAATATTTTTGAAAGGGCGATGCTGAATCACGGAATTCCGTACAACACCGAGATTGTAAAGGGCTTTTTTTCCGACGGGCCTGTGAACGATATTTTTGCCTATCTTCGTATCTGCGTTTACCCGAACGACACAATGAGTTATGCTCAGGTTCTTTGCTCTCCGTTTGTGAATCTTTCCTTTGACGAAGCCGCCGGCGTTCTCCTTTCCGAAGAAGATCCGTTTTCTCTTGAGGATTTTTCGATTCTTTCGGACGAAGGAAAAAAACGTTTTCTTCACGCAAAAGATTTTTTCCTAGACGTGAAAAATTCGCTGAAGACACTTGAGATTTCCGAAATCGTTACGAAACTTTGGTACGAGGGCGGATACCGTTTTGAGGTCATGTGGAACGAAAGCCTTGAAATGTATGCAAAAATGTACGACATGATTTTTGACCTTGCAAAAAAGGCGGAGGAACGTAACGAAGGTCTTTCTGCATTTGTGGACGGCGTAAAATTTTATAAGAAGGACGATTCAAAACTCGAAGGAATGGATATTCCGATGGAAAAAGTCAGCGGCGTGAACGTTCTTTCTATTCACAAGAGCAAGGGACTTGAATATCCGGTTGTTTTTGTTTGCAGCACACACAAATCCTCCGCCGATGAAAGAAACACCGATTCCGTATATTTCGACAAAAATTTCGGAATTTCGATAAATTCGGAATCCGGCACGAAAAACAAATCTTCGGAAAATTATTTTTTCGCAAAAATGAAATCTGAACAAAATCTAAAAGAAACGGCGGAACTTCGAAGACTTGTCTACGTTGCGATGACCAGGGCGAGCGACCATCTTTTTATCACGAACGGGAAATATTCAATGTCTTCCGATGCGGAAAAAAAATACAGTCCGGCGGAAGAAAATGCGGCGGACAGCGTTTTCCACATTCTTGAGCCTTTTTTCAATTTTTACAACGATGATTTGTACGATGGAACAAAGCCGTTTGACGTGGAAAAAATTCCCGCTTTTCAAAGAATTTCCGACAAATCCGACGGAAAGCGAAAAAATCTGTTTTCCGAGAAAGAAAAACTTTTTTCCGTTCTTGCCGACGAAAAGCCATACGAAAAAGCGGCTTCCGTAAAAATGGAAAGGCCGGATTCAATTTATGAAAATCCAAGTAAAATCTTTCAGGAAGAAAATGTTTTTTCCGCCTCTGCCGATTCTTCCGCTCCGTATCAGGAAATAAACGCCATCGTTGAAAAATCGGATTTCGGCTTCGGCTACAATAATTTCGGGACAATCGCACATTCCTACATGGAAGCGTCGGTGAACGAAAAAACTCCCGTCTATCCGAATCGGGAAATCATCGGACTCAAGGATTACGAGAAAGACAAAGCGGAAATAGAAAGAATCTGCCTTGAAATGAAAGAAAATTTTTCGAATTCGGAATTGGGAAAAAAAGCCGTAGAGGCGAAACGGAACGGTTTTTGCAAAACGGAATACTCTTTTAAAAGCAGGAACGGCTCTAAAATCGTAAAAGGCGTAATCGACCTTTTGTTCAAGGACAAGGACGGCTCTTACGTAATCGTGGATTTCAAGACGAACCAAACAAAAAATCCCGAAATTTATTACGTCCAACTGTCATATTACAGAAAAGCTGTAGCATCCATGTTCGGCGTAAAAGATTTTTCAAAAATAAAATGTTTCCTGTATTATCTTAGATTTTCCGAAGCGGTGGACATTTCCGAACACTGCGATATTATGCCGGAGGTTTTGTAAAATGAAAAAAAGCACGGAACTGAAGATTAGGCGAAAACCCGATTTCGGAAAAGAAAAGATTTCCATTCTGCATGAAGATTCGGCGATTGCCGTGATTTTCAAGCCCGAAGGAATGCTTTCAGTTCCGTATCCCGGAAGCCGTTCACGGACTGCCGTAGATGCGCTGGAAGACCTTTTAAGGAAGAACGGAATGTATTCCAAAAATCACAGACCGTTCGTCGTCCATCGGCTTGACCGGGACACTTCGGGCGTCATGATGTTTGCGATGACCGAGCAGGCTCAGAAAAGAATCATGGATAATTGGCAACAAATTGTTACTTCAAGGCTGTACCATGCCGTCGCAGAAAATCCTTCGGATTCTTCGATGATTCTTCCGGATTTTGGGACTATAGACGACAGTCTTGCGTACAACAGCCACAATATCGGATTCGTTCCAAAAATCGATGACAGCCCAAAAAACAGTGCGAACACAAGAAAACGACTTTCAACAAGCGGAAACGGTGAGGAAAAATCCGTGTACGAAAGAAATCTTTCAGTAGAAAACGGAAAACTCAAGTTCAAGACAATAAGCGCCCGCACGAACTACAAAATTCTTTTAAGAGGAAAAAGTTTTACTCTTTTTGAGCTTTCGCTCGACACGGGGCGGAAAAACCAGATACGCGCCCATCTTTCGTCAAAAGGCTATCCGCTTGCCGGAGACGAAAATTACCGCGCGAAAACAGATCCGCTCGGAAGGCTTTTGCTCCATGCTCGGACGCTTGAATTTTTCCATCCAGTTTCCGGAAAGCAGATGAAATTCGAGATTCCGGAAAGCGAAGACTGGCTGTCGCTTGCTAAAAACGGAAGAAAAGATTCGTTTCCAGCTCCGTGGCTAATCCGCGAGGCGTCGAGTATAAAAAAAGAGCGTGATTCTCATAAAAACGCCTGCAATTTTGAACGGAAAACAAAAAATCTTGATTTTATAGCAAAAGGAATGTTAAGAAAAAAATGACGCAGATTTTGGGCTATCCTGCAATGAAAAACAAAACTTGCATCTCTCGCTTTTCTACAGTCCGAAAATTGAGTATAGTCTAATCCATGAAGACAAAAATTGTTATTTTTGCGTTTGCGTTTATGCTTCTTGTTCTTGCGCTTGTTTCCGTGATAAAAGGCTTTTCAAAAAGCGACAAAGATAAAAGCGTAAGACCGATTGTCGTAACTCCACTTGCGCCAAGCGATTCCGAGGCGGCTTCTGGCGGACGCGACGGACTTTCGGAGGACGGCGTGCAGACTTCGCTGGTTCCGCTTCTTCACACGGAAACACTTATGTCAACTCTTACAATCGATTTTGACGGAGACGCTTTTGACGATCAGATTATAGCGGTTCGAAAAGCGGGTTCTCCGTATCTTTCGCTGATTGTGGGGCTTTACAATCCTGATGCAAACGCATATGAACGGGCGGCGGAAATCCCAACGGAAATTTCTCGAATCCGGACCTTTTCCTACACCGGACTTGATATGATTGGCGACCACAGGATTGCGCTTGTTTATCAGGGAATAAAAAGCGACGGCGATTCCGTGATGAATCTGTACCTTTGCAAGAAAAAGCGTGGAGTTGTCAACATCGTGAACATAGGAAGTTTTTCTTCGGACGGAACGATTTTCATACAGCAGACGGAGCGTTCCGAGGCGTATGAACTTTCCCAGTCCGCAGGAAAAAACTATACCGTGTGGGTGTACAGCTCCGACAAGTCCGACGAAAATTCTTCGTCCGCAGGAATAACGCAGGTGCAAACCGAATACAGCTGGAATCCCGAAAAAGAAGAATACGTTCAGTCGAACAGGCTAAAAATCACCGGAAACAGCCTTGCCGCAAAGGAACTTGCAAGAATCCAGAACGGAAATGTCGAGACATTCACCCATTTTTTGAACGGACTCTGGTATAAGACTTCGAATGAATCGGCAAAACCGAATTACATATATTTTGACTACGACAACAAAGAAGTCATTCTCCTTTCCGATGACACCGAAGGCGTTTATTCTTGGGAAGATTCGTCCCTCAGACGGAGCGGAATTTATCTTTCCACGGTGAATTCTGTAATTTCCAGCATGAAACGCAGGTTCGACATAATGCTTACGGGCGTGAACGAAGTAAACATTCACGTCCGGGACGACGTTGGAAGCATGGTCATAAAGGAGTCGAACCAGTGGGACGGCTCGTACAGAAAGATGGCGTTCCAAAACGTGTTCGGGGGCGATAAAGATTCGGACATTTCCGCCGAATACGAAAAAATCCTTGTCTCTCAAAAAACTTGGCTTGACGACGACAGGAACACATACATTTTCGAGAACAACGGTTACAAACTTTTGACACAGGACAGCGAAGAGTCAGGAATTTACGTAATAGATTCGGTCGGTGTTTATCCGATTGTTCAGTTTCGGGCATCGAAAAGCGCCCCTTATATGCAGAATGCATACGTGATGCGCTTCAAAACCGAGGAACTTACAATTCCCGCAAAAAAAAGAAACCAAAAGCCCGCCGTCGAAATCAAGGTCATCAAGGACGAAATCACGCTTTCTCCCGTAAGGCTTGCCCCCGACACAGTGTTCGTCTCTGAAGGAAAAACGATTACTCTAAGAAAACCGGAATCGGACTTGCAAAACTGACTTTCGGAAAATATGAAAAATCTTGACAATCCGTTTAATTGAAAAAAAATCGGCGTTGTGCTAAAGTGTCTGCCATATGACTTCCAACGAATTGCGTTCAAAATACATTGAGTTTTTTAAAAGCAAGAATCACACCGAAATTTCCGGTCAGTCATTGATTCCTGAAAACGACCCGACGGTACTTTTTACAACCGCCGGAATGCATCCGCTTGTTCCATATCTTTTGGGCGAAAAGCATCCCGCCGGAACCCGCCTTACCGACTATCAAAAATGCATACGCACGGGCGACATCGATGAGGTTGGAGACCCAAGCCATCTTACGTGTTTTGAAATGCTTGGAAACTGGTCTTTGGGAGACTACTTCAAAAAAGAAGCGATTGCATTCTCATACGAATTTCTTACAAGTCCAAAATGGCTTGCCCTTGACCCTCGGAAACTTTCCGTTACCGTATTTGCCGGAGACGAGAACGCTCCCCGCGACGAGGAAGCCGCCTCTTATTGGAAAGATAACGGAATGAGCGAGGACAAAATCGCCTATCTTCCGGCGAGCGACAACTGGTGGGCGGCAGGTCCTACAGGTCCGTGCGGTCCTGACACGGAGATTTTCTACTGGGTCGGAGAAGGTCTTCCGCCAGTCGGCTCGAACAAAAGTACGGATTCCTCAAACTGGATGGAAATATGGAACAACGTGTTCATGCAGTACAACCGCACGGACGAAAAAACTCTCGTTCCGCTTCCAAAGCAGAATGTGGACACGGGAATGGGACTTGAAAGAACGAATTGCATTCTTCAAGGAAAAACCTCGGTTTATCTCACTGAAGTTTTCACTCCGATAATTGCAAAAATCGAAGAACTTTCAGGCTACAAATATGGAACGGACGGCGAAAAAGACAAGAGCGTAAGAATAATCGCCGACCATGGAAGAGCTTCCGTATTCATCTTGGGCGATCAAAAAGGAGTTTCTCCTGATAGGGTTGGCGCAGGCTACGTGCTTCGCCGACTTATTCGCAGGGCAGTTCGCCACGGAATGAAGTTGGGAATTGAAAAAGATTTTCTTTCCGAGGTTGCTTCGGTTGTCGTCGAGAATTTCAAGAATGCCTACCCGGAATTGGAAGAAAATTCACAGAAAATATACAGGGAACTTGCGGCGGAGGAGGCGAAATTCCGCACGACTCTAAAAAAAGGCGAAGCGGAATTCCAGAAACTTCTTCCAAATCTCATGAAAAATCCCAAAAAGATAATCTCCGGAAAAGTTGCCTACAATCTTTATGAAACTTACGGCTATCCGCTCGAACTCACGCAGGAATTGGGAAGAGAGAACGGTTTTACCGTCGATGTCGAAGGTTTCAAGGAAGCGGAAAGAAAACATCAGGAAGCCTCAAAGTCGCTGGATGCCGGAAAAGCTAAGGGCGGTCTTGCCGAGCAGTCGGACATTACAACAAAGTATCATACGGCAACGCATCTTCTTCAGCAGGCTTTGGTCGATGTTTTGGGCGAGCAGGTTTCCCAGAAAGGTTCTAACATAAACAATGAACGCATGAGGTTCGATTTTACGTTCGAACGCCCGATGACAAGCGATGAAATCCTTGAGGTTCAGAAAATCGTGAACGAAAAAATCAAGGAAGACTTGCCGGTCTCGATGGAAGTTATGAGTTTGGAACAGGCAAAGAATGAAGGCGCACGGGCTTTGTTCGCAAGCAAATACGGCGAGCAGGTAAAAGTCTATACAATCGGGCGTAATCCGAAAACGGACTGGTTTTCAAAGGAAGTTTGCGGCGGACCTCACGTTCAGCACACTGCCCAAATCGGAGACTTCAAGATTGAAAAGGAACAATCTTCATCGGCAGGAGTTCGAAGAATCCGGGCTACAATCAGCGGCGGACTTCCGTTGGAACACGCCTGAAACGGTTCTTCATGCCGCTTTGTTATAGAGGATTTGTATTAAAATGCTGGTTTTCTTGTAACTTTTTTGCCACAAAAAGGTTTTAAGTCCAGTGCAATACTATCGATAAGTAAATATAAGGAAAGGATAGAAAATGAAACGTTTAGCCCTTGCATTCACGATGATTTTTGTATCTTGTGTGTTGTTTGCCCAGTCGGATCTTCAGGTTCTTGCAGTCGTAAAACTGAACAAAAGCGAGTCCATCACGGTGAAGCAACTCAAGACCAGGGTGGAGGCTTACCACAAGCAGACAGGCTCTTCTCTTTCTACTGATGATAGAAGAAAGGTTCTTGATGCGATGATTCAGGAAAAATTGGTTCTTCAGGCTGCCGCCAAGGCGGGACTTACCGTTACCGACAGCGCAGTTGATGAATATTTTCTGCAGACTGTCTCGCAGTCGATAGGCAGAAAAGTTTCCGAACAGGAATTTGAGGCAATCGTAAAGCAGCAGACGAATATGACTTTGGACAGCTACATGAGGCAGCAGTCTGGAATGTCCGTTGCAGAATACAAGGCTTACTTGAAGTCGCAGATGATAGCGCAACAATACATACTTTCTCAAAGGCAGAACGAATTAAAATCAGTTGCGGCAACCGATGAGGATATCCGGCATCATTACGAGATGAACAAAACTTCGTTTGTCTGGAACGATATGCTTAAACTTTTTATTGTTAGCGTTCCGTCAAACGGCAATGTTGAAGCCGCACGGGTAAAGGCGAACGACCTATATACCAAATACAAGAACAAAAAAATAACATCGAATCAGCTTTCCGTGGATTCAAAAAAAGAAAACTCCGGATTTTTTGCAAGCGAGGCTTTGGTCAACAAAAGCGAACTTAGCGCTCAACAGCTGGAACTTTCGTACAATGACCTGCTTGGAATATTCGGTCATGATAAGGGATGGACTTCCGCTGTCGAGGAAAAGGAAGGCGGTTTCCTCTTCTATTCTATCGTGAATAAATACGGCGCAAAGATGCTTACTCTTTCGGATATAGTGGAGCCCGACACGACAGTTACGGTTTACGATTACATAAAAGAACTTCTTTCCCGTCAGAAAAAAATGGAATACCTTTCCGGGGCGGCGCAGGAAATATCCGCCAGTCTTGATACGGAAGCAAACGTAGAAAGAAAAAAGAAGGGCGCCGATTTGGACAAACTTCTTTCGTGGTAAGTAGGGGAACGTAATGTCTCGTAGAATTGGAAGAATCCTTGCGTTCCAAACGTTGTATTCATGGAGCGTAGGGGAGATTCCCATCGACAATCTTTTGGATTTTTCGTGGGTTACAAGGGACAAGGATGAAGACGATGTTCCGTCTGAAAAATCTTCGGAAAAAATGTTGGGGCAGGTAATCGGCGAGGGCGAAAAACCTGTTCCTGTAAATGGCGTGAAGTATTTTTTGACGGACGGGCAGTTCAGACTTTTTGAACGCCTTGAGCCTTCCAAAAAAGATGAGGTTTTTGCGTTTTCGCGTTTGCTGGCAAAAGGCACTGTGGAGAACATCGACGAAATCGATGCGTTGATAAAAAAGCATCTTTCCGAAAACTGGAGCATCGACAGGATAAACAAAGTCGCTCTTTCTGTAATGCGCATAGCCGTATATGAACTCCTTTATCAGAAAAATGTTCCTGCCACAATTGTGATAGACGAGGCTGTGGAAATTGTGAAAAGTTACGGAGAGGACGACGCGCATCGCTTTACGAATGCCGTTCTTGATAATATAAAAAAGGCGCTTACGGACTGATTCGAAGCATATCGAATTGTAATGGAACGGAGACGATGGAGAGAACGGGCGTAAAAATTGCATCGAAATTTTTTTGTTCATTGTTTTTCTTGGTGGCACTGACTTCGTGTTCCATGAAATCGGAAAAAAAATCCTTTAATACCCGTCTTGACGAAATAGATGCGCTTATAAATCAGCGCCTGTACAAAGAGGCTGTTCAGGAACTTTCGGAAATCGAAAAAGAGGCGTACGGTTCTTGGGCGCAATTGGGCGTTTTCAGGCGATACAAACTCTGCGACGAAAACCAAAAAGCTGAAAGATTGATTTTGCGCTCTCTTAAAAAAAACAGCGGAAATCTTGAACTCCGTGCGGTTTATTCAAATTTCCTTTTGAGACAGGACCGAATTGAAGAAGCCTTGCAAGTCGGAAAAAAACTTCAGGGAACAAAGTACGGCTCTGTCTATTCCGAGGCGGTTATCAGAAGCATAAACGAAAACCGTCTTCTTCAGGGAGAAAAAAACGCTTTTCTGTCGATGGAATATTTCCCGGTCTATTATGATGCGTATGTGGGTTCTGCGGACAACGCATGGCTAAGAAACTGTGCGTTGATATATCTTTCGGAAGGTTCTTACGCAAAAGCCGCCGAAATCAAGCCCAAGGACACAATCGATTCGAAGGACGCTTATTTTTGGGCTCTTACGATGTTCGATTCTAGGCACTTTGGCGAAAGCATAGATTTTTTGGAGATTTCAAGAAAACTCCTTTCCTCTGTTCCGAACAGGAAGGAACGCCGTTTGCTTGACGAGAACATCGCATTGCTTTTGGGAGATTCCTACACGTCGTTAAAGGACGAGGAAAATGCGGAGAAAATCCGTACGAGATTTATCGAAAATCTTGAAAAAGAAAATGGCGGCTGGATTATTCCCGAAAACGATGCTTTTAATAGGACTGCCGTTTTGTTTACGAACAGCGCGCGGTGGGCGTTGGACAACCTGCATGAGAATCAGGCGCAGAAACTTCTTTTATTTGCGGTTGAAAAGTGGCCTGACTTTGTTCCGGCTCTTTCGTTGTATGCGGATTTTGCCTACAAATCAAATCTTGAAAAACCCAAGGATTTTGTTCAGCTTGAACTTTCGGATGCAGGTCTTGCAAGCCTTGAGATGGAGCTTTACGATAATAGGGTAAAAATTCCTTTGAACGATGCGGCGTACAGAATCAATCAAAGCCTTGAGCGGACGCATGACCCTTTGCTCCAGATTATTGCTTTGGATTTCAAGTACAAGACCACCCCAAGCCTTAGCGAAAAGCAGAAAAAAGCCGACTTGTGGAATATTCTTGAAAAGAATGCGATTTCTCCTTATGTTTACCCCGACCTGATGCTGGACTACGCATTGAGTTTTCTGCTTTCAAACAGCGAAAAGGATTTGGCGTGGGATATCTATCGTGGCTATGTAAACGCAAAATACGGCATTGAAAACGATGCTTTTTTCTTTGAAAACCTGATTTCAAATGCCCGCCAGCTTGATTTGATTTCGCTTGAGTACGGCGCTTTTTTTGCCGCGTTGCAGAACAGAGGTGACGACGCTACGGCTCTGTACGGAAGTTTGGTCTACGAACAAGATGGAAATCCGTCGGAAATGAAGATTTCTCCGCTTGCCTCGGACATTTCGTGCATGAATTTTGCGATGATTTTAAGTTCCATGGGGGAAAAAGACAAGGCTATCGAACTGTACGGAAAAACATTCGGAAGATGCGTGAATCTTAAACGAAAATCCGTGATAATGAGGCGCATTGCAGAAATTTATTTTGTTCAAAAGGATTTTAGGAACGCCCGACGTTCTGCAGAATATGCCCTTACGCTGGATAAAACCAATGTTGAAGCCAGAATGCTCTTAAACCGCATAAAAGCCGTTAAATAAAAAAACCTTTTGACTTTAAGCCAAAAGGTTTTTTGCTTTATTCAACCACTGCGATGATGTCGCTGATTTTTACAATCAGGTGGTCTTCGCCGTCGATTTTTACCTGAGTTCCGGAATACTTGTCGTACATGATTCTGTCACCCGGCTTTACGGTGATTTTTTCGTCTTCCGTTCCAGGTCCTACAGCCACAACTACGGCTGTCTGCGTCTTTTCCTGAGCCGCTTCCGGAATGAAAATTCCTGAGGCTGTTTTTGTCTCTGCCTGGTCGTTTTTGACTAGCACTCTGTCTGCCAATGGTTTTACTTTCATCTATTTACTCCTGAAATAGTTTTGTTTTGACTTGAGAGAATTTTCTCTGGATTTAAATATAAGAAGGATTCCCGTTTGAAGTCAAATAAATTTAATCATTCTGACACAAAATGTCTACGGGTTTATAGGGGAATTTTTCCTCGTTGGAAGCGGAATTCGGCGGTGGTGGGTAAAAATTACCCGTTTTTGTGAGGGAACTTGCATTTTTTTAATTACGAATGCGCCGGCGCAGGCGTGTAGCAGTGCGAAGCAGGATATGGCAGGCGATATGGACAATTTTATTCTTTTTTGGAAAGAAATCTGGTTTTGAAAGCAAAATCCTGCCATAGACCGAGCCTTTGGCGGGCTGCGGAAGGCCTGTGGGAAGAAAAATCCGCCCCTAAAAATAATGAAAAGTTGGCACGTGAATTGCTTTTATAAATATATAAGTTTTGCTTCCGGAGGTTTTTATGAAGGACGAAAGCGTTTTGGGAATGTATTTGAAGGAAATTAACAGAATCCCGCTGTTGACCAGGGAAGAGGAGAATGAACTTGCCCTTCGTGCGAAGAATGGCGACAAGTTGGCGAGGGACAAGATTGTCAGGGCAAATCTTAGATTCGTGGTAAATGTTTCGAAAAAATATCAGGGACGCGGGCTTGATTTGACCGACCTTATAAGCGAGGGAAATATCGGTCTTTTGAACGCCATTGAAAGGTTTGATGTGAACCGCGGCTATCACTTTATTTCGTATGCCGTTTGGTGGATTAGGCAGAGCATTTTGAAGGCTATCGGGGAAAAGGGTAGGGCGATAAGGCTTCCTTCGAACAGGGCGAATGAACTTGCAAAGATTGAAGGGGCAAGAAAATCCGTTGTCGGAAGCAAATCCGAGGATCAGGAATTTGAGGAAGTGGCGGAAATGCTGCACATGGACAAGGTTCATGTTCGTGAGATGATTTATATTTCAAGAGAGATGGCAAGCCTCGATGCTCCCGTGGGCGGCGAAAGCGATGACAGGACTTTCGGTGAATATATCGAAGACATAAAAAATCTTCCTGAGAATGCTGTGATGGAAGAGTCTATGCACGACGAGATAAACAAGGTCATAGACACCTTGCAGCCTAAGGAAGCGGCGATTTTGAAGATGAGGTACGGCATCGGAGTTGAAAAACCTATGTCATTGCAGGAAATCGGTACAATATGTAATTTGACCAAGGAAAGAGTCCGCCAGATTGAGAACAGGGCGTTGGTCAGGATGCGTCAGCCTCATAGGGCTAGTCGTTTGTCTGTGTATGTTGCGTAGGCGAATGTTCGTTGTGCAGCTTTCGCACAAAATCGAACGCATCGTATCGTGCTGTTTCTAGGATTTTTTTGTCTCGTTCTAAGTCAGCTATGCCCAGTTCCAAGATTCCTGCCTGGGCGGTGCCGTTTATTTCGCCGGGACCTCGGAGTTCAAGATCTTTTTCCGCAATGATAAATCCGTCGGTGTTTTGGCGAAGGACTTTCATCCTTTCTATTCCCTTTTCCGTTATTTTGTTTGAGTATATTAGGTAGCAGAACGATTGTGCCGCTCCCCGTCCGACGCGGCCTCTGAGCTGGTGAAGTTGCGCCAAGCCGAATCTGTCCGCCTGTTCTATGACTATCGATGTTGCGTTCGGTATGTCTACGCCAACTTCGATGACCGTTGTTGCGGCTAGAATCTGAATCTTGCCTTCTTGGAATTCTTTTAGGATTCGGATTTGTTCTTCTTCGTCTATTTTTGAATGGAGCATTGCGGTGCGGAATTCTTTGTAAACTGTGCCTGAAAGTTTTTTGAATGCGTCCTGAACATTTTTGATTTCCGTTTCATGGTCGGCGTTTTCTATGGCGGGATAGACAAAATACGCTTGGCGACCTGCTTTCAGTTCTTTTCGGACGGCTTCGTAGGCGTTTGTTTCGTGGCCTTCCCGCACGAGGTATGTTTGGATTGGTTTACGTCCGCTTGGCATTGTTTTTATCGTGGAGACATCCAGATCGCCGAAAACTGTGAGCGCAAGCGTCTGCGGAATGGGGGTTGCGCTCATCATTAGGAGATGCGGTTCGTATGAGGTGATAGAGTTCAGTTTGTTTTCCGTCTGCCGGCCTTTGTTCACGATTGATTCGCGCTGAACCACGCCAAAACGGTGCTGTTCGTCGATGACCGCGAGCTGCAAATCCTTGTAGAGAACGTCTTTTGAAAAAAGTGCGTGCGTCCCAATAACTATGTCGATTCTGCCTTCTTTTAGTTCCCTGAGAAGTGCCGTTCTTCCTGCCGCTTTTATGTTTCCAGTCAAGAAAGCGACTTTTATTCCCAGCGGAACAAGAAGAAAGGCCGCGTTTTCTGCGTGCTGGCGAGCCAGTATTTCGGTTGGCGCCATGATTGCGCATTGCCCCGACCAATTTATGATTCTTAGGCAGGCGAAAAAGGCGACAAGCGTTTTTCCGGAACCGACATCGCCTTGCAAAAGCCGCTGCATTGTGAAGGGGACTTTTTCTGTTTCTTTTCCCAAGATGAGCTGGTTTCGTTCAAGATAGCCTTTGTCTATGTCCTTGTTCATCTGTTCGATTACAGATTTTTGGTCCTTGGTCAGGCTGAAGCCAAGCCGATTGTGGAGTTCTTTTTGGAGTGGGGAAAGGTTTTCTGCAAACGAGTCGATTTCCGCTTGGCTTTCCTGGTTTTGAGAATCTTCACAAATTTTTTGAAAGTCGCTCGGTTCTTCGGGAAAATCGAGGGCTGCATCCGGAACTTGTCCTTTGTGTCTGTATGCGCGTTCTGCCATGCTTCGCTGGAAATTGAAAAGTTCTTCGTAAACCAAGGATTTCCGTGCGTTTTGAATTTGTGAGATTTCTTCTGGAATATGGATGTATTTTAGCGAGTCTGTTTTTGAAAGCAGGTTTCGTTTTTTTTCGATATCGGGCGGCACTTCGGAAACGATTCCTTT
The DNA here is from genome assembly GCA_905372235.1 of uncultured Treponema sp. GTDB lineage: Bacteria > Spirochaetota > Spirochaetia > Treponematales > Treponemataceae > Treponema_D. The sequence goes on from CAJPOF010000028.1 coordinate 21,912, forward strand.
GTTGTATTTTGTAAGCGCCTGTTTTACCGCCTTTCGCACGGCGGTTTGCGAAAGCCCTTTTGTAAGCGAATATATCGGAAAAATCATGGAATCGGGGAGGGGGGCGTCTTTAAAGTCTTCGAGAAGTCCGTGGTCGGAAAGTTTTATCGCCTCGAATGAGGAACATTGAAGTGTTCCGTATTTTGACTGAAATTGCCCTGTCAATGCGATTATGCTTCCTGCAGGATAATTTTTCTGCAAAAACGGACGGTTGAAGCATATCAGTTCCGCATCGGAAGTTTCGTCGCATATTTTTATTTTCAGCGTTTTCATTGCGCCGTAGCCGAACCATTCATGCGAAATGACCTTGGCTATCGTGTGGACTTTTTCGTTCATGAAATTGGAAATCGGATTTTTTTTCCGGCGATCCTCGTAACTTTTCGGGTAGAACTTCAAAAGGTCGCCCACGGTAAATATGTTCAGTTTTGCGAACAGTTTTTCCTGAGCCTGTCCGATTCCGGAAAGCGAGGTTATAGGCGATTTTATGTCGTCCAGTCTCATCTGCTAGAACGGAAGAAGGATTATGAGTTCGATGATTTTGGCGGTGAGTATTTGCCCTAAAACAAGAAGGACGCACAGCATTATTGTGGATATTATCAACGCCGTCTTGTAGCTTATGTTTTTTCCTCTTGAGAACGGGCGGGACAATTTGAAAACTAGCGGATTCAGGGCGTTATCGAATCTTACCCATGGTGAATTGTAATAGTTGGATTTTTTTGAGAACGCTATCACCAAAAGCCGGACCAAAAGCGCAATGAAAAGAATAAGCGCTATCGACGAGAAGACAGCCCATACAAGGCTTACAAGATTTGCCAAGATTCCTCCGACATATATGCGTCCTGTGGCGGCTATGTTCTTTAAAAGCGAGGATATTAGGGTCAAAACGCCGATTGAAAGCATCGGGGTAAAATCAAGTCCGCCGATTCTCAGAGGAATCCTTGAAAAAAGGTTCAGCCACGGATCGCATATGGCGGAAAGAAACTGCCCGATTGCGGAATAGTTCAGCTGGGGAATCCACGTAAAAATGATTCTTACAAAACATATCGTTGTGTAAAGCGAGACAGTTGCGGAAAGCAGATTGAACAATGTTTGCATATATTCTCCGTGAGTTTGCGTGGCAAACCGTTTGTTAAAGTGTTACGCCGTCCAGACTTTGTTCACTAGCGGCATATCCGAAAGGCGGCTTAGTGTGTCCGCATCGGAGGCGACAAGAAGCTGCCGGTTTCCTTTTACTATATATGGTCCTTGGGAAGTCATTAAATGAAAATATACTGAACAATTGCCCGTCTTTTCAAATAAAAATTCCTTTATTTCGCCAAGAGCCTTTTCGTTGTGGAATGAACTTTCGATGTCTATGTGAATTTCCTGTATGGATTTTTCTTTCAACGAGCCGATGTCCTCGACGCTTTCAACGATGAACGAAGGCTGGGAATCGTCGTTTCTGTCGCTTGCCTGAGCTTTTCCTTTGAACGCATATATCGCCTGGTCGGTGATTTTTCTATAAAGGCCTTCTTTTGAAATTTGGTTTGTGTTTTTGTCGAGTTTGTCGTTCCATACGCTAGGGAAAAACGTCAGTTCCATGTCTCCGCCGTAGTCCTGGAGCTTTGCGAACGCCATTTCCGGTCCTTCCCCTTTTTTGGTGCGGAATGTTTTTAGGTCGTGAAGGAATCCCAATATCGTGTGCGTTTTTCCTGCGTTCCTGTTTGCCCATATATTCGCTCCGCTGGCTTGCATGGCAGCTTTTTCTGCGGCGGATTCCTGCGCAGCCCTTGCGATGTCGCTTGAAGTCAATGTCACGCAGTTTTTTATTACGCTTTCATAGTCATCAAGCGGATGCCCTGAAACGTAGCAACCGATTACTTCCATCTCAAGATTCAGTTTTTCCATGGTGGGAAGGTCGGGAACTTCCTTGAATTCAAAGTCTGCGTAGACTTTTTCATCCGTTTCGCCGAAAAGGTCTCCCTGTCCGTTGTCCGTTCCGTTGTTTTTGTCGTTCACGTATTTCATGGCTTCCTGCATATTCAGAAGAAGCGTGGGTCTGTTTTGTCCGAGTTTGTCGAATGCGCCTGTTTTTATGCAGACTTCAACGGTTTTTGCGTTCACAATGGATTTTTTTATGCGCCGACCTTCGCGGTCTTCGGGAAGCGTTTCCTGAATCGGAAGGCAGCGTTCAAGAAAATCCATGAAAGATTTGTAATGACCGTTTGCCTCTCTTTCCCGAACGATTGCGTCGGCGGCTTCTTTTCCCATTCCCTTCATTCCCCGGAAGGCAAAAATCACTTTATCGTCCACGGCATCAAATTCCGAATAGGACTGGTTTATGTCGGGCGGAAGGACGTTAAGTCCCATGCGTTTTGCCTCTGCTATGTATTGCGGAACTCCGTCCGTGGATGTAAGTTCGTTTGTGAGGTTTGCCGCCATGAAGGCTGCAGGATAATGGCACTTTAGCCAGCCTGTTCTGTAGGCAAGCACGGTGTAGGCGGCGGCGTGCGACTTATTGAATCCGTAGCCTGCAAAAGGAATCATTATCTCAAAGATGTCCGAGGCGTGTTGCTCCGTGAAGCCCTGCTTAATCGCCCCTTCTATGAACTCTTTCTTTTTTCCCATAAGGACTTCAGGTTTCTTTTTACCCATTGCCCTGCGCAGCATATCCGCTCCGCCAAGTGAAAATCCTGCAATCTTTTGGGAAACCTGCATTACCTGTTCCTGATAGACCATTACTCCGTAGGTTTCTTTTAGAAGACCTTCAAGACATTCGTCAGGATAGTGGATTGTCTCAGGCTTCCATTTTCCGTCGATGTATTGGGGAATGTAATCCATAGGACCGGGACGATAGAGTGCGTTCAACGCCACAAGTTCTTCTATGCAGCGAGGCTTTACCTGCCTTAGGATTTTTTGCATTCCCGGCGACTCGAACTGGAAGACCGCAACCGAATCGCCCTTGTCAAAAAGGTCGAACGTTTCTTCATCGGTTTCGCTTATGTCCGCTATGCTGAATTTCGGTTCATCGGGGCGTTTGTGCCTGTTTATGATGTCCTCGGCGTAACGGATAAGGGAAAGAGTTTTTAGACCGAGATAGTCGAACTTTACAAGTCCGCACGGCTCGATTATGTCCATCGTGTATTGTACGGCGACTTCACCGGTCTTGGAATCCTTGAATACGGGCGCCCAGTTTGGAAGTTCAGTAAGTCCGATAACCATTCCGGATGCGTGAAGACCCGTGTTCCTGTTCATTCCTTCCAGTTTCTTGCAGAGCCGCATCCAGCGTTCAAAGACTTGAGGTTGAAGTCCTATGGTTCCCATTGGGTCTTGCGCTATCGGAATCAATTGACCGCCGTCAGGGAATTTTTCGTTTGCGGGCTCAAGAGCGTTCTTGAGTTTTGCTTTTAGGTTTTCGGGAATGCACGCCTTTACCTTGTTAACTGTCGCAAGCGGAATGTTCAGAACCCTTGCCACGTCTGCAAGGCAGTTTTTGGGTTTTAGAGTTCCGAACGTTACTATATGCCCTACCTGCGGATCTCCGTACAAATCCCTTGTATGCTGTATTATGTCCTGCCGATAATCGAAGTCCATATCAACGTCAAAGTCCGGCATGGAAACTCGTTCAGGATTCAGAAATCGTTCGAAAATCAGGTTGAAGCGGAACGGGTCTATGTCCGTTATGCCCATTGCGTATGCGACAAGAGAACCCGCTCCGGAGCCTCTTCCGGGGCCTATTGGAATGTACGGTTTTTCTTTTTTGTTCACTTCGTCCCATGTGGATTTAGACCAGTTTATGAACTCCCACACAATCAGAAAATAGCCGGAAAAGCCCATATTGAAGATTATTCCAAGTTCATAGTCGGCTCGGTCTCTGATTTCCTGCGTTATTTCGGGATAACGATTTTTGAGACCTTCGTCCACAATGTGGCGGACAAAATCGTCCTGGTTTTTTGCGTAGTCGTCGTGCTTTCTGAAATTTTCGGGAAGCTCGAAGCGAGGAAGACAGTCTTTCAGTTCGGTTGTGGAATACTGGTGAATCGTGAGGTTACACATGTCTGCGATTTTTACAGTGTTCTCGTATGCCTCCGGAATGTCTGGGAACAGAAGCCGCATTTCTTCCTCGGACTTGAAATACCATTCGGAAAGTCTGTTCTGCCCTCCCATGCTTTTTGCGCTGCTTTCAGGATCGTCAAGGAGGGTCTTTCTTGCGATGCAGTTCAGGGTGAGTTGAGCCTCGGAATCCTCTTTGTCTATGTAGTGGATGTCGTTCGTTACGACAAGCGGAATATCGAGTTTTCGGGCGATTTTTATCATTCCTTCTGCGGCGATTTTTTCTTCGGGAAGCCCGTGGTTTTGAATCTCGATGTAATAATGATCCGGCCCGAAAAGTTCTTTGTAGCGGCGGGCGACATCTTCGGCATCTTCCATGTTTCCGTTCAGAACCGCTTGCGGAAGTTCGCCGGCTACACATGCGGAAAGACAGATTATTCCTTCGTGGTACTCCTTGAGCATCTCGAAATCTATACGAGGTCTTCCGTAGTAGAGCGCTCCTTCATCGCAGAACGCGCGGGAGTTCAGCCAGCACATATTCTTGTATCCGATTTCGTTTTCGCAAAGAAGAATCAGGTGATAGTTGTGCTTTCCGTATCTTGTGTTCTGCTTTTTTGTATGGTCTTCAGTGGCGTAGAATTCGCATCCGACGATTGGATTTATGCCGTTCGCATGGCACAGGTGTTCAAAGTTCAGTACACCGAACATATTTCCGTGGTCTGTAAGGGCGAGGGCTTTCATGTTCAGTTGTTTTGCCCTTTTTACAAGCGAGTCGAGTTTTGCGCAGCCGTCCAAAAGTGAATAGTCCGAATGAACGTGAAGGTGGACAAAGTTCGACGGCGGAGTGCCTTCCGGGGCGGGGTCAAATACATGAATGTCAGCCATATAAAAACCTCTGGATTATTTATAGGCATCCTGAAAGACTCGTCGCAAGCGATTTTTCAAGATGCCGACGAATAGTAGTTTTTGCAGATTTTAGGAATCGAAAACTATCGAATCGGACTTCCAGCGGTTTTTATTTTATAGAAAAAGAAAGGCTTCCTCAATCGTGGCGAGGGGGATTATGTTGTTTTTATTATAGAGAAATATTGATGTGGAGGACGGACGGACATTTTAACGCATCGTTAATCAGATAGTCGGCTGTATGTCCGCTCCGAGTTTTGCCACAAGGCAAAACTCGTGCAGGCGGAAATGCAATTATGTCATTCAAACATAGATAGCAACCGCCTGCCAGAAAACTTGGGGCGGCGGAAGAGTAATAAACAGTTGTAAATCCCAATTTCCCCGCCGCCCGTCCGTCAGCTCCTTGAAACAAAACTTCGTTGCGTGGTATAGTTTTTTCATGAGCAAAAGGAATGCACTTACATCTTCCAAATCTCTTGACAAACCGCAGGCGGCTCGCACAATTTCCGCATTCCGCATTCCGCATTCCGCATTCCGCATTCCGCATTCCGCATTCCGC
>CAJPOF010000029.1 GCA_905372235.1 uncultured Treponema sp.
TTTTTGCAATTCCGGAAGAACCGTTCCTGAATCAAATCCCATACAAACAAAAGGAGGAAGTTTTTTCTGTTCCGATTCCGAAAGCCCAGCCTCGGAAAGTCCGGTTTTTGTCCAATAAAATTCCTCATATCTTTTTTCAGGAAGAATAGTCAATGCCGTTCCCGTAAGAACATAGACAAGGAATTCCGGTCCGCTAAAAATAAACGAAGACGAATAAAAATCATCCGGAAATTTATTTTTGAACGCAAGAATCCTCGGAATGAAAAGCGAACGAGTGTTTACCACAGGATTTTCAATATTTTCGTTCCACAAAAGAGTGCGTCCGTTTTCGCTTACAATCGTAGGCCCGTTCCCGGAAACGCAAATCGCATCTGCACAGATTTTTCCGGCAATTTTTTTAGACACTTTTTCAAGCGTAGAAATCCATTCAAGGGCAAAAAAATATTTCCCGGCAGGGCGGAAAACTTCCCGTTCAAAAGCAAGGACATCTCCATTCTCTGCGATTACAGAAACTTTAAGAGCCGAAGTGCCTATGTCGACGCAAAGTACCTTTTTCATGCTGAAAAATATAGCGGATTTTCAAAAAACATACAGCGACCCTAAACGCCCGAAAAGGCAAAAATCAATCTTGCGCCTTCGCAATTTTATATAGAAGATATTATTACATTTTGATTATTTGGTAATATATTCCCAATTAGCGCATTTCTGCTGAAAGTTTTTCCTAAAATGTTCAAATGAGTTTTGAGGAAAATCTGCGTGAAGCAATCAAAATAATGGGAATAACAACAAAAGAACTTTCGGCAAAAACAGGAATCAAGGAAGACACCATAAGCAGTTACCTGAAAACAAACGGTGCTATGCCCACTGCCGAAAAAGCGGTAAAACTCGCCGACGCTTTGAACACCAGCGTAGAATTTCTTGTAACCGGATTCGAGAAAAACAGCCGGATAAGCGTCTACGAAATGCACAAAACTTCAAAATATTCCAAATACATGGATGCGCTCGAAAAAATCCCCAACGAATCCAGAGAGCCGATTCTGAAAATGATTTCCGACATGAGCAGGAAATATTCAAAAAACTAGTCCCTGGCTCTGCTGAAAAAATTCCCGACAATATCCTTTGAATGAAGGATATTTATGAATGCGGAAGGGTCAACCTTGTGAATCTCGTTTTCAAGCGGCCCTGAATCCTGTGCCGAAACTACGCTGTAAATAAGTTTATGTGGCACACCCTTGTAGCAACCTTTTCCCTCAAAAACGGTAGCATCGTGATTTGTGCGACGGCTTATAATTTCGTATACGACATCAGCATTGTCAGTGATTATGAGCAAGGTGATTTTCTCGTATTTTTTATACAGAAGATTTAACGCCTGTGTAGAAACATATTGGAACACAATCGAGTAAAGCGCGGCGTTCCAGCTGAAAATGACCCCTGCCGCCACAAGCACGCAAATATTCCCCAAAAATATAAAATTCCATGCGGATTTTCCTGTTTTTTCCGCCACAAAGATTGCGATAAAATCCGTTCCGCCGGAAGAACTTCCCGCAAAAAGACACATGCTTATTGCAACCGCATTCAATATTCCGCCAAAAATCGAACACAGAAGAACGTCGTCGGTAAGGTTCAGACCGGGCATCAAATCCGTAAGAAGACCGGAAACCGCTATCATCACCACCGAATAGATTGTGAATTTTTTCCCGATGAACTTAAATCCGATTATCACGGGAACAATGTTCATCGAATACACCAAAAATGAATACGGAATGATAAATCCGCTTACTTTGTTCACAGCCCCCTGAATCAGCAAGGCAAGCCCCGAAAATCCGCCGGGAAAAAGGTTTGCGGAATGCACGAACGTATTGATATTCAACGCCATCAACGCACCGCCCAAAACCACAAGCAAGAGCCTTTTGAACTCATGGAAAAACGAACTTGTTCTATCTGTCATGCGGACTCCGCTCTATTCAGTTTTTTCTTCGGGATTTGGGTGTTGCGACTGATTTTGAGAGTCTTTTGCAGCGTTTTCAGCCTGCGCCTTTACAATCTTTTCGATTATCGTTCTGTTGTCAAGAAGGTCGCCGATTGACTGATTGTGATGAATACGTGTTATGACGTTGGCAAAAAGCCCCGAAACGTCCGTAGATATATACCATTCCTTGTTCAAAAGGTTTTCGTGATAGACAGCATTAGTTCCAATCACCCTGTAGAAAAGCCCCTGCTTATACGCTTCGTCAAAAAGTTCGATGGCGTTGCCGGTAAAAAACGGAAGGCTTATGGCGGCTATGACTTTGGTAGCTCCATTTTCCTTGAGGAACGACATGGCTTTTAGGAGGGTGCCGCCCGTTCCGAGCATATCATCGGCAAGAAACGCAACCTTTCCTTTTACGTCGCCCAAAAGTTTTATCGTCCTTATGTTCGTGTCCTTTGCGTTTTGAGTTACCACGGAATAATCCCGTTCCTTGTAAATCATTGCCAAAGGAAGTTTCAATCCCGCCGCATAGAACTTGTTTCTGTCTATCGCACCGGTATCGGGACTTACCACGACCATATCTTCCGTCTTTCTTGTAAGGTCTACGATTTTTCCAAGTTCCCTGATAATTTGGTAACTGGCGTGAAGGTTTTCAAGATTTATAGAATTGAATGCGTTTACAATCTCGCGGCTATGGATGTCAAGCGTGATAATTCTAGACACCGACAGCATTTCATATATATGCCCCAGCATTGCGGCGGCAAGACCTTCCCGTCCCTTTTTTTTGTGCTGCCTGCTGTACGGATACGCAGGAACGACAAGCGTTATGTTCGACGCGCCTGCCTGATGCACAGAATCTATAGTGTTCAGAAGACACATAAGATGGTCGTTCACTGAAAAAGAAAGTTTGTTTTTTCCGCCGTTAAGCGAAAGGACTTCGTGATTTTCGACATCCTGGAATATGTAGATGTCTTTTCCACGGATGGATTCGTTTATCTCCGTCTTGAATTCGCCGTTTGCAAAATACGTGAACGTCGCATCCACTTTGAAATTCGGCACACGGTAAACATCGATGGGTTTTCGTACCATAAGTTCGGAAGCGTCAAGATCGTTCCTGTAGTTTATCTCCCTTATAAGCTGCGACTTTTCGACACCATATTTTTTTGAAATGGCATCGTTTTTCAGCGTAAAGCGATGTTTGCACATATGCTTCAGATGCTTTATCACAGCGTTTGCAAAGGATTCTCCGCCGGGACACGCAATGACAGCTAAATCGGTTGGATCGGAATACGGCATTTAAAAACCTCTCAAAGTCTTTTGTGCCAAGGATACTAGCATTTTTCATCGTTCTATTCAATTCGGAGCTGAGATCAGCCTGCCGAACAATCGATTTTTCCAATTAATTTTTGTTTTTGCGCTTTTTTGTTTGCCTAAAATCCTTATTTATTCTACATTAATCAGCACATCTTTTTTGATGAAATAGGCTGTCCTGAAAACTATTGCGCATCTGTTCGCTTTACACGTCGGAATGGCAATGCTTATGAACATAGAGTTTGCCCCATTCCTTCGGATTTTGCGAACTCTCCTGCTCGCAGACTGTTTTCAGACATCCCTGTAGAATTTTTTGTTTACGGCAAGAACCGCAGTAATGGAGAAAGTCGATGCTTGAGAAAAAGGGCACCAATCAGTATTACATTACCAGACAGGATTCCACAGAATCTAATGCCCGAAGTTATCCGCGCAAATTTCCGTTTGCTTTGGCAAAAGCTAAAGGTACGTGGGTCACAGACATTGAGGGGAACAAATATCTGGATTTTTTGTGCGGAGCGGGAACTCTGGCGCTGGGACACAACGACGACGAGATAAAAAATGCGATGGTCGAACTTTTGGAAAGTGATTTTCCGTTGCACACGCTCGATTTGACGACCCCGGTAAAAGATGAATTCGTGCATACGCTTCTTTCAAAACTTCCAAAAGAACTGGCTGAAAATTGCAAAATCCAGTTCTGTTCGCCAAGCGGAACGGACGCCACAGACGCTTCCCTAAAACTTTGCAAGACGGCAACAGGAAGAACCAGCATTGTGGCGTTTCAAGGCGGATTTCATGGAATGGGACACGGAGCTTTGGCATGCACGGGAAACCTTTGCGCAAAAACTCAAGTAAATTCCCTTATGCCCGACGTTCACCATTTCCCGTATCCGGAAACTTACAGAAATCATTTTGGACTTACCGGAGAAGCGGCAACGGATGCGGCATGCAACTATTTTGAGCGAACCCTAAAAGATCCGGAAAGCGGAATCACAAAACCTGCTGCCGTAATTCTTGAACCAATCCAAGGAGAAGGTGGAGTAAATCTCGCCCCGATAAAATTTCTTCAGACAGTCCGCCGTGTAACCGCAGAACTGGACATCCCAATGATTGTGGACGAAATCCAGTGCGGCATGGGACGAAGCGGAAAACTTTTTGCCTTTGAGCATGCCGGAATAATCCCGGACGTGATACTAATCTCAAAGGCAATTGGCGGAGGGCTACCGCTTTCAATTGTCGTGTACAACAAAAAACTTGACGTCTGGCAACCGGGAGCGCATACAGGAACTTTCAGGGGAAACCAAATTGCGATGAAGGCAGGTTCAATCGTACTTGAACGGGTTTCCGCTCCCGCTTTTCTTGATGAAGTCACAAGAAAAGGAAAGAAGATAATGGGAAGGATGAACTCCATCAAAGAAAAAGTTTCGATAATCGGCGATGTAAGAGGAAAAGGACTTATGATTGGCTGCGAGTTCGTAAATCCGAAAGGCCAAGCGGACTGCACCGGACTTTTTCCGGCGAACGGAGACGCGGCGGCGTTGGTACAGAATCTATGCTTTAAAAACGGACTTATCATGGAACGCGGCGGACGAAACGGCTCTGTAATGCGTTGCCTTTGCCCATTGACAGTAACGGACAAAGAGATAGACCTTGCGATGGACATATTCGATGCGGCGGTTCTGAAAGCCAACGAAAAATACATTTAGAATGAAAAATATTTTACTTTCAGATTCGGAAGAGTCCATAAACGAATATAAAAAAGTAATGGCGCAAACCGTAGATGCAATCGCAGGCGCATTCGATTCGGATAAGGCGTATTCGGGAATAGAACCGCAGGAACTCAAGCGCATTCTCCATCAGGAAGAACTGCTTCCTAGTCACGGAATCGGTTGGGATGCGACCCTTAAAATCGCAAAAGAAAAAATTCTTCCAAATCTTCTTCGCCCTTCATCCACATGCTATATGCCGCATTTGCATTCGCCAGCCACCATCGAAAGCCTTGCGGCTGAAGCCATAATCTCTGCGTTCAACCAGTCGATGGACAGTTGGGATCAAGGACCTGCGGCAACCGAAATCGAAATGGAAGTCATAAGACATCTGTGTTCCCTTTACGGCTATGGACACGGAGCGGACGGCGTATTCACAAGCGGAGGAAGCCAGTCCAACCAAACAGCAATGCTTCTTGCAAGAGATTGGTTCATTTCCCAAACCATGAAACATGACGTAAAACAATTCGGACTTCCAGCTAATTTTCAAAAATTACGAATATACACAAGCGAAATAAGCCATTTTTCCATGGAAAAATCAGCGCACATCCTTGGACTGGGACATAATGCGGTCGTAAAAATCCCCGTGGATTCAAAAAAGCGTATGGATATCGATTCGCTTTCTTCGATTGTCCGCAACGACGTAAAAAACGGGAACATTCCATTCCTCGCGGTGGCGACAATCGGAACTACAGATTTTGGCTCCATCGACCCTGTAGAAAAAATCTCCGCAATTTGCAATGAATACGGAATGTGGTTTCATGCGGATGCAGCCTACGGTTCGGGAGTCGTGCTAAGCCAAAAATACGCAGGACGGGTTTCGGCACTGAACCTTTGCGACTCAATCACGGTGGACTTCCATAAAATGTTCCTGCTTCCGATAAGCTGTTCCGCCGTTCTTGTAAAAGACGAAAAAAGTTTCGAACCGCTGACACTTCACGCCGACTACCTGAATCGAAAAGAGGACGAAGAGGCAGGTTACACAAACCTCGTAGACAAATCCATCCAAACCACAAGACGCTTTGACGCACTTAAAGTTTGGATGAGTTTTCAGGAAAGAGGAAAAGACGGCTGGGACAAAATCATCACCGCAAGCATCGAAAACGCCCTTTACCTCTACAACAAAATAATAAAAAATCCCGATTTTGAAGTCGTAACAGAACCTGAAATCAGCTCCGTGGTATTCAGATTCGCAAGGAAACCCGATGAATCGCAGAACGACCAAATAAATAGGAACGCACGCATAAAACTTCTTCACCACCACGGAATCGTGATAGGTCAGACAATCGAAAAGGAACGGGTTTTCCTGAAATTCACGCTTTTAAATCCGCTTATGACACACGAAAAACTGGACGAACTTGTGGAACTCTTGCACAGAATCTGCAATGAGGATTGAGCATTGTATAAAAATTAGTTATAATTCTCCCAAAGGAGAAAGCAATATGGTTACATGCTATAACTGTGGAAAACTTTTACTCGATAGAAAAGTGATGGGGCTTTGTGAAGACAGAATGCACACTTTCTGCAGCGAAAGGTGTCGTTCAGCCGCATGGAGCAGTGACGAAAAAAAAGTCAGCTCAGATTCATTGGAACGTTCATATTGTGCAATACCCGCAAACAATGAAGCAAAAGGACCCTCTTCCATTTACATCGACGGAGCTGAATACACCTACAAAGCCAAAACGGATGGCATAACAATCAAAATCAAAAAACTTGAAAACCGCTCGTCATGGACGACAGGCAAAATCCGGCTGGAACTTTTTCTTTCCACGGACGGCGCATATGAGAAAGGCTCAAAGGTTTCGGGAACGATGCTTGCCATGAGCAGCAGTTACGGTGAACTCAAAAAAAGCTACAGTTACACAAACATGAAAACAGTGGCACACCTTCATGAAAAACCGAAATCCGGAACATACACGCCGATACTTTTTGTCCGCGAGTTGAGCCCGGACGGGGAATGGCAGATAGCAGGACACGTAAATTTTCCTGCAAGCAAGTGGTCGTAAACCATTAATTTATAATCGCCTGAATCCACAAGACAAACGCCGGAAATCTGTTAGAGCCAAAAAGAAATTTGAGATTCAGCGGAATAATTAAAAAGAGAACAGATAAACTTAAAATATGTAAAATAACTCGACACTTCAAGCAGGTTTCCAAGAGGAAACTTGGGGCGGGGGCAGATCAGCAAGCCAATGAACGCTCAATTCTATCCCCCGCCCGCCAGCTCGCGTTTTTTCTAGAACGTGGGCAATCTTTCCGGATTGCCTCCTATTCACACGTTCTAAAACTCTGCGCCAGCTCGCGTTTTTTCAAGGGCGTGGGCAATCCTTCCGGATTGCCTCCTATTTACACGTTCTAAAACGCTGCGCCGGCTCGCGGTTTTTCAAGGGCGTGGGCAATCCTCTCGGATTGCCTCCCATTTACACGTTCTAAAACGCTGCGCCAGCTCGCGTTTTAGAACTCTTGTTTTATCTTGTCGGCGTCTTTGCCGCTGTCTTTTTCTCTTATTTCTACCCGGCGGATTTTTCCGCTTATTGTTTTTGGCAATTCTTTTACGAACTCAAAGATTCTTGGACATTTGTACATTGCCGTGTTCTCTTTTGCGAATGTCGAAAGTTCAATCTCCAAATCTTTGGGACTTTGTTTTTCATATCCGCTAGAAAGAACGATGGTCGCTTTGACAGCCATGCCGCGCTTTGCATCTTCCACGCCGGTTACCGCACACTCCAAGACTGCAGGATGCTTCTGCAATATTGATTCCACCTCAAAAGGACTTATCCTGTAGCCCGCAGATTTTATTATGTCGTCTTTTCTTCCCACAAACCAGACGTAGCCGTCTTTATCCATGTACACATTGTCGCCCGTATGATAAAATCCGCCGTCAAAAGCGGCAGCAGTAAGCGAAACGTCTTTATAATAACCTGTCAGAAGCCCAAATGGATGTTTTTCCGAAACATTCAGACAAAGTTCTCCCGTTTCGCCGGCGGCGACAGGTTTTCCGTTCGGATCAAGAACTTTCACGTCGTAAAGAGGATTCGGCCTTCCCATAGAACCCGGACGAACAGGCGTATCCATGAAATTTCCGCACAGAATCGTAGATTCAGTTTGTCCGTAACCTTCGTAAATCTTTTTTCCCGTCTGCTCGAACCATTTTTTGTACACCTCTCCGTTCAGCGCTTCGCCCGCCGTAGAAAAACGCACACATTTGCTCAAATCATATTTCGACAAATCTTGACGAACAAGAAATCTGTATACGGTAGGAGGCGCACAGAAAGTCGTAAGCCCATATTGAGAAATCAACGAAAGCATCCTATCCGGCTTCAGCATGTTCATGTCATACACAAAATGAGCCGCTCCGCATATCCACTGTCCATAAAGTTTTCCCCAAGTGGCTTTTGCCCAACCTGTCTCTGCGATAGTAAGGTGAAGCCCGTCCTCAACGACCCCGTGCCAGTATTTTGCGGTGATTATATGCCCAATCGGATAATCAAAATTCTGAAGGACCATTTTTGGATATCCCGATGTCCCTGACGTAAAATAGAGAAGCATAGGATCTTCGTTGTGCGTTGCGGCATCTCCGAGCGGTCTTGGAAATTCAGCAGGCATCCGTTCATATTCCTCGTGGAAAGAATCCCATCCGTCCCTCTTTATTTTTCCGACTGTAATAAGATTCTTCACGGAAGGAGATTTCCGCATCGCTTTTTCTATTTCGCTTTGGATATGGGGATTGTCATACGAAATAATCATCTTAACGTCGGCGGCGCAAGTCCTGTACTCTATGTCGCTTTGAAGAAGCTGATCGGTCGCTGGAATCACAATCGCCCCGATTCTATGAAGGGCATTCATGAGAATCCACCATTCATAACGCCGGCGAAGAATCAACATCACGGTATCGCCTTTCTTGATTCCTTTTGATGTAAGCCAATACGCCGCCCGCTTGGATTCCCTCGAAATATCATTGAACGTAAACGTATATTCCTCATCGTTGTCATCCAGCCACACCAATGCCCTTTTTCCCGGATACTCTTCGGCATAGCGGTCAACTATGTCGTATGCAAAATTAAAATCTTTGATTGTTTTTAACGCGCAGTGACATCTGAAATCATCGTAATCTTTGAAATCTCTGTCTTCTATCAAAAAATCATGGTGCAATGAGGACATTGTGGCTCCTAAAACGGACATTATGTTCTAAAAAGATTTAGCATTATCACATTTATTTTAAGCAATGTCAAAAGTAAATGAGAATCAATGAATTTGATTCCAAAATAGGATTTTCTATATTTTTATGTAGTTAAAATTTTCCAGCATAGAAGGCGTTTCAGGAATCAAAAATCATAATAGATACATAACATATAAAAAAACTACAGAAAATAGATAAATAAAAAGAAGCACAATATGTTATAGTTTACTCAACAAAGTTGGTTTGCGTGAGCCAACGCCAAAATTTTACTTTTGGTCTCCAAAATAATAAACGCAAGTAAAAAAGATTTCTCCTACGCCCCGTTCTAGTTTTCTTCTCCTCTAGTAGAACGGGGTACTTCTTTTTAACGAACAATCAGTGGAATCAAAAACTGATTTTTATGTGCAAGGCTTTAACCCAAGATAATCGGGAATCTCTTTCTTCTTTCTGTAGCGCAAATCCTTTGAATGAACATTCGGTCGCAATCCGTCTATGCGTTCATTTTCCGCACGAATTTGGTCTTTTATCATCTGCTTGAACACATTCATAAGTGGTTCGGGATTTGCGTTTGATGCAAGCCCAAGAGGCTGAAGTTCCTTTATAAGGTAATAGCAAGTTTCGATTGTGGAAACGCATTCCGGTCGCGGCTCTCTTTTGAAAGTAAAAATTGACCTGTAATCGCCCGAAAAACTAAGTTTTGGAAGCCGCAAAAGGTTCGGGCTGTGCTGGATAACTTTTTTTGAACAGAACCACGTGGAATCTATAATCAAGGCAAGAAGTTTTCTACCTGCCATAGTCTCCTTGAAGCCAGGGCGGGAAGCGTTCCATGAATCTTCCGACGGATACATAAGAACAGGATAATACGACTTGTCTTCAAGAAGAGTTTTAAGACGCTCGTTCTGCGTAAAATCAACTCCGACTATTATCTCCGAGCCGCAAAGGCTGTTCTTTGCAAGAAGCCCGGTTCCGGTACGTTGCCTTTTGTATTCCTTGGGATGCATGAGGAACACGAATTTGATTCCGGAATCAAATTCTTTTATACAATCACAAAGACAGAATTCTTTAGCACGGAAACACTTGGAACATCTTGCACACATACGCAGAATTATATCAGAAGAAATCTATTTTTTCTCATTTCAAAAATAAATGATTTTACATTTTCTATTGGTCTGATATAATTGTTTAAATGCAGATTAGAGAGTTTGTTTCTAAGATCGAGTTCACCAATAAAGGGCAACTTAGTTTGTTTTTCCTTGGAACTGGAAACGCATTCACTAAGAAACTTTATGACAATAATATTCTCATAATAAAAGGGAACGAACATGTCCTTGTTGATATCGGGACTCTGTGTCCGCTTGCGTTCCGCAATTTCAATACAAGTCTTAGGGAAATAAGAAATATAATTGTGACGCATGCCCATTCGGATCACATCGGAGGACTTGAGGAACTGGCTCTTTCAGGCATGTATCTTTACAACAAGAAGATAAACCTTATCATCGAAGACCGATTCAAAAAATCTCTTTGGAAAAATTCCTTGAAAGGCGGACTGGGTCTTAGGGGAGAAGAAAATGTGCGCCAAAAAATGAAACTTGACGACTATTTCGACCAAATAAAACCCGTTCCGATAAAAGGAGCGCCACGGCCTTTCATGAATGTGGACATAGGAAACCTGAATCTAAAACTTTTCAGGACAAAACATGAGTTCGTTGAAAAAAACAACTGGAAGACGGGAATGTATTCCATCGGGCTTCTCATAGACGAAAAAATCATTTTTACCGGAGACACAAAATTTGACCTTCCCCTGCTGGAATGGCTTCTTGGAAAATACAACATAGAACAAATATTCCACGACTGCAGTTTTATTCCTAGCGCAGTGCATTCGTACTACGAAGACCTCAAAACGCTTGAAAAAGACGTAAAAGCAAAAACCCTCCTTTGCCACTACGGCGACAGAATGGAATACTTTGATGTTACACCGGACGGATTTATGGGACTTGCAAAGCGCGGGATATATTACGATTTTTAAGAAAAAAAGACCGTTCCAAAAAGGAGCGGCCTTTACATGATCCGGATGCGAGTCGAACGCACGACCTTCCGCTTAGGAGGCGGATGCTCTATCCAACTGAGCTACAGGATCAAGGTTCGCATATAATAGCGTAAATCTATTCTAAAAACAATGCCTTAATGCACAATTTTTGCATTGCACTTTCACGGCAAAACCGAAATGTGCAAGGCTCTTATTTCGATTCCAAAAATATTTTAGAAAAGTCCGGAGACAATTCCGTCATCATCTACATCTATGTTCAATGCGGATGGCATTTTCGGAAGTCCGGGCATTGTCATTATGTCGCCTGCGAAAACCACGACAAATCCTGCGCCGGCATACAACTGAACATCTTTTACAGGGAACACATAGCCTTCAGGCGCTCCGACAAGTTTCGGGTCGTGGCTTATGGAATTCTGCGTTTTTGCGATGCAGACAGGAAGATTTCCATAACCCTGCGATTCAAATTCCTTCAGTTTCTTGAACGATGAAGCCTGAAATTCGACCGAAGAGGCGTGATAGATTTCCGTGGCGATTTTTTCGATTTTCTTGTCCAAAGAAAGAGAATCTTCATAAAGCGGACGGAACGAAGAATCGTTCTTGTCGCAGATATCCGAAACTGCTTTTGCAAGGGCGGAAGCACCTTCTCCGCCTTTTTCCCAAGCCTCGCACAGAACGGCTTCCGAGCCGCTTTCCTCGCAGAGTTTTTTAAGAATGGCAATTTCTTCGTCAGTGTCCGTTGAAAATCTGTTCACGGCAACTACGGACGGAACTCCGAATTTTTTGATATTTTGGATATGCGCCCTAAGATTGGAAAATCCTTTTTCAAGAGATTTCGCATCGGGTTTTGAAAGTTCCGATTTTTCAAGGCCGCCATGCATTTTCAAGGCACGGATTGTAGCCACTATCACAACTGCGCTGGGCTTTATCCCGGACACACGGCATTTTATATCCATGAATTTTTCGGCTCCAAGGTCGGCGGCAAATCCCGCCTCAGTTACAACATAGTCTCCCGCAGCCAGCGCGCTTAACGTGGCATTTATAGAATTGCAGCCATGCGCTATATTCGCAAAAGGTCCGCCATGAACAAAAACCGGAGTTTTTTCCAAAGTCTGCACGATGTTCGGTCTTATCGCATCTTTCAAAAGAGCCGCCACCGCACCGGTACATTTTAGCTCACCGAAACACACATTTTCTTTTCTGTAATTTTTTCCTATTATTATTTTTGAAATTCTTTCTTTCAATTCCGAAATCGAACGGCTGAGGCAGACTATGGCCATTATTTCCGAGGCGACCGTGATTTGAAAATGGTCTTCCCGTGGAGTTCCGTCAACACGGCTTCCAAGCCCGTCCACCACATTTCTGAGCTGGCGGTCGTTCAAATCAAGGCAACGTTTCCACGTTATGCTCCTTGGGTCTATGCCAAGTTCGTTTCCCTGCTGAATGTGGTTGTCGATAAGCGCCGCAATCAAATTGTTCGCTACAGAAATTGCGTGAATATCGCCCGTAAAATGAAGATTTATATCCTCCATCGGGACTATCTGGGCATATCCGCCGCCGCAAGCTCCCCCTTTCACGCCAAAGCAAGGACCGAGCGAAGGCTCACGCAACGCTATCACTGTGTTTTTTCCGATTTTCCTAAGTCCGTCGCCAAGTCCTATCGAAACCGTGGACTTTCCTTCGCCTGCGGACGTGGGCGTTATTGCCGTGACAAGAATCAGTTTTCCTTTTTTCTGAGAATCACTTGCAAAAAGGAACTCGCGAAGTTTTTTCATCGTAAGTTTTGCCTTGTAAGGTCCAAAAAATTCAAGTTCATCTGATTTTATGTTGAGTTTTGCCGCGACTTCACCGATGTTCGCCATGACATTTTTCTGTGCAATTTCAATGTCCGTCAATTAACACTCCCGGCATTTTCGAAAACGCCTTTATGATTAAAAATTAGCCGTTCAGCAGGGAACCAATTTCTTCCTGCGTAAGTTCCCGATATTCTCCGACGGCAAGATTTTCGTCAAGCAAAAGCGGCCCGATTGAAATCCGCTTCAGATATGCGACCTCATTCCCGACTTCAAGAAACATTCGTTTTACCTGATGGAATTTTCCTTCGCTTATCGTAAGTATGCAATTTTTTCCGTCTTTCCATTCAAGTTCAGCGGGTTTAAGCGAAGCGGCAAGTTCTTTTCCTTCAGGCGGAATCGTCATTCCTTCTGCAAAAATCTTGGCTATTCGCTCCCTTCGTTCGGCGTTCTCTTCATTTTGCAAAGTCACAAAATACGATTTTGGAAAATGAGTTTTTGGACTTGTAATCCTGTGGGTAAGAGAGCCGTCCGTCGTAAAAAGAAGAAGCCCTTCCGTGTCGATGTCAAGCCTTCCGACCAAATGCAGATTTTCTTCAAGATATGGCGTATGGAAACGTCCGTCCAGCAAATCGAAGACCGTTCTGTGAAGACCGTCTTTGTTGGAACTTACCACGTCGACGGGCTTGTTCATCATAATGTAAAAATTCTTTCGAAAAGCGATTGGTTTTCCGTCTACGGCGATTTCATCGGAATCGGTATTTACGCAAAATCCCGGATCCTGAATTCTTGTTCCGTTGACAGTAACATCAGAAATTTTCAGGAGTTTTTTTATCGCTTTTCGGCTGCCAAATCCCTCGTGGGAAAAAACTTTGTCGATTCTTTCTGAACTCATATTTCAAAAATCCTATTTTCGTTCCTCAAGCGGAATGTACTGCCGTTCTTCGCAAACATTTTTATATGCCGGACGATAGATTCGTCCGCCTGCCACAACCTCCTCGATTCTGTGCGCAGACCAGCCTGCGATTCGGGCAATGGCAAAAAGAGGCGTAAAAAGTTCCCTAGGAATATTCAGCATGGAATACACAAAACCCGAATACAAGTCAAGATTTGCACAAATCCTCTTTTTTGAGTTATGGACTTCCATCACGATTTCAGGAGCAAGTTCCTCGATTGTCCTATAAAGCATGAACTCATCGGAAAAGCCTTTTACCTTGGCAAGCTGCTCCGCTTTTTCCCTTAAAAGAATCGCACGGGGGTCGCTTATCGTGTAGACCGCATGTCCCATGCCGTAAATCTTTCCGCTTCCGTCAAACGCTTCTTTTTTTGCGATTTTATACAGATAGTCCTTGACCGCATTTTTGTCCGACCAGTCTTTTACGTTCGCCTTTATTTCATCCATCATCTGGACAACTTTTATGTTCGCTCCTCCGTGGCGACTTCCTTTAAGCGAACCAACCGCCGCCGCAATCGCAGAATACGTGTCCGTGTCAGTTGAAGAAACCACATGCACGACCAAAGACGAATTGTTTCCGCCTCCATGTTCCGCATGAAGTATAAGCGCAAGGTCAAGAATTTCCGCCTCAAGTTTGGAATAAGTCTTATCGGGGCGGATAAGACGCAAAAAGTTTTCCGCCGTCGAAAGTTCCGGCTTGGGATTATGAATGAACATGGACTTGTTGTCGTAGTAGCGGAGCTTTGCTTGATAGCCGTATGCGGCAAGCGTAGAAAACCTTGAAATCAATGAAACGCACTGTTTCATTATGTTGGGAACGCTTCTGTCTTCAGGATTTTTGTCATAGGAATAGGAAGCCAGAACGCCTCGCGCAAGTTTGTTCATTATGTCGGCAGACGGAGCTTTCATTATCATGTCTTCAGTGAAATTAGGCGGCAATGCCCGGAACGAGCCCAGGTATTCACGGAACACATCAAGTTCCTCTTGCGTCGGAAGTTCTCCCATCAAAAGAAGATAAGCGCACTGCTCAAAACAGAACTGGTCGTTTTTTTCAGCATCCTTAATCAAGTCCACCACATCGTAGCCCCTGTAAATAAGCCGCCCCGGAACGGGAATTTTTTCTCCGTTAGACGAAATCTCGTAGCCGACAACATCGCCTATTCTTGTAAGCCCGACAAGAACGCCCGTTCCGTTGGAATTTCTAAGTCCACGCTTCACGTCATATTTTTCATACAGAGAAGGGTCTATCGGGTCGTTTAATATGGCAAGATTGGAAAGTTTTCCCAACATCTTTGCCGAAAGTTTAGTGTTCATAACTCAAATCTCCTAAAGACGTATAAAAATGTATATTTATTCATCTCTTTATATTGATTTTTATAATTATACAATTATATTGGATTCTTATTCAACACGGACGGCAAAAATAGATTGCAATTTTAAATAAAACTATCGTCCTCGACGGGATTTTTCGTCCGGTGTGATTATGGCGGTTATCGAAACGCCTTTTTCATTCGCAGTGATTTCGACAAGTTCCTTCGTGTATTTTCCGCTTCCCCTGGGAACAGGATGCGGCTCGGCATCGCCTATAAGAATTATTTTTTTCACGGAATCGCCTTTCCAGCGGTATAAGGTCAAAGCTCCGTAAAGACCTTCGTACACGGCTTCAGGAATGTCTCCGCCCTCGTTCCCCCGGATATGAAAACCGTTCAGATTTTTGGCAAAAATCGCCGCATCGCTAGTAAAATCAAAAAATTTAACGGGCATATCCCTGTACCGAAAATTGCTTCCGTAATCTCTGTACAAAAGCAGCCCAAGCCGCAAAGAACCGAACGTGCGGCACAATGTCGAAAGGCGAGGAATAAGCCCCTGCCTGATTGTTTCAATGTCGTCTTTCATACTTCCCGTTGCGTCAACCACAAAAACCGCATCAACCTTGTCTTTAGGCTCAATTTCCAAAAGAGTGTCAATTATGTCGTCGATGATTGAGGAAGGACCTTTTGAATAGACGATTTTATTCGCTATCTCGGCGAATTTTACAGATGCGATGGGATTGTAATCGTCCGTAAGAAAGGGAATTCCATCGAAAAAAAATTCCAAAGGCGGTTCGAAAGCGATGGAATTTTCTACTTTTTCTAAAGCGTTTTTGTTTTCCGACTTTGCTACCGGTTCGCTTTTTTCTTTTCCAAGATTGAACATATACGGATTGTCAAAAAAATCGCCTGAATAATCGGCATATTTTTTGGAAAACGCACGGATATTCACGAACGTTCCTTTTCCGATGCTTAAAGTTCCGTTCCGTGTCCACGGATAGCCGAACTGAATCGTGCTTGGAATGTAAATATGAAACGCCTCGCCGAATTTTCCGTCGCTTTCGGCTGTCGAATCCACAAGGCTGAACTTGGAATGCACGGAATCCAAAACTTTTCCGTTCAAAAAGCGAACTTCGTCTCCGTTCACATCATTGTGTTCCAACGCGCGGTAGGCATAATTATCTGCCTCGCCGGACGGATCTTTTGTGGTTTCCGTGAGCATCACAGACTCAAGCCCGGGAATTTTCCGTATAAAAAGATGATAGCCCTTGATTTCCTGAAAATTTCCGAGTTCCGCTCCCTGCAGAGCCGTTTCGGGAACAAGGCGCAAATCCTCCGGTTTTACAAGCAGATTGTTTTGCGAAAAAGCTAAGCCTGAAGGCAAAACCGCAAGAAAAAACAGGAAACTTTTTTTCATAAAATCCCCGAAGAACACACTTACATTCCGATTGACGAATCGTTTTCAGAATCTACGATTTCGGAAGACCGAGTTTTGCCGTCAATGCCACCGCCGTTCGATTTATTGAAATTTTCGTGCATATCAACAGCATTTTCTTCAGGCGAATCATAAATTTTTTCTACATTTTTCTGCCCGTCGTTAAGATAATTGTCGCTTGCGTTCTCGGAAGATTTTTTATCATCCGCAGATGAACTTTCTCCGCCATTCAGAAAATTTTCCGGTTTTCCGCTAGATTTTTCTTCTTCGGAAAGAGCGGAACTTTCCGATTTTTCGACAAAATCCAAAACTTCAGTTTTTTCCGACGAATCGGAAGGCTTTTCGTCAGTGAATTTTTCTTCAAGAATTTCAGGGGCGTTCACAGGCCCGAAAGAAGTCGAATCCGGGCGGACATTTTCGTCTTTTTTCTCGCTATCCTCGGAATCGGAAAAAGTTTTGCTTTTCGTTCCGGAATTTTCTAAATCCACAGATTTTTCGTAATTTTCATCGGAAGGCGAAATGTCGTTTTCATTGCGCAAGTCGTTTTTGCCGTCCGGAACAACCGCATAATCCAAATTGGAAAGATTCATGATAAACGGATTGTCAAAAAAAGCGCCCGTATAATCGCAAAACTTTTTTTGAAACGCACGAATATTTATGTAAGTTCCGTTTTTCACGTCAAGAGTTCCGCTTCTTGCCCACGGATAACCGTAATGCACTTTGCAAGGAACGAAAATATGAAAAGCCTCGCCAAAATTTCCGTCGGTTTCGGCTGTGGAATCCACAAGGCTGAACTTTGCGTATTTTGAATCAAGGATTTTTCCGTTCAGATAGCGGATTTCGTTTCCATTTATCGGATTGAACTCATACGCCCTTAGCGAATAACTGTTCCGTTTTCCTTCAGGGTCTTTTGCGGATTCAGTGAGCATCACGGAATTCAGTCCATTCTTTTTCTTTATAAAAATATGGTATCCCTCGATTTTACCGGAAGTTTTGTTGAATTGGGCTGCAAGTCGGATATCGGGCTTTCCGAGCGAAAGCGGATTTTCCGCAGTCAAAAAAGCAAGGGCAAGAAAAAAAATCGCAGCGGAGGAAAAAAGCTTCTTTTTCATGTTTTCATTATCGGCGCAAAAGAATAAATATTCCATTGAAAATGTATTCGGTTGCATTGTATAATCGGAATAACAGATGATTATGAACTCCAACGAACTTGAATTTTCACAGGTAGACATTTCCCAATTTTACGATGATCAGAATACAAAATCGATAAATTCCGAAGATGAATTCAGTGTGCTTACTCCAAAAGAAAAAGTCCTATACGATGAACTTTTGGGCTACGTAAAGCAGAACCGACCTGAAAGAGTTCCGATTTTTGAAGCCCGCCTAAAAGACTTGAGCCTTTTAGCAAAATCAATAGCCCGCTTTCCTTCGTTGCTTGAACGACACGACATTGCGGGCGGAATAAGAACGCCCCAACTTTTAATCGATGCTCTTATACAACATCAGAATACCGGCGACACGACATTGCAGCTTCCTTCAAAAGCGACTCTCGGCAAAGGCTACATTGCATCCAAGATACATACATTCTCATCCTTTACAAACATAAGTAAGAGCGTTAATGCACCCGAAAAACTCACGGACGCTCTGCAACTTGAAACAATCACTATGATGTTCACCCTGATGGCAGAAGATGTTTACCTTAATCTGATAAATGACAACAACCAACCGATGGAATTCCGCAGAGAATGGGCAATGTCCCTTTTGCTTCTGTGGGAATACAGAAACGACCAGACAATAGAATCCGTTGCGCCTGTTCTCCAAACAGTCTGGAATGCAAGACGAAAACTTGCCCCCGCATTCGGAACTATGGTCGGAACAAGCGAACTTCTTCTCATGTCCATACAAATGGACGAGCAATGGATTCATTTTATAAAGCAAAAGATGGGAGACCCAAACGTGGCTCAAGCGATGGAAGAATTCCTTTTTGGAATCTCGCACGAACAAATTCTTCACCTTCGCTCAATCCTTAGAACAAGGGGAATATCCGCAATAAACCGGGACGAAGTTTCCTCTTTCCTTGACGAACATATAAAAGCCGATGCGGGACTTGGCTACAGAGATTTCTATTCGCTTTACACAATCCGACGGGATAATGCCCGCGCAAGAGCAAGAATGAATCTTTCAGGTCCGCATCAGACGCTCGAAGACTACTTCATAAAATTCGTGACGGAACTGAACAAGGAGAAGCAGAGCAATGACACCTTTGCAAAATGAACTTCCGCCCGCAAAGAAAACTCCGGTTCGATTCGGCGAAAAACTTCGTAAGGTTCGTGAAAACAAAGGCTACACTCTGAAGATGATAGCAAAGGCAGCCGGAGTGAGCGAAAGCCTTGTCTCTCAGATAGAACGAAACCATGTCTCCCCTGCGATTGACACCCTTCTTGCATTGGCGGAAGTCCTTGACATAAACCTTGAATTCCTGTTTGAAGAATACAGACGAAAACATCCGGTTCACATAATACGTGCTGACGAACGCCCCGTAATCAAGGAAGACAAAATAATTTTTGAGCAACTGGCAAAATCCACGGGAGAAAGCATGAACGATTCTTTTGAAACTTATATGCTCAAGATTCCGCCGCATTGCCACACGCACAGAGGTTCATACGGGCACATAGGACACGAATTCGGTCTGATTCTAAAAGGGGAATGTACGCTCAACCACGAAGCACACGAATATACGCTGCGTTCGGGTGACAGCGTTTCGTTTCCTGCAAGTTCGCCCCACATCATTGAAAACAACACGGACGAGCCGATGGAAGCCGTCTGGACAGTTACTCCGCCGCAACGCTTCGTAGACAAATAAACGCATAAAATGTAAACTGTAACGCATTATGACAAAAGCACTAACGACTATTCTATGCGTATTTTTCATGCCGATATTATTTGTCTCATGTTCTTCGACTCCCTCAATCTCAGAGAACGCAACTGCAACTCAGCTTATCCAAATGGGTCAGGATGCGCTTGACATAGGAAATTACAAAGCAGCCGAAACCTGCTACAAAGCCGTCATCGAAAAATACGGCGAGGACATAAATCTCTATATAGAAGCTCGTTACGAATTGGGACATATGTATCTTACACGTAAAAAGTACGGCGAAGCCTATGCCATTTTTTCAGAAATTCTTTCGATTTACGACAATATGGAATTCGGAAAAATTCCTGGAACTTTCAAGAAACTTGCGCAAATAGGAATCGACAGGATTCCCCAAAAACACAGAACGAACTGAGTTTTTCCCGGAAGTCAAAAAGGCTTTTTCCCACGGCTCTCAAATTCTCCGCACAAAGCTCCGAACAAAGCGTCAAACGTATAATCGGAGTAACTGTACCCTGCAAGCACATCGCTTGCCCACATCAGCTCATCGGAATTTGTGGGAGTCATTATCGAAAGAACGACAACTTTTTTCCCTGATCCCTTTAGCGATTTTGCGATTAATGCGCTCCGTTCGCTGGAAACGCAGACAATCACCGTATCGTATTTTTTTACAACACCGGGAAGATTTTCCATCACCCATAAAGTTTCGTTCGGACCAAGTTCGTAGCTGAATTTATATTCATCGGAATCGGGAAAACGTTTTTTTCCTGCTCGGAAAAATCCCGGAAGTGAACCGACCAAAAGCACGTTCCCAGAATCTTTTGCGGAAATCGGGATTGACGACGCCTTGAGTTTTGTTACGGAACGGCATGCCTGCCCAAGAAAAAAAGCGTCTCCGTCCTTGTCGGGAATTGAAAGCGATATTTTTGTGGGGTCGGGATAAAGAGGCGCGGGATTTTTTCCCTTAAAATAGTCCAGTTTTGCCTTTACGACCCTGTAAGCCGCATCGCTCACCCTTTCTTTGAACAAAGGATTTGTCCTCATCAAAGAAAGAGAGTTTACCCATAGGGCTTCGTCCAAACTCGCAGTCCTTGAAGAAATCACAATATCATTTCCAGCTTCTATAGCCATTTTGAATGCATTGCTAAGAGAACCCGCATAAATCGTGTCTCCGCTCATCATCATGTCGTCCGTGATTATAAGCCCGTCAAAACCGAGTTGAGTTCTTAGCAAATCCGTAAGAAAATATTTTGAAAGCGAAGCGGGTGCGCCGCTTGGGTCAATCTTAGGGAACGCAAGATGCCCCGACATTATCGCCGGAATGCCGTTTTTTATAAGATAAACAAACGGAGAAAGTTCCCGGTTTGTGAATGTCTCGAAATCTATGTCAATCACCGGAAGATGTATATGCGAATCGAATTCGGTGTCTCCATGCCCCGGAAAATGCTTTGCCGTCGGAATTACGCCTGCCGCCTGGCTTCCGCTTGCCCACGCCTGCCCCAAGATTCCGGCATTTTCTGGGGAATTTCCAAATGAGCGTGTTCCGATTATCGTGGAATTTTGGTTCGTAAAAAGATCCACGGACGGAGCAAAATTCATGTTTATTCCAAGGGCTTTTATCTCTCGGCTTATGTAATATGCGCTGTACCATGCGTCCACCGGATAGCCGGACGCGCCAATCGCCATGTTTCCGGGCGTTACCAAGGTTTCGCCTTTCACGTGCCGTATCCAGCCGCCTTCCTGATCGGTCGCCACAAAAAGAGGAATTTTAAACCTACGGGAAGCCGCCGATTTCTGCAGGCTGGCGATGGATTTTGCCACCAGATGAATGTCGTCGGTGTTCCAGCCGAAAATTTTTACGCTTCCAAGACCGATTCCGCCCACCCAGTGGTATAAAAGCGGATTCGGCTCTTGCCCTGCCCAACCGAACATAAGGATTTGCGAAAGGAGTTCCTCGTCCGTCATTTTTGAGACAATCAGCGTGGAAAGTTTTTCCGAAGGCATATCGGACCAGAAATCTATATCGTCGCCGGACAAGGTGTTCTGCTGGGCAAAAATCGAGAAGCCCACAAAAAACATCGCCACAATTCCAAACTTCTTCATCTTTGCGATTATATCAAGTTTCGGATTTTGTTTACACTGCGCCGCAACAAACAAAAAAGGTGTTGCCCAAAAGCAATTTTTGAACAACACCGAATATGTACACGGACTGCGGCTTTGCCATGACCAGCCCGAAAAAAAAGGAACTCGATTTTGAGTTCCTTTGCAAGGTGTCTAACAGAATCGAACTGTTTCATAGTGGTTTTGCAGACCATTCCCTTCCCACTTGGGTAAGACACCAAATAACACGGCTATAATATCAAGGAATAGTTTTTTTGTCTATAGCACTGAAAATTCGTAAAAAGATTTGAAGTCCGAAAGCGTTTCAGAAAATCTGCCGCACATTCTTGATTTGGAAATATCCGCTTCCAAGTCAGAACGAAAAATTTTATTTTCGGACAATAACGATTTCATCAAAATAATAATCAGCAGACGAAAACAAAATATTGAACGGTATTTCTAGGCAGAACGCATCTCCGTAATCGAAAAACGGAATCACATAATCTCTGTTCTCTTTTCCCTGAAAATAAGCGGTTTTCATGTCCGGGATTATTTTTTTGCTCACCATGACCCTGCATTTTGCAAAATCCATCATCGCTTCCGCAATTTCCTGCGCATAATAATCAGACCAGTTGAAAGAGTCATCCATCACATCAATGTCCTGCTCATTTCCCAGCAGGAACGGGATATAACATTCTCTCCCCTGAATCGTGGGCAAGAAAAATCTTTCAGTTTCATCCATTGTTCCTGGCGCTATTTTTATGAAAATTTCAACGCCGTCTTCGGATTCGCTTTCAACTTTGTTTATCTGCGCATTGTCGGGAATCGTATCAAGCAAATCTTCAAGGAAACTGTCAAAAGGTCCCTCGAAATTTTTATCGTCCAATGCAGAAAGGACTTTTGACATCGTGATTTTATAGTAAATATGGTATTTTCCATTTTTATAGGTTATCGACTGCACATAATCGACGCATGACGTAAAAGCAAGCGCAATCGCCAACGCAAAAATCCACAAAAAATGATGTTTTTTGCTTTTCATGTTTTCTCCATAATCACTTAATTTCAAAAAATATTTTTAACGCATTTTGCAAAAATGAGTTAAAGGAAAATATTCGGTAACAATAATTTTTGCGGTGCAAAAAAGTCGTATTGGAATCACCGCATTTTTAGCCACAAAAGGCTTTTTCAGTCGTCCGCTTTGCCGCCCTAAAAACGCATTTTAAGGTTTTAAAGACGGTTTTAATTTTACGATTGCGTCTATTGCGGCGGCGCAATCTTCGGAGTTTGCGTAGAACAAAGTTACGCTTCCCATTTTGTCCGTGAGCAGCCTGACGGAAGTAAAATCATCTTTCTCAGACGACGAAGAAACTTTCAACCTTGGAATAGAATGAATTTCGCTCAACGCCAAATAATGCCCTGCATTTATTATTCCGTTTTCGTAAACTCCGCAATGCCTGTAAAGAGCCAGTTCTTCAGTTCCCATGGCGACACCCAAAATCGCAACAAGACAGGCGATTGAATCTCCGATTAAACCGAGTTCCCTAAAAACAAGGATGGCGATAATTGCCGCACTGCAAACGATTATAAAAATCTGTAGCGCAAGCATTTTGCCTTTTGCCAGATACACAGGTTTTCCGGCTTTTTTCAATATCATTTTTACCCTTAAAGGCATCGTAAAAACAATCAAAAAATAGATGACGGAACAACCAATCAACACGGACATTCTAAAAATTCTCGAATCCATTAAAACCTCTGCTTTCTCTCTAGGCAACTAATTTTACGGGTAGATTCTTAAAACGTCAAAGTTTTTTTTATATTTCCACGGAATCGGAATCGGAACTACTTGAATCCGCGCGCCGTAAGAGCGTCAGCAAGGATTTCGGCACGTTTTATGGTTCGTATCACAAGCGGAACAAAAAGCGGAACGACTGCCCTTATTTTTTTTACGAAGCCTTTTGCTTTTCCGAACGCACCTCGAACAAGCTGGGTCTTAATTATGCAGATTGCCTCTTCGAGCAAAAGCGGAACAAATCGGAAAATTATTTCCATAAGAATCACAGGATACCTTACGGGGACACCTATGACTTTCAGCGGGAAAAGAAGCGTTTCAAGCCCGTCTATAATATCGTTCTCGTCCGCCGATGCCACAAATGCCATTATGGAGCATAACGCGGCTTCCGTGTGGAGCAAAGTTTTTATGCAGAAAAAAATCTTTCCCATCGAAACGCTGAAAAACGCATAATCGACAAAAGGCGTTTCACCGGCAGGAACCGGAGCGAACATAAATTCCACAAGAAAAAAGAACAAAAGAAGAGGCACGACTTTTACCATTGCGGAAAAAAGCCGTCTTAGCAAACAGCCCGAAAAAAAAGCGTACACAAAACTGAGAAAAGCGAACAGACCGCAAAGCCAAAGCGGTTTTACGACAAGTGCCGAAACGAATATTCCGATGAATAAAAGATATTTTGCGGCTGGCAGAATCTTTTTCAATGGAGCAATTTTTTTCTCAGAAGCGAGGGACGAAGAGCCTGAAAGACCGATTTCGGAAAAATCCTGAAGATTTTTAAGAATTTTTACGCCTTCAAGCGGAAACTGCCGTTCAAGCAAGAAATTTTGGCTTTCCCGTTTTTTACGCACATTCTCGGCAGAATCAACGGAACTTGTTTTTTGAACGCCGCTTTTTTCATTTTCGGAATGTTTTTTTTCCATTCCGTTATAGGAAGAATCCTCAGCTCCGACTGGAAAATCATTCGAATTTGATTCCGCATGATTTTTTTCTTCGGAAATATTTTCAGGATTTTCTACGATTTTACCGCCCTCAAGATGAAAATGCTCGTCGGCAAAATCCGCTTCGTCCGCATGGTGGGTTGAAAAAAGAACCGTTTTTCCTTCGTCGCAGAGATTTTGCATAAGCAAAAGGATTTTCGAGCGAGCCTCGCCGTCAAGACCTGCCGTAGGCTCATCGAACAGAAAAACGTCCGCATCCATGGCTATTATGCCTGCAAGCGAAAGCCTGCGTTTTTCTCCGCCGGACAAAGTAAAAGTCTGCCGGGACGAAAAATCATCGAATGGAAGCGAAACTTTTTCCATGGCGGATTTTACAGCGGATACAAGAAGTTTGCCTTTTTTCCCACGGTTTGCAGGTCCGAACGCAACGTCATCGACGGCAAAGGTCTCGAACAAAGCCGCATCGCTGTTCTGCTGAGCAAGCGCAGGGCGACCTAGCGCATATATCGCCGAACTTTCAGAAGTGCAGGAACGAAGCCCCGAAAGGATTTCAAGAAGCGTTGTTTTTCCGCTGCCCGAAGCTCCGGTAAGAGATATAAGCGTCCCCTTTTTAAGAGAAAAAGAAATGCCGTCCAGCACCGGAGAATCTGAGTCCGTATAAGAAAAGACAATATTTTCGGCTGTCAAAGAAATTTCTTTGGCGGAAGGCAATTTTTTTTCGTTTCTTATAAATCGCCCGATATTTTCGCCGTTTTCAGCGATGTTTTCCGCACGGAATTTATTTGTCTCAAAATCAAGGGCGAATACTTTCCGATAATGCGAAAATCCGTCGCCTTTAAGAAAATCGTTTCGGCTTCCATGCCACAAAAGCCGCCCTTTTTCCATCATGATTATTTTTTCAGACCGAAAAACGGCTTCGCTTTCGTGGCTGACATGAAGAATAGTTTTTCCTTTTTTATGAAAGTCGTCCAGAAAATCGAATATTTCCCGTCTTGAAAACGGATCAAGCATAGAAAGCGCCTCGTCAAGGATAAGCACATCGGGATTCATGCCGATTATTCCTGCAAGGGCGAGTTTTTGCGTTTGCCCAAGAGAAAGCGACATAGACCTTCGAGAGGCATATGAAAGAAGTCTGACGGCAGAAAGAGATGCACGGGAAACGGATTCGACTTCGGTTTTGGAAAGCCCCTGATTTTTTGGAGCAAAAGCGGTATCTCGCTCCACAACCGAACAGATAATCTGGTCTTTAGGCGACTGGAACACGATTCCCACCCGAAAACCGTCCCGCACTGAAACAGAACCTGACGCAGGCTCAAGAAGCCCGGCGATTATCCTTGAGACGGTGCTTTTTCCACTTCCGTTCACGCCAGCAAGAACCGTATAAGAATTTTCTTCCAAGTCAAAACTTAGATTGTCTACTGCAGGTTTTTTGGCGTTTTCGTATGAAAAACTGACATTTTTAACTGAGACGGCGTTCATCGAAAAACGATGATAACCGAAATCCGGGCAAGGAACAACACGTATAAAGATTTTAGGGGGGGGGGAATAAAAGGGCTGGGCAAAAGCCTGTTAGTCTTTCGATTCACTAATAAAAGTTTTCGCTTTGGTGTTTTTATTTTTTTTAAGTTAAAACCGCGCAAGGCATGGAGCTGTGCCGAAGGCAGGATTTTGAAAGCCCCGTGATGGGGCTTTCAAAAGACCGAGCGTATAGCGGGCAGCGGAACGCCGCTTGGAAGATGCGCTTCGCCCAAATAAATTGTAAAATAAAAATC
>CAJPOF010000030.1 GCA_905372235.1 uncultured Treponema sp.
CATTTTCTGTCCTTTTGCGAAGTTCCGCCGCTGAGCAGACAACAATGGTTCTCATTCCAAAGGAATTTTCATGGATTCTGGAAGCGCATTCTTTCATCATATCCGGAGTAAGAGCCTTGATCTCTTTAAGTTTTTGAAAACGGTCTTCATCGCTTATGCAATAAAGCATTCTTGTAAGGTCTACCCTTCCCTTTGCGAAAGGAGAAAGCGGCTGGATCTCATCTCCGTATGTTCCCGTTATAGACCTTTTGCATTCTTCTTCGGAAATCATGGTCTCGGAAGCATCTTTTATGCAGGCTTTGTAAGTCTGAATTGATTTGAACGGGCTTGGGTCTCTGAAAGTCTGAAACAGAAAATGCCCCGAAAGATTTGCGCTTGCGGCATATGCCCCGTATGCGCCGCCCGTGGTTCTTATGCGTTCCCAAAGCAGATTTCCCGAAAGCCAGTGCGACAAAAGAAGTTCGGCGACACTTTCCTTAGTTCCGAAAAATGCGCTGTCAATCGCCGTGGAAACAAAACCAACCTGGCTTGAAACCTGAAATATCTCATAAGGCGAAAGCTCTTTTTTTCCGGGGACAATCAGTTCTCGCATGAACGCATCATTGTCAAAGCCAGTGAATTCTACCAAAGGACGAAGCCCTGCATTTTTGGAAAACAGCGGAAGCATCGATTCAATTTTTTCCGCTGTATCTTCGTCCGCTGTCAGGCTCAAAATCGAGCCTGATGAAGACAGAATATTTTTGATTCTTGAAAATTCTTTTGAAAGAAAACCGATTTTTCGCTTGGAAAGTTTTTTTACGAAAAAATATTGAGAAAAACCTTTTATGATTTCATCGACCGCCCCCGAATGTGTCTTTGCGCATTGCACGCGCGTCGAGGCGTATCTGTTTCCGTGCGGAACAACCGAAGATTTCACCGCACTTTTTATTTCGCCCAAAAGATTTTTCATCCTTTTTTTATCTGTAAATTCATAGCCAGAAACACATTCGGCAAAAAGCTCAAGCCCTTCCTCCGCCTTTTCGCAAAGCAGACGCACGGAAAAGAAAATCCAATCACGTCCGCAAAAATTGTATTTTTTGTACCTATTAAAAATCGCCTTTGAATTTTCTGTCGCAGGCATTTCCTGAGAAAGGATTCTTGTTCCGATTCCGCCGGTTCTGCACCCTGCTTCAAGCGAACATTCAGCCCAGTTTTTTCCGTTCCAGCCGCAATTTGTGGAAAAATACGAAAAAATCGAAAGGAGTTTATAATCTTTGGGCTTGAGGGCATCAACCGGAAAGCCGACTTCAAGATAGGCAAGCCCGTTTGTGTTCTGGATGTTTTTGAAAAACGGGATTTCTTGATTTCCGTTTTTGATGAACGAAAGTTCCGTTCCGCATTTTGGCGAGGCTGTCTCAAGCTCGTTTATGTCAAGGTCCGGGATGCAGCGAACATCGTCTTCGTTTTCGTGGTACTGCTGGTATGCGTGAAGCGCATCGAGTTCTTTTTTGAGGTTTTCCTTGTCGATTTTGGCGGAAAGAAAAGCCGTCATTTCCTTTTCCGATTTTTCCCGTTCTTTGAAATATGAAGAAGAAGGCTCTACAGAAAGAAAGACGCATTGCCTGTTATTCAAAATGTATTTTTCAATAAGTTTCTGCACATAAGAAGAATCTTCTTCCGCGCGCAACCTGATTTTTTCGAATGTGCTTCTATATGGAAGACCTCGATATGGCTCTTCTCCGTAATTCCAGGCGTTCAAGGTTCTGTCCAGCAACGTCAGGGAAAAAGGTCCGCCGTGCCTTTCTGTCTCCCTGTTGGAAACTTCAGCAGACATCACAGCCGCCTCAAGGTCTTTTTTTCCGATTCCATTTTCGCATATTTTTTTCAGGGCATCCATTATGACATCGAATACTTTTTCTTCGTTCTTCTGTTTTACTCCGCTAAGTCCGAAAGAGATTGTAAAATTTTTTGTCTCGTTAGAAATTCCTGAAATCGGGGCAAGTTCGTCTCCAAGATTTGAATCCACCAAAGCCTTGGTCAAAGGAGAGCCGTCGTTTCCGACAAGGATTTCCGCAAGGAATGCGCATTCCATATAAGATTCAAGATCTACCGTATCTCCGCAATTCCAAGTCGCAACAGAAAGTGAACCCGTAGCACCGCTGGAAGGCGCGGTCTTTTTTATTCGGCAAGGTCCATCGATTTTTTCTGAAACTTCCATGCGGGAAAATTCTTCCGGAACATGGGGATATGAAGAATAATCGCTTGCCTTTGGATATTTGTTTTCAAGGCGGGAAATAAGTTTTTCTTCAAGAAAGTCCAGTTGCTCTTCGGTCGGAATGTTTCCGCAAAGAAAAAGAAGGCATTTTTCGGGCGAATAATATTTTTGATGGAACTCCTTGAACGCCTCGTACGTAAACGTCGGAATCTCAATAGGGTCTCCGCCCGAATCAAAGGCATAATTCGAGCCGGGAAAAAGGCTTCTAATCTGGATTTCAGCGGCTACAGAATCGAATGAAGAATAGTTTCCCTTCATCTCGTTGTAGACTACCCCCTGAATCGAAAAATCGCCGTTCTCGTCCATCTCCAGCCTGTGCGCTTCCTGCAGAAACGCCTCTTTTTTTAGCAGAGGAAAAAACACAGCGTCCGCATATACATCAAGCAGATTGAAATAGTCGCTTTTCACCATAGAAGAGGCAGGATAGACTGTCTTATCCGAATATGTCATTGCGTTCAAAAATGTGTTCACGCTCTGGTTCATCATGTTTGTAAACGGCTCTTTAAGCGGAAATTTTTCAGATCCGCAGAACACGGAATGTTCCATGATGTGGGCGGCACCTGTAGAATCCTTGACGGGAGTTCTGAAGGCAAAGGCAAAAAGATTTTCCGGGTCGTCGTTCACAAGATGAAAAACCTCAAGACCCGTAGTCCTGTGTCTTAGATATATTCCTGTTGCCTTGCAGTCAGGCACATAGTTTTCAGAAATAAGGTCGAAACCTTTGTAATTTTTTGGAAAATCGATTTTCATAAATCCAATGATAGCACAACAGCGACAAAAATATAAGCAAAGACAGATTTTCAAGAGAATACGGTAAATTGATTTTACACATCAAATACCTTATAATTTTTCCATGAGTTACGGAGACAAAAAATCCACTTTCGACGAGCTGGTCGCTGGCATCAGTGCGGACGAAAGACAACAGTTATTAAAAAATCTGAACCATAACAACGAGCAGGAAATTCGTCTCCTTCACTCCGCGATGAACGAGGAAGGCGGATTACTTGATACAAAATACAATAACGAGCCGATGCTTTACAAACTCATACTGTGGATTCGTTCGGTTCTTACAAAACAAAGCAAAAAAGCCATATACAACGACGACCTGATAAATATCCTCAAAAACAAGATAAACAGAAACCACCCCGGAACGCTTGATGTACACAACGATTTGTTGCAGTCGCTTTTCTACGAAAAACTCAAGGAAATAAAATCGTGCGCCGATTTTTTTAAGCCGTATATTTCCACCGCAAACGAAAATCCCGGAAAATTCTATGTTTTTTTAAGCACTTTTGTCGCACCCGGAATTTCAGAAAAAATAGCCGCCGACGCAGATCCGTACACCATTCCGTTCGACAAGGAAGCCACGAACGAGCTGAAATCTTCTTTGCTTAAACGAATGGAAAACGACTTGAAGACAATCGACCGCACCTCAAAGGAAAAACTTTATTCCGCAGTAAGAAGCCTTACATGGCTGAAGCAGTTTTCAGAACTTCCTTTCATACATTTTACGTCTCAGTTCACAGCCATAGTTTCCTCGAACTACACCTGTCCGTTCATGAACGCCCAAATCGACTATCCTGCGTTCGCTCGGGTTTTGCAGGACACAACGCCCATTCCAAAGGAAGCGCTTGAATCCTTGTTCCTTTTTACGCAACGGGAAAGCCTAAAGCACAACTCAACCAACGAGGACGTGCAGAAAGTCTTAAAAGATTTCATGACAAAAGCGATTTCAAGTTTTTCATCGATACAAATGTTTGTGGCGACAATTCCTATCTCATCGCTTGGAAAAGTCATATTCTCAGACTACGAATGGCAGCCTGCAAATTCCGGCGGCGGAGAAGATTGGTTTATGAAATTCAAGGACGAATGGAAAAATCTGTTCGGCTCAAGATGGGTCAGCTGGCTAAGAGACAAAAAGAAAAAACAGCTTTCCAAAATCCTTGAAGAAAAGTTCAACCTAAAATCGTTCCCCGAACTCAGGGAAAAACCGTGGAAAAGTCTTTGGGGCGGGCTTCAGTTCAAGTGCGAAATGACGGCAGGGCTTTTGGGCTGGTTTACGGAAACAAAAGCGGAATCCGTAATGGACTGCCTTAACACCGTAATCCTCGAAGGAATATTCATAAAAAAAGAAAACAGGACTTCGCTTGCGGAAGCCATAAACGACATGGTCGACATCATACAGCAGGTGACGATTTTCCTTGATTCCATCGAAATCGACGGCTCAGTGGGAAGCGTTTTCAAAAAATACGAGACGGAACACACGCACACCATAAAAGCGCAGCAGCTTGTAACATCGATGCTCATAAACGCAGAGACAAAAATCCGGACGTGCGGAAAGATTTTCTGCGATGCCGCAAAAGAAATCGAAAAAATCTTCCACGGCATTTTGGACGAAACCCGCACGGACAAAGAATATGCATCTCTTCAAAACCTGATGACCATAAGAAACAGCGAAAACAAGGCGTTCAGAGAATCCATGGCAGTAACGCTTGAAACACTTACCGTAATGCACGAAGTCCTTGTGGAAATCGAACCGCTTGATTTACCGAGCGATCAGAAATGACGCGCCTTAAACTTGAAGAAAAATCCGCGGATTTTATCACGCTTCCGTTCTATAAAAATGGAGTTCCGCTCCTTGAAAACGCCCCCTTATGGGGAATGACGCTGCTTAGCGCAGGCTCGATGCGGTTCAGATGGGCTGAAGAAAATCCAAAAAGGAAAAAGACCCTTGCAAAAATCGGGAGAGAATCCTCTCGTGTCCATCCTCCCAAAATATGCGAGGTTCAGCTTGACCACACAAAAACAGTCGTTTGCGCCGATTTTTCAGGCGACACGGACCATATGATTGCCGACGGAATCGTAACAAAAGAAAAATGCCTTATGCCGACGGTAACGGTAGCCGACTGCCTTGCAATTTATTTTTTCGACTCCGTAACCGAATCGTTCGCAATCGTCCATTCAGGCTGGAAAGGAACCGGAATCGCAATCAACGCAATAAAAAAGATGGAAGAAAATTTCGGCTCACAGCCCAAGGACATATCGGTCGCCATAAGCGCACACATTCGCTCGTGCTGTTACACGGTCGAAAAAGAACGCGCCGTCTTTTTCAAGAACAATTTTGGAGACGATTGCGTCCACGAACTTCCGGAAACTTCAGAGGCCTACAAAAATCATAAAAAAAGATGGAATAATTCCGGCGGAAAACTCTACGCATTGAGCCTTGAAAAAGCGAACTTAAATCTCTTGATACAAAGCGGAATATCGGACGAAAACATCGTTATCCTTGACGAATGCACCTCATGCAACACGAAATTCGGCTCGAACAGGCGGGAAACTTTGCTCGGGAAAAATTTCACTGTGCAAGCGGCGTTCGTAAGGTGGTAGGCTAGATATAATCCTTGTCGTTCCGCCCTTTTATCACAAGATGCCCTGCGTCGAACGAAGACCTCAGCGATGTCAAAAAATGTGCGGTAGCCTTGTCGCATTCAATGCGCGATATGGGTTTATTCACGCTTTCCTCGTCAAGGACTTTGGTTTTTCGTCCCAACGAAACGCAGCCCAAAATCTTTTTGCGATACTCAGGATTTTTTCCGGCAATCAAAAATACAATGTCCATGTCGGAAAGCGGCTTTAGGTAATCCTGAATGAACCTGTCGTCGGCGTTCAAAACATCGTCCATCGTAAAAAGCCTTTCTTTCAAGTCAAGGGCAAGTTCGGGGTCGTCCGCCGAAAGCGAATCTATTATGGAACGTTCCGAACCCGGAGCCATGTTTTTCAGAATCTGAGCCAAAGCGTTTCTTCCGTCAAGACGGGAACTTTTTTCCGTAAGGATTGCGTTTGATTTTTCACGCATGGCGTTACTCACTCGATGCAAAAAATCCGGGTTCACCGAACCAAGGTTTGCAAGATGACGGACGACATCTTTTTTCGCCTCGCTTTTCATTCCGTTTATCACTGCGGCAGCCTTTTTGGGTTCTACATACGAAAGCACCAAAGCCTGAATGCCTGCGCTTTCGTCGTCAAGAAGAAGACCTATTTTTTCCGCATCGCATGATTTTAGATATTCAAAAGGT
Source organism: uncultured Treponema sp. (assembly GCA_905372235.1). Taxonomy (GTDB): domain Bacteria; phylum Spirochaetota; class Spirochaetia; order Treponematales; family Treponemataceae; genus Treponema_D. Next base: position 6,331 of record CAJPOF010000030.1, read on the forward strand.
TCGGAAGTAGGAGCGGCGGTTGCCTTCAAAACCATCTCTTCGGCTTTTTCAGGTCCGTACGCCTTTGAAAGAATCGTGAACGCAGTCTGCTTTCCGCCGTTTTCAAAAGTGCGGTTTGCAAGACCTTCAAATTCGGCAAGAATAACTTCTCTTTCGTCCGTACCAACGCTACGAATCGTCGCAAGTTCAGGAACAATTTTTTCGACCTGTTCCTCGCTAAGATGCCGCAATATTTCGGACGAACGCTCCGTTCCGATTATCAAAAGAAATTTTGCGACCCGCCTGTATACGGATTCCCCGGATTTTTTTTCCGCTCCGGGAACTTTATAAAGAATGTTTCCGGCGTTTTCGTTCTGCTTCAAAGATTGAAAAACTCCATCCGCTTTGGTGTCAGTTTTTTTTTCGGCATATGAACTGGATTTTCCGTATGCCATAGCCCGCTTGTCGTTCAGATTCATGAAAAAATCATAGCACAAATGCCGGGATTTTTCATCGTACTTTTCCGATTGAGCAATTTCACAAAAGAGATTTATAATTGTCCGCATGGCGTTCATCAAACTTCCAAACGAAAAATTAGATATTTCAGAGGCAAAATATTTTCTCCTACTTATCGGAAAAGAGATTCTCCTTCACAAAGACCTTTCCCTTCCCACCCAAAAAGAATTTTCCCAGACGCTAAAAATCGTGAAAGCAAAAAACGCATTCTACGAAGACCAGTTTCATTACGCCGCGCTCATGCTTGAAGAAAGCGACATTCCGCTCCTCCCGTTCCAGTCGGTTTCCGTTCCGATTAGAGCCACGTTCGCCTCAAGAACACAAGAAGAAATTTTTATTTTTTCAAGGGCAAGGACAATCCTAAAATGGCGCTCTTCCATGAAATTCTGCCAGGAATGCGGAAAACGGCTTTCAGACAGCAAGACGCTTTCCGCCATGGAATGCCGTTCTTGCAAAACGATATATTTTCCACGCACAGATCCATGCGTAATCGTCCTTGTAAAAGACGGAGAAAAAATGCTCCTTGTCCGCCATGCAAAACGGAATCCCGAAGATTTTCTATGCGTTTCAGGATTCATCGAAGCAGGAGAAACACCCGAACAGGCGGCGGCGCGTGAAGTCCTTGAAGAAACAGGCATAACCGTAAAAAATCCCGTCTACAAAGGAAGCCAAAGCTGGCCGTTCCCAAACCAACTGATGATGGCGTTCACCGCAGAATACGAGTCGGGAAAAGTTTCCGTCCAACAAGAAGAAATTCTCGAGGCAAAATGGTTTTCAAAAGACAAAATCCCAAACAGTTTAAAACCCGGCTCTGTGGCATGGCGCCTGATAAACGACAAATTTCAGACGGAAAACTATAAAACACGATAATTTACAAAACGTTATTCCATTTGACAATAGTATTTTATTATTCTATTATAGCGACTGAACTATTCTATAATTTTGCAAAGGAGATGAGAGAATGAAGAACATAGTTTTGTTCATCGCTCTTCCGGTTGCGGGAATCGTTCTTGGATGGATTATTCGCTGGCTGTATGCCAGATTTCAACTATCTGCATCAGAACAAAAAGCAGAACGTGTAAAACAGGAAGCTATAAGAGAAGCTGAAGCTCAGAAAAAAGAAATTTTGCTAAACGGCAAAGACGAACTCATTCGCGAACGAAACCAGCAGGAGCGGGAGAACAGGGAAAGACGCGCCGAAGTGCAGCGTTATGAAGCCAGGGTAAACAAGAAGGAAGAACTTGTAGACCAAAAAGCCGCCGAATGTGAGAAAAAGGAACGGGAATTCAACGAAAGAGCTGCAATCATGAAAAAGAAAGAAGCGGCTCTTGCAGTTCAGGAAGAAGAATACCGTAAAGAACTGGAACGCATATCAGGTCTTTCAAAGCAAGAGGCAAAGGATCTTATAATCAAGAACCTTGAAAACGATGCCAAGCATGATGCCCAGGCACTTCTGAACAAGATTGAACAGGATGCCCAGCTTGCCGCCGAAAAAAAAGCAAGGGACATTTTGGTAACGACGATTCAGCGTCTTGCTCCCGAAACCACAAGCGACATCACTGTAACGACCGTTTCACTTCCAAGCGACGAGATGAAAGGAAGAATCATCGGACGAGAAGGACGGAACATCAGGGCGCTTGAAACACTTACCGGCGTAGACATAATCATAGACGATACGCCGGAAGCTGTCGTCATATCGTGCTTTGATCCTGTCAGAAAAGAAATCGCTAAAGAATCGCTTGAGCGTCTTATTTCCGACGGACGAATCCATCCTGCAAGAATCGAAGAAATCGTGCAGAAAGTTACACGGGAAGTCCAAAACAAGATTTACGAGGAAGGAGAAAAGGCTCTTTTCGACGTGGGAATACACAATATGCCTACGGACGGAATAAGGGCGTTGGGTCGCCTGTATTTCAGGACAAGTTACGGACAGAACGTGCTTTACCACTCAAAGGAAGTTGCAATGGTGGCTTCCATGATAGCGGCGGAAGTCGGCGCAGACAGAGAACTTGCAAAAAGGTCCGCTCTCCTTCACGATATCGGAAAGGGTGCGGAAAACGACAGCGACCAAAACCATGCTGAAGTAGGTGCTGAAATCGCAAGGAAGATGGGGGAAGATTCCAAGGTTGTAAATGCCATCGCCGCCCACCACAACGACGTAGAGCCTACAACACTTGAAGCGGTAATTGTGCAGATTGCGGATGCCATCTCCGCTGCTCGTCCGGGTGCAAGACGCGAAACGGTTGACAACTATGTAAAACGTCTTGAAAATCTTGAGGCAATCGCCGAAAACTTCAACGGGGTTGAAAAGGCGTATGCAATCCAAGCCGGTCGAGAACTCCGCATACTTGTCAACAACGAAAAGATTGCGGACGGCGAAGTCAAACAGCTTGCACAAAACATAGCAAAACAGATAGAAAACGATCTAAAATACCCCGGTCGTATACGGCTTACTATGATAAGGGAAACAAGAATCGTAGAATACGCCCGCTAGATTCGAGCGTAACCTCGAAAAAAGGCTGTCCTGCAAGTAGGGGAATTGAAAACCGAAATGTCGCTTATAAAAAGCGTCTTTTGATTTTTCAAAACCCGGACATAAATGCAGGGCAGCCTTTTTTATACGATACGCAGGAAAACTTTTTATCAGTCGTGAATGTACAAAAGTCCGCCCAAAATTGCGCAATGAATCGAAAGGGTATAAAGCCAGTTCAGAAAGTTGGGTTTCAGTAAGTTTCCTCCCAAAAAATCCATCAAAATGATTGCAAAAGCCCACACTATTATGACAATGATTTCCAAAATCCTTCCGAAAAGTCCGAACCTGTTCCCTATGAAAAGTTCCACCACAAGGAATATACCCAAAAGAAGTTCGATTACCCCAAAAATAATCACAACAACTTTTTCCATATCTCCGTCAAAAATTTGACGCAAAGATTCGGCGGCGGCATTTCCGCCCCCCTGAAGAGTCCAAATTCCCGTGACGGCGAGCATAAAGCCCAACGCCGCCTGAAGAATCAGATGTCCTATCGAAGCACCCATTTTCCTAGCCATAAAAGCCTCCCTAAATGAAAATCAACGCAAGCAAAATCCTGCGCCGTTCAATAAAAATAAAGTTTGCGACGCAAACATTTATACAATTTTATCTGTAGACAACCTTGAATGTCTGAAACACAAGTTTCATGTCGGGCGAAAAATCAAATCCAACTACAGCTCCCTCATCCTCAAGGATTTCCTGCATCCTGAGCCGCCAAGATTCAATGCTTTCGTCCTCGCCTTCCCTTTCTGCCATGCCGTAGTTCACATCACGGAACGGAATAACGTTTACACTCTCAAGTTCTATGACACAGACCGGAGCTGAAGCACGATTCCGGACGACATAAAGTTCCCCCGGAACAGGAAGAGGTTCGTTGTCTATGAAAAACGAATCATAACTTGAAAATATGGCTGTCTTCTTTCCCGAAAGAACAAGGGCGATTTTAGCATCGTTGGAAAAACCCTCCGACTCAAAAGAAATCTCTCCGGCGCAAATGGCTTCCGGCGAAGTCCCGGTTTCACTAAGAAATTTTTCCCAATAATCATCCCGAACAAAAAGTTCTCCGCCCGTTATTTTTCCTTCATCAAAAAATTCCATCTGCTATCTTTCCTTAAAGCACGAAATTCAATATTTGAACGGATTTTTCTTCAGTTTTGAGAAGACACCCAAATCCGCTCCAAATGGAACAATCGAAGGATTAGAAAAATCAGGGCTTATGACAATGCCCGAATCCAAAAAATGAACAATCGCCGCATCGTACATTTCCTTGGGGATTTTTGGATAAAGATATGGCCCTTTGCGTTCAAAATATGCGTTCAGCACAGTGTCGTACAAAAACCAATCGGATTCTTTTCGTACCTGGATTTCCTTTATAAGATTGTATATGGAACGAGAAATCGCAGCCTGCATAGGCGCATTGATTTTTATGCCCGAATCGATTTTTTGAAAATCCTTGGGACTTTCCGTTTTTACGGCAAGGATAAATATATCTTTTGTCCACGGCAGGGGCGGTTCCAATATCACCGAAGGAAGAGACGACCAATCTATCGAGGAGTTTTCCCACGGCCTAAAAAACCTAGTTTCGCCTGAAAAAAAGGCAAGCGATTCTTTCAAGGCATTTTCCTTTGAATTGTAGAAAAACACTCGCCTTTCGGAAGCCAAAAGTTTTGAGACTGCTTTTTGGATTCTTGAGTCGTATTCGGTAAAAAATGTTCCTGTAATTCCACGGTTCAAAACATTTTTGAACACCGTGAAAGATGAAGAGCCGCCCCAGCCAAGAATCGCACGCCCGCCTTCCTGATACATGTCGGTCAGACGAACGCCTTTTTTTGTGTACAAAAAACATCCTCTTGCCCGCTGGATTGTTCCGTAGCGTTTGAAAATCTCATCGGAAAGAAAATCCAATTCTCTCATAAACAAAGTATAGCGAATAAAAAAAACTAATTCTATCTATGCGGATATTTTATCTCCGCCTACATTTTCGAAAGTTTTTCGACTATCATTTTTGTGGCCTGAGCCGGATTTGCCTTTCCGTGGGATTCTTTCATTACCTGTCCCATGAGCCAGCCTGCGACGTTCGTCTTACCTTTCTTGAAATCCTCGATTGCTTTAGGATTTCCCGAAATGACCTTATCCACTATTTCCTGAATCGCATCCGAATCGCTTACGACTTCCATTCCTTTTTCCCGTATGATTTCAGACGGAAGTTTTTCAGTTGAAAGCATTTCCGAAAAAACTTCTTTTCCCTGCTTTGAGGTTATTCTGTTATCCTCAAGGGCATCGGCAAGTTCAGAGATATGATTCGGCGTTATGTTCACGTCGTTTATTGTCTTTCGGCTTTCGTTCAGAACCGCAAGAAGTTCCGCAATTATCAAGTTTGCAACACGCTTTGGACTTTTTGATTTTTCAGCGGCAGACTCAAACCAAAGAGAAAGTTCCCGCGTTCCGGTAAGAACCTCGGAATCGAACTGCGTAAGACCGAATTCTTCCTGAAAACGCATTCGCTTTTCTTCGGGAAGTTCGCCGACAAGTTCAGCCGCTTTTTCGACAAGGGCTTCGCTCACGTAGAAAGGCTTTATGTCCGGCTCTGTTGTAAACCTGTAATCCACAAAAGAATTTTTTGTTCGCATTATCTGGGTAACGCCGTTCTCCTCGTCCCAGTTCATCGTATTCTTGAATCCCGGATTGAAGACCTGCCTGTCCTCCATAAATTCCTTCAGCTGTCTTTGCGCTTCGTATGAACAGGCTTCCCTTATTGCTCTGAACGAGTTCAGGTTTTTTATCTCGGAAATCGGAGTGTGATAAAGTTTTCCGTCCTCCCAAACGTTAAGGTTTATGTTCGCGTCGCACCTCATGTTTCCTTCTTCAAGGTTTCCTTTTGTGACTTTCACATAACGAAGGATTTCTTGAACAGTCTGCATGAACAAAGCCGCCTCATCCGGACTTGTGATGTCCGGCTTTGTAACGATTTCGATAAGCGGAGTTCCAGAACGGTTATAGTCAATGTACGAATGATTTCCCTTTAGATGAAGAGATTTTCCTACGTCTTCTTCAAGATGGATTCTTTCAATTCGAACCCGGCGATATTTTCCGTCGATAACGCAAGGTTCTCCCAAGAAATTATTCGGCCTGAATTTTTCTTCGCCGGGTCTTTCATTCTTCGGATAACGAATCAGCGGAAGGTCAACAAATCCGTCCGTGCAAAGCGGAAGGTCATACTGTGTAATCTGGTAGCCTTTAGCGAGGTCGGGGTAGAAATAATGCTTCCGGTCGAATTTCGTGAATCTTGCGATGTCGCAATTAAGTGAAAGTCCAGCGACCGTCCCCAGTTCCACATAACCTTTTGAGATTCTCGGCATCGCACCCGGAAGCCCAAGGCATACGGGACACACTCTGGTATCCGGCATACCGCCATAGCGGTTCTCGCAGGCGCAGAACGCCTTTGTCTTTGTAAGAAGCTGGGTGTGGATTTCGCAACCAATGACTATTTCCCATTTATCTATTGCCATTTTCCATGAACTCCATTCAAAAGTATTATTTCATTGCGCCGGAAACACGCCAATGCGGCACGTCTTCTGATTCCGCCAAAAATTCTTCTTTCCGTCATTTTATGGGACTTCCGCAACCGGGATGGTCGTTTTCCCAAGCCTGGGCAATCTCAAGCAATTTCGCCTCGCTGAACATAGGGCCTGCAAACTGCATTCCGATAGGCATGCCGTCCGTTCCTTCCGCCCGTCCCGAAGGAACGCTGATTGAAGGAATACGTGCAAGGTTTACAAAAACCGTGTACATATCACTAAGGTACATTTCAAGCGGATCATCAACTTTTTGCCCAAGTTTGAACGCCGGCGTCGGGCAGGTCGGACAAAGAACGATATCGTATGAATCAAAAAGGGCTGCCATCTCTCGCTGAATTCTTGCACGTACGGTCATTCCTTTTTTATACGTGTCGCCGGAAAACTGCTCCGAAAGCACATAATTTCCTATAACGATGCGGCGTTTTACCTCAGGTCCAAAACCGCCTGACCTTGTGTCGACAAAAAGTTCGTCGTAGCCGGTTCCTCTGTCAACCCTTGCGCCGTAACGGATTCCATCAAAACGGCTAAGATTGGAAGCCGCCTCGGAAAGGGCAATCGTGTAATATGCGGCAATCGAGGCATCCAGTACAGGAAGATTCACCTCCTCGATTAATGCGCCCTTGGATTCAAACCATTTTCTTGTCTTGTCAAATGCCGCCTTCACATCGGAATCAAGCCCCTTTGTTTCAAGAAACTGCTTTGGAATCGCAACTTTAAGCGAGGAAAGAGTAGAATAAGGCTTCAGTTCCAAAAGTTTTTCCGAATCGGGAAGTTCAGCTGACGTGTCGTCGTAAAAATCAACGCCCGACATAACCCTAAGAGGAGCGGCGATGTCTCCCGGCGTATGCCCCATTATGCCGACCTGATCCAAAGAAGAACCGTAGGCAACAACGCCCCACCTTGAAAGAACGCCATACGTAGGCTTCAGCCCGTAGATTCCGCAATAACTTGCAGGAAGCCGAACAGAGCCGCCGGTTTCCGTTCCAAGGGCAAACAGAACTTGATTTCCGCTTACTGCCGCCGCAGAACCGCCTGAAGAGCCGCCGGACACATAATCCCTGTTTATAGGATTTCTTGTAGCACCGTAGGAAGAATATTCCGTGGAAGAACCCATAGCAAATTCGTCCTGGTTGCACCTTCCAACGGGAATCGCACCGGCTGCCTCAAGTCTAGAAATTACAGTCGCGTCATAAGGAGCGACATACCCTTGAAGGATTTTTGAACCGCATGTAAGAGCGTGCCCTCTTGAACTTATATTGTCCTTGTTCGCAAAAGGAATTCCCAAAAGTGGCTTTTCCAAGAACAGGGCGTCCAGTTTTCCGGTTTCCTTTGCTTCTCGGATTTCTTTATCCGCCGCCTCCGCTTTTAAAAGCGCATCCTCATATATTTCAAGGAATGCGTTCAGCGGTTTTTCCGAATGTTTATCCGCTTCAAAATTTTCAATGGATTTTTTTACCAAGTCGACGCTAGTCGTCTTTCCTTCCTTTAATTCAAGGATAGTCTCTTTTATCGTATATGGCATAGTTGTCCTCTAAGCACCTTCCCCGATAACCTTCGGGACCTGAAAGTAGCCATCCATGAATTCTTTCGTAACTTTCTTTACGTCCGAGACCTCAAGTCCGTGGACAACCGTATCGTCCCTCAATTTTTCCGCCTCTGTGGAAGGATATGCATCGTAGGGATTTTCGCTATCGTCATATTTTGAGAGAATGTTGAAATAGCCAACGATTTCTCCAACCTGTTTTCTAAGGGTTTCGATGTCTGTGCTTTCAGGAGAAAGCCTTGAAAGATAAAGGAGATTTCCAAGCGTCTCCTCGTCGATTTCTTTGTGACTTTTCATGGCTCACATTATAGAAAAAACTCATGTTTTGTACAATGAATATGAAATGCAGAAAAAGCGTTCACAACACAAGCGAAAAATGGATTCTAAAAAACACAACTAAAAATCAAGCGAAAAAATTATCTTAAAACGCCGGAATAAAATCCTCCGGCTAACTAAAAAATCCGGATTTTAAAAGAAATCAGCCGAATCTGCATATCGAATCCATCAGCGCCTGCATCTGAGAATGATTTCCTATCGAAATCCGCACATAGTCTTCTATTCCCTTAGTCGCAAAATGCCGCACAAGAATTCCGTCTTTTTTGATTTCTTCGTAAACCTTTTTTCCGGCAATAAAAGGATTTTTTGCAAGCACAAAATTGGTCGTGCTGTCGTTCAAAATCCAGCCGCGTTCCCTAAGAAAAGCCGTAAAATCATTCCGCTCCGAAACAATTTTTTTTGCGCAGTCCGCATAGTAAAAATCGTTTCTGCAAGCGGCTTTTCCCGCGACCTGCGCCATCGCATCCACGGGAAAATGGTTCAGGCTGTTTTTTACGGTCGTAACGGCGTTTATAAGTTCGGGATTTGCAATCATGTAGCCGAGCCTGAAACCTGCGCCCGAAAAACTTTTGCTGAATGTCCGTACAATCACAAGATTCTTAAAATCCTTCAAAAGCGGAATGCAACTTTCTCCGCCAAAATCGCAGTAAGCCTCGTCCACGACAAAAACCTTGTCCGAATCAAAATCCTCGAGCATTGCCCTTACCTGATTTCTCGAAAGAGCAAGTCCAGAAGGCGCATTGGGATTTGCAAAAATTATTCCGGAACCGTTTTTTTTCGAGCGTCTAAGAAGTTCGGCAGAATCCAAAGAGCCGTCTTTGTTCATCGGAACAATATCGGTCGAAATTCCGTAAAAGCCTGCGTACACAGGATAAAAACTGTACGAAAATTCAGGAAGAACCAACGGGGTTGCGCTTCCGAAAAACGCATAGAAAATAAACGAAAGAACTTCGTCGCTTCCGTTTCCGCAATAAATCATGTCCGGCGTAAGCGCAAACGGAATTCTATCAGACTTTGCCGGTCGGACTAAAGTTCCGCTTGTATCGCTCCTACAAAGAACGCCGCCCGTCCTGGTCAGCATAAAAGCGATTTCTTCCCTAAGTTCAAGGGAATCCGGATCGGGATAAAGCGCAAGACGCATAGGATTTTTGTTCACAAAATCGGAGACCGCCTGCACCACATCGGCGCACGGCGGAAAAGGATTCTCGTTTGCGTTCAATTTTATGTAAGGGCGATCCTTAGGCTGCTCGCCCGGAACATAAGGATTCAGATTTTTCATTCGACTTGAAAGCATGGAGACATGATATTGCTTTTGGCAAAAAATATAAAGCAATCTAAGGATTTTCTCGAACGCAATTTCCGATTCGAACAAGTTATTTTAAAACAAAAAAGGAATGTCCCAAAAAGACATTCCCAAAGCCAACTCCCGGACTTGAACCGAGTACCTACGCGTTACGAGTGCGTTGCTCTACCAGGTGAGCTAAGTTGGCAAGTTCATTGACTATACAGTATTTTCAAAAAGAGTTCAACCGGCTATCTTTCCATTGTTTTCTGATCGACTATGCGCTTCATGTCGGCAATATTGTTGACAATCATGTAGTTGTCGTAAACATCAAGGCGGTGTTTTTCCACAAAACGATTAATCTCGTCCCTTGTAACTTCCTGCGAAAGCCCTGCCCACGAAGCTATGTCCGCAACCGTAACATTGAATTTTCTTGTTCTGTCCGCTTCGGACGCTGGCGGATACATTTCATCAAGCATAAGGAATACGTCAGCAATTCTGGCGTTCGGATCTTTTATCACCAGCACCCTGAAACGCCTTTTTTGGTCATATATACGTTTGCAGAAAAGTTTTAGAAGTTTCAAAGAAATCATGGGATTTCCAGTTATCAAATCTTCGAAATTTTCTTTGCTGAACTCAAGACATTTTACTTTGCGTTTTGCTATGCAGGTCGCAGAACGCGGCGAATTGTCAAGTATTGCCATCTCGCCGAACAATTCTCCGTTTTTAAGAATATCTAGGTTCTTCTGAGTGCCGTTTGCGCATTTTGCAAGCTGAACCATGCCGCTTTGAATAAGGTAAAATGTGTCGCCCGGCTCGAACTCCGAGATTATAACCTCGCCCGGCTCATAGATTTTTGCAAAACGCTCAAAAGCGGGAAGCGAAAACGCCTTATTTGTAGCATCCATCACTTCCGGGGATTCATCAAAATCTTCATGGCGGCGCGACTTTAGCATATCCGCCCTTTTCTTTGAATCCTCGTAAAGTTTAGCTATCTCAAGTTTGTATCGGGTTTCGGGAAAACGTTTCAGAAGTTTTATGCAAACATCGCAGCAGGAGCGAAACTGTTCATCTGAAAAAAAACTTTTTGCCACGTCAAGCATTCCCGTCTGCTGGTCCACGGAAACGGTATTCAGCATGGCGTTTATTTTTCTATGAATCTGGCGAAGCTGCCCGGAAAAAACCCTAAGCATCTTCATGATAATCTGCCTGTTTCCGCTAAAAAGTTTTTCGAATTCGGGAACGGAAAGAACTACCACGGAAGCATCGGAAAGCATGGTGGCGGTCTCTTCCCTAGGAAAATGACCCAGCGCCGACTTTACTCCAAAAAATTCACCCGGTTTTACCTGGTCGGTTACGGCTCTTCCGGTCTCTATATCCTGACTTGAAAGAATCAATATTCCTTTCTGTAAAATAAAGATGCGTTCATCTTTGTCCCCTGAAAAGTACGGTATGGAACCTTTGGAATATTGCATGACTCTTGGCATAACAGAATTCTCCCTAATAGAATGATTATACCACAATATAGTCATTTGTGCTATGCTAATCCAATGATTGACTTACATATGCACACAACCCGTTCCGACGGACAATACAGCCCGAGCGAACTGGTAAGCAAGGCTGCTTCAAAAGGGATTTCTGTCATGGCGATTACAGACCACGACACAATAAAAGGTCTTGAAGAAGGAAAAAACGCAGCTGAAAAAGCCGGAATGATTTTTGTTCCGGGAATAGAAATAACCATAGACCGCCCCTCATGCGAGTTCCATCTTTTGGGATTGGGAATAGAAAATCCTTCCAAATCGCTTTTCGAACTCATCCAAAAAGCTCAGCAAAACAGAAAAGACAGGAATCAGAAAATTGTCGAAAATCTTAACGGAATCGGATTCAATGTGACGCTCGAAGAAATTCAGGAGGCTTTTCCCGGACAGACTCTCTGCCGGCCTCACTTTGCTTCTTGGATGGAAGAACACAAGGTCGTAAAACACAGGCAGGAAGCATTCGACAAATATCTTGCAAGAGGAAAGCCGTGGTTTTCAGAGCATAAGGGCTCAAATCTGGACGATGCAATAATGGCAATCTACGAAAGCAAAGGAATCCCCGTCCTTGCGCATCCGCTTTCGCTTTATCTTTCGTGGACACGGATGGACGAAACGTTTAAAAACTTGAAGGAACGGGGTGTCGCCGGAATAGAAGCGTTCCACCCCAGCGCACGGCAAACCGAATGCCTTCGTCTTGAAGAAATCGCAAGAAAATACAATTTTTTTGTTACGGCAGGAAGCGATTTTCACGGAGAAAAAATACGAAGAGACAGAAGCCCCGGTCATACTGCAGGCGACAAAAAAATCGACGACAAATACTATTACGAAGAACTTTTGCCCGCCCTCGAAAAATCGCGAGAAGAAAAAGGATTCTAAAATCTCATTTTGAAAAACGTGAAAGAAAAAGTTTGGTTCTCTCTTGGGTTGGATTTGATATTACATTTTCCGGCTTTCCTTCTTCGACGATTTTTCCATCGTCCATGAAGAAAACGTAATCGCTTGTATCCCTTGCAAACGACATTTCATGGGTAACGATTACCATAGTCATCTTGGAAGACGCAAGATCCCGTATGACCGAAAGTATTTCGCCTGTAAGTTCAGGGTCAAGCGCGCTTGTCGGCTCATCGAAAAACAGAACTTCTGGATTTAAGGCAAGAGCGCGAGCTATGCTAACCCGCTGTTGCTGACCGCCTGAAAGCTGGCACGGATAATAATCCTCCCTGTCGGAAAGGTTCATCCGAACAAGAAGTTCCCTTGCCTCGCTGAAAGCCTCTTCTTTTGTTTTTTTCAGCACATGAATCGGAGCGTCCGTAACATTTTCGATTACGCTCATATGCGGAAAAAGGTTGAAGTTTTGGAACACAAGTCCTGTCTTCAAACCGATTTCTCTTGCCTCGGATTTTGAGCAGTAAACTCCGCCATCGACCAAAGTTTTTCCGCAAATTTCTATCGTTCCGCCGTCCACGCTCTCAAGTTGGCTCACACAACGAAGCACAGTTGATTTTCCGGAACCGGAAGGTCCTATTATTCCAAGAACCTTTCCTTTGTGGAGCGAAAAAGTTATTCCTTTTAGAATCTGCACGCCGTCGAACGACTTGCGCAAATCCGTCACCTTGATTATTTCTTCCATAAAAACACAATCAACTGTAGTAAGAAAGTTTCTTTTCAAGTTTTGCAAAAGCAATCGAAACGAACCAGTTCATCACAAAATAAAAAATTCCTGCTATGAAAAGCGGCGTAAAAGAAAAGAGAGAACTTTGCCTTTCCTTTGCGACCATCAGAAGTTCCGCAACCCCAATTACGGAAACAAGGGCCGTGTCTTTTACAAGAGTTATGACCTCGTTTCCCATGGCAGGAACAATCCGTTTTACGACCTGCGGAAGCACGATTCTGAAAAACGTCTGTGCGGAGGTATAGCCCAAAACCCTTGCAGCCTCATACTGACCTTTCGGAATGGATTCGATTCCGCCGCGGTAAATTTCTGCGAAGTAGCAGGCGTAGTTCACCACAAGCGCGATGATTGCGGCAACAAATCGATTCCACCGAAAAACGATGGAATAGCCGAACCCGTTTAACCACTTTACAAAAATTCCCGGACCAAAGTAGACCACCAAAAGCTGGAGCATCAGCGGAGTTCCTCGGATTACAAGAAGAAATGCCCTGGTTATCCATGAAAGAATTTTCACACGGCTCATTCTTCCCGAACAGAAAAGCAGCGCAAGCGGAATGGAAAACATAAGAGTCAAAAAGAAAATTTCAAGAGTTGTTTGAGAGCCTTTCAACATGGCAAAAAGCATCTTCAAATATCGCTCACCCATTCCATCCACCTTGGGAAAACAAATTTTCTATTTTCCGATGACGCTGATGTCACGGTCAAACCAATTCATTCCGATTGATTCTACCGTTCCGTCCATCGCCATGTCTTCAAGGATTTCTTGAACTTTGTCCCTGAGTTTTACATCTTCTTTTCTGAATGCGATTCCATACGCCTCGTTCGAAAGTTTTTCCGGAACAAGTTCAAGCGGTTTTTTACCTAACGCAATGTCGAACGCCGCTACAACGCTGTCCATCACAACTCCGTCAACGCCGCCCATCTCAAGGTCGTTCAATGCGATAACGTTGTCCTTGAAATATACGATTTTTTTAAGCGAATTCTTGAAATCGGTATTTCCGTCTACAGCAGCCTGAGCGCTGGAGCCACTTTGAAGACCAATTGTCTTTCCTGCCGCATCGCCAAGGTTTTTTATACCACTATTTTTACGAACCACAAGAACCTGCTCGTTGTTCATGTACGGTTTCGTGAATGAAAGAGCCTTTTCCCGCTCTTCGGTCATCGTAAATCCGTTCCAAATGCAGTCGATTCTTCCGGTAGAAAGTTCCATCTCCTTGGCACTCCAGTCTATGGGCTGTGCCTTGAACGTTACCCCAAGACGGTCGGCAACCACCTTCGCAAGGTCGATGTCGTAGCCGATTATGTTTCCGTCATCGTCCCTATATCCCATCGGAGGAAAAGAATCGTCAAGACCAAGAACGAACACACCTCGACCTTTCAGTTCCTCAAGGGAATTGTCGACTTTCATTGCTTTTCTGCAACCGCTAAGAATCGAGAAAGAAAGTACGCAAATCAGCGCAAAACTAATTTTTTTCATAAAAACTCCTATTGTTTTAGAAGACTTTCGACTTTTGCGAAAATCTAAAAAATATAAACAAATCAGCGCACGAATTCTTTATTCAAAGAAATGTGCCTCCATGGCTAGGCTTTACAAAAAGCCTTTAGCCAAGCAATCTGCTCCATCACCCTTGTTTCGCAAGGTCCGCCCTCCGTCTGCCTTGACTCAACGCATTTTTCAGGCGAAAGGAAATCGAATATGTCGTTTTCGAACAGTTCGCTGAATTTTTTGAAATCATCAAGACTAAGTTCTTCCAGCCGGCACCCTTTTTCTATGCATAGCCGCACGCATTTTGCGCTCACCTCGTGGCTTGTCCTGAACGGAAGCGATTTTTTCACAAGATAATCTGCGACATCCGTGGCGTTCAAAAACCCTTCCATGCAAGCGTCCTTCATTTTTTTTACGTTCCATTTTGCGGACGAAATCATGTACGTAAAAACCTGCACGCACGAAAGAACCACATCGCACGCATCAAAGAGGCTTTGCTTGTCCTCCTGCATATCGCGATTGTACGCCAAAGGAAGAGCCTTCATCATCGTAAGAAGAGCTACAAGATCTCCGTAAACCCTGCCCGTGCGCCCGCGAATTAGTTCCGCAAAATCGGGATTCTTTTTCTGAGGCATTATGGAAGAGCCTGTAGACCATTTTTCGCTCAAGTCGATGAAACCGAACTCCGTAGTAGCCCAATAGACAACCTCTTCACAAAAGCGGCTCAAATGCATCTGCACAAGACTTAGCGCACTCAAAACCTCGATGCAATAATCCCTGTCGGATACGCTGTCAAGACTATTCTGTGTTATCTTTTCGAAGCCCAAAAGTTCCGCCTCGTATTTTCTGTCAAGCGGAAGAGAACTTCCTGCCAACGCCCCTGAACCAATCGGAGAAAAACTCAGACGAGCCAACGCATCTTGCAAGCGTCCGTGGTCTCGGACAAGCATCCACCCCCATGCGCAAAGATGATGTGAAAGCGTAACAGGCTGGGCGTGCTGCATATGGGTGTAGCCCGGCATTATGTCGTTTGTATGCACTTCCGCAATCCGGACAAGGGCATCTATTAAAGTCAAAAGCCTAGCCTGAAGGTCTGGAACATATCGGCGAAGATAAAGCCGCTCGTCCAAGGCAATCTGATCGTTTCTGCTCCGCCCTGCGTGTATTTTTTTTCCTGCCTCGCCGATTCTGTCGGTTAGCGTGGCTTCCACAAACGAATGAATGTCTTCCGCACTTGAATCGATTTTTAGAGTTCCATCCAGAATGTCTTTTTCTATGGAAGCCAGCCCTTCAAGCATTTTATCCGCTTCAATCGAAGAAATAATTCCGACTTTAGAAAGCATCTTGGCGTGAGCCGCGCTCCCTTTTACATCGTCAATAGCCATGCGCTGATCCACATGAATGGAAGTTTCGAATGCGACCGCAGCCGCATCCGGTCCTTCTTGGAATCGACCGTGCCACAACGCAGAATGATTATCGGATGTAAGAGTTCCGTGTTCCATAACGGAATCATTATATAAAAACTGCCGCTCTGTTTCAATTATAGAAAAAAGGATTAAAAAGCTGCGTCCGCCGTCAAAAAAAATCCTTAATAAGAATCGGCTCGGATTTCAATTTTTCTATAAGCCGTTCAGGACTCGAAAAAAGGTCATAGCCTTCTTCCGAAAGCGTACATTCAATCCATTCGGGAAACGCCTTCACGAAAATTGCTTTTCTGCCCTCCGCATAAACATACAGCCGAACAGGCGTTTTATCCAAAGAATCCCAAACTGTATAGCGAAAACGCAAATTTTTCCCATCGTGCAGGCTTTTATTCGGGAAAAAAGTTTCCGAATAAGCACAATTTTTTATTTCCACGGCATAGTCTTCCATCATTTTGCCAAGCGCAATCGGAAGCAGCGACAAGATTTGTGCTTCGGAAAGCAACGAACCGTTCTCGTCATAGGCAAAAAGATTCGCCCCGCTATCTTTGTACCGCCCAAGCGATGTTTCCAATAAAAAAGGATTTGAAAGCATGCGGAACGTATCTTCAGACAATTTCCATGCACATGACTTGGGAACGGAACAATTTTCCGAAGGGTTCGGGATGTGCGCCATTTTGCTTTCGGCATACACAAGAACAAGCGAACCGAAAGGCGTATCGCCGAATATTTTATATCTGTACAAAAATTTTGAGTTGTTTGGAATTTGAGCAAACGAAGCGTCGTCGAATGCAACTGAGAGAGATTCTTTCAGCAAGTCGAAAAAAGCGTTTGCGTTTTTTCCCGTCAGATTGCACACAAGTTTTCCTTTTACATCGTACGCTTTTACGTATGGCTCTTCATCTCTTTTTTTTCCGGACGCAAAAACAAGCATTGCACACAGAAAAAATGCCGCACGAAAAAACAGATGTTTTATAATTTTTACCACCTCGAAACCTCTTGGAACACGTTCTACTTAAAAAGTCGACTAAATATTTTATAAGAAAACTTTTTCAATAAAATACATCTCCCGAACTTTCCAAAACCGCATTTTCCATTATGCAGATTGTATACGGAATCCGGAAAACTCAGCGCAGAAAAATCGAAAAATGAAACGGGAAATTTCCGTTTCTCTTAAAACACTAAATCGCTTCCTAAAAATACCTAAAAAACCATTTTATAAAAAATTTCACAGAGAACAGAATCTGAAAACAGCCGCAAATATAGGGCGTAAAAAACAACAGCTCGCAATAGTCCAAAAACTTTTTTTAATTTCAGGAATTCAAAACCATAAAATTCGGCTCTCCGTCGCTTTCAAGGAAAATTTTCACCCTGCAATGCTCCATGCACACGTCGTTCGAAAATGAAATCATATCAACGCTTTCAGGCCCCAAAAGGTCTTCGGGATTGTAAACAAAATCAATCGTAGCCTCTTCACCTTCTGCGGCAAGACGACTTAGCGCACCGTTTATTTTTACGATATCCTTTACGCACGGAATCAAAGTTCCTTTACCTTTTTCTTCAAGTTTCATTTCAAGAAAAAGCAGCTGCATTTTTTCTATTTTTGAATGTTTTTCGTCCTCCGGAACAAAACCGCTCCTGAAATCGCAATTGTTCACCCGCTGCCATTCCGCAAAATCCTCAAAAAAAACAGACGGTTGAATTTTTATCGCCTGAAGCACCGAGTTGAACCACGAAAGTGCACGTCCCGCAGAATAGAACGTCCTGCATGAAAACGCAATATTTCTTGCGGCCCGGATATCCTCGGCGGAAAAAAATCCGCTTACCCTCGGAAGATTTTCATCGTCGTCGCTTTCAAGCTGAGGAAAATCAATGTGGTTCGGATATTGCGCCACCGAAAAATCAAGTCGTTCCTTAAAAGATTTTAAAGAGTCGTTTTCGGAAGCGGCAAAATACAAGCTTACCCCAAAAAGAACGCCAAAGTTGTCCAGAAGCGCACATTTCCTTGAATAAAACTTTTTGTCAAATCCCTTATCCGAAGGAACAAAATCCATCTCAACGGAAGAACTTATAGAAGAAAGAAGAGAGCATATTTCCTGATCCAAAATTTTCGGATTTATTTTTATTGAAACAAAAAGTTCGGGGGCATCTTTTTGAATCCGCAAAAGGAAATCTCGTAACAGCCCCTTGTCGTTTGCGATGTTTTCGTCATGGACTGAAAGTTCCGTTATGCCCTTGAGCGAAAAATCTTTCAGATTATCCGCAAGTTCCGCAGAGTTGAAATAAAACTGCTTTTCCATGCCCAAAGCCCCGTTTTACAGAAGAGCTATACCGTTTTCTTCGCAGAGTTTTCGTTCCGCCTCCGGCCATACACTCACCTGGGTCTCGCCAATATGGGCTTTCCTAAGGAAGAACATACATAGCCTTGATTGCCCTATTCCGCCGCCCAAAGTCTGAGTCAGCTTTCCCGAAAGCAGTTTCTTGTGGAAATCCAAGTTTGTCCTGTCTTCGCAGTTACGTTCCTTCAGTTGCTTTGAAAGGCTTTCGGCATTCACCCTTATTCCCATGGAACTAAGTTCAAGGGCTCTGTTCAGCACCGGATTCCACACAAGAAGGTCTCCGTTCAAGCCGACATGACCGTCTCCGCTTTCCGTTATCCAGTCGTCATAGTCGGGTGCGCGTCCGTCGTGAATCGAGCCGTCCGGAAGAGTTCCGCCGATTCCCGTGATAAATACCGCTCCGTATTTTTTACAGATTGCGTCTTCCCGTTCTTTTGGCGAAAGTTTCGGATATTCGTTCAGAAGGTCATCGGTATACACGAACTTTATCTCATCTGGAAGAATAGGCTTTATCTGTGAATATCGGTCGTAAATGAAAAATTCCGTTCGTTTAAGCGAACTGTATATCTTTTTTACAATATCAAAAAGATAGTAGACAGTCCTGTCCCTCTCGTCGATAGCCATACACCAGTCCCACTGATCGACATATATCGAATGAATTCTATCGATAGTATCGTCAGGACGGATGGCATTCATATCAGTGTATATTCCAAAACCCGGAGGAAGAGCCATTTCCGTAACCTTCACTCTCTTCCATTTTGCAAGTGACTGGACAATCTCCATTTTTTTCCCGCCCATGTTTCCGACATTGAACGAGACAGGTTTTTCAATTCCGTTCAGGTCGTCGTTAAGACCGCTTCCTGCAGGAACAAAAAGCGGAGCGGTAACCCTTGTAAGGTTTAGTCCTGTCGAAAGCGAAAGTTGGAAAAAATCTTTTATCGCCACAATGGCGTGTTCGGTTTCGCGTTTTCCTAAAATCGATTTGTACTTCATTTTTGACTATTCTCCGTCGTAGTTTATCAAAGTTCGTACGGCAGTAGGAGAAAGTATTTTCTCGTAATTCAAGGAAGGAAGACCGATTATACCGAAGAATTCTTCTGCTTTTGCGCCGCCCATTTCAAGAAGTTTGCGCGCGGCATCAAGAGTTCCACCCGTAGCGATAAGGTCGTCCACGATAAGATATTTTTTCCCAGCCTGAATGTCAGACTTGTGAACTTCTATCTCGGCTGTTCCGTATTCCAAATCATAGGAACATCTATACACCTCGCCGGGAAGTTTTCCTTTTTTGCGAATCAACACAAGCGGAACGCCAAGACGTTCGGCAAAAGGCGCGGCAACAAGAAAACCTCGGGATTCAACACCGCACACGCCGTCCAAATCCCTTCCACGGTAGATTTCAACCATTTTATCCAAAACATACCTAAAACATTCCGGATTGGTAAAAATACTGGTAACATCATAAAAAAGAATGCCCGGCTTTGGGAAATCGGGAACCCTTCTGATACATTCATCAAGTTCTAGAGTGGTCATAGCCCAACAATTCTATTACTTATCTTGGGGATTTTCAACAAAAAACGAATAATCATATAGGCGCACAAAATGGAAAGTGAAACGTTTTAAATT
>CAJPOF010000031.1 GCA_905372235.1 uncultured Treponema sp.
AACAGCGAACAGCGAACAGCGAACAGCGAACAGCGAACAGCGAACAGCGAACAGCGAACAGCATAGACTCATTCCGAGTACAAAATATCTCATCTCAAGCCAACGGAATCACTGTCTCTACGGCGCGCACGGGAAATCTCTCCGTGCGCTTTTTTATTCTCCCGGGTCATAACCTCGCGCTTTTGTCCGAACCGGCGGAGGCGTTAGGAAAAAATAAAGTTTTAGGAGGCTACCATGCCAAAAATGAAAAAGTACGTTTGGGGCGTTTACCTTCGCCCGAACACACTCACGAAGGACAACGACCGCAACTGTATCGCAGATGTTCATTCACACGCGCCGACTCAGCGTAACGAGGACATCGCGGCTCTAATCACAAAGGAGCGGTCTGAGTTCCGTCCGGAGACGATTTTGAACATCCTGAACATGCGTGACAAAGCCGTTGTAGGTTTTATCCAAGACGGATTGAGCTTTATGGACGGAGTTTCGCAGATTTCACCCCACGTTTCGGGCGTCTGGGAGACTGAAAACTCTCAGTATGACGAGAAAATCCACAAGCGCAATGTGGATATGATTCCGACTTCGGAATTGCGTAACGCACTTGATTCAATAACAGTCAAAGTGCTTGGCGCAAAAGAGACGACAGCAAAAATCTCCGCCGTTACGGATACCGCAAGCGGACTTACAGACGGAACGATTACAATCGGCGACGACATTCTTATCGAAGGCGAAAAACTCAAAGTGGACGAAAAAGACCCGTTACAGGGCGTATTTTTTGTAACGGAAGACGGAGGCGAATACAAAACCGAACGCCGCCTCTCGCTAACCAAGCCGACGCAGATTCTTGCGAGAGTCCCGAAGACTCTGCCCGAAGGCAAGGTCTCGGTAAAGGTGCGGACAAAGTTTGCAGGAAGTGCAAAACCGCTCAAAGAATTGCGTGAAATCGTATACGGACTTCCGTGTGAAGCGAAGTCATAAATAGCACTGAACGAAGATTCTCCGAACAGGGGAGGAGCTTCGTTCGGATCAGAGTTCGCAATCCGAACGGATCAGAGGGTGCGATCCGCTCGGATCAGACATTCCGTTCCGACCGGAACACGATGAGCGATTCACTCGAATCGTGCAAGATGTTTTATCTAGGCTTGCCACAAGCAAACTTGCATAAAGCGAAAGCCATAAGAGTTGTTTGATATAAAAAGACACCCTTGTGGCTTTAGACAGTTCAAAAACTCCTCGACCCATACGGGTTCTTAGGGCGAAGTCCTAAGAAGTGCGAGGAAGGCGGACGGACATTGCAATGGAGACTTAATCCGGCAATCGGATGTATGTCCGTCCCAAGTTTTGCCTTGCGTCAAAACTTGTAAAAACCATTGAGAGAAACAGCCCATAGCCTGCAAGATAAGTTTCCTATAGAGAAACAGCTTATGGGCTTTAGAACAGTCAAAAACTCCTCGACCCATACAGGTTCTTAGGGTGTCCCTAAGCAGCACGGGGAAAGAGGAGTGGGTTTTAGGGAGAGGCGGACATTCTAAGGCATACCTAACCCAATAGTTGGTCGTATGTCCGCTCCGAGTTTTGACTAAAGTCAAAACTCGCATAAATAGGTCTATTTAGGGAGATCGGGGAATCTTCTGAACCGAGTTTGACGCAAGTCAAACTCGATAAGGGCGGCGATAGGTTGCACTGTTAACGAACAATAGCAACCGCCCGTCGTCCTGCCGGGGGTCTTCCCTCTCCCTAAGAGGAAAAATATATAGGAGTACGTTATGAAAACGACGAAAGGTTTTACCGCATTGGCTGCGGTATGTATGCTGGTTGCGGGAATGCTCTCCTGCAAGGTAGAGACGGACTACGTGGACAGAACGCCGCCTTCTCCCGTAACCGGCTTGACGCTTGGCTATTCATCCGCAAGCAAGACGCTTACCGCAAATTGGCACAATCCTACGGACTCGGACTTTGCAGGACTTGTCTTGAGCTGGAAAAAAGAAGGCGGCACCGCAACGGAAGTGCCTCTTTCAAAAGAGACGGAAAGCTATGCAATTACGAACATCGAGGCGGACGGAAGCAAATACATCGTCTCCGTAAAAGCGAAGGACGACGCCGGAAACGAAAGCGTCGCCATTGAAGCGAACGTAAAGACAGACGCAGCCGCCGAGATTACGAATGTAAGCCTTAGCCGCACGCACCTTGACAGCGAGGAAACGGACAGGAATATCACCGTAACGGTAACGGGAAACAATTTTGACGCATTGGCAAGCCTTTTGGTGCAGATTACGGACGGCACTACACCGCAATCACCTGTATCGGCAAGCATAGACAAGGCGCACAACAAGGCGAGTGCGACAGTAAGCGCCCCCGTTCCGTCTTCCCCGTCGGACGCAGGACAAACGTACACGGTCAAGGTGATCGTAAACGGAACGCCGTCCGCTCAGACCGCGACGTTCAAGGTTACAAAGCCTGCAAGAGTAAGCGCGATTCAGCTTTCAAAAAATCCGATAAAATTCGGCACGGAAACGAAGGTAGGCGTAACCGTTACGGGAACAAATCTTGACATCCGCGGCGAAACAAAGATAGAGCTGCTTGATTCAAACGGGGCTGAAGTAAGCGCAAGCACGGTAACGGTAGCCGAAACTGAAGGAACTGAAACGGAGTTTTCAAAAGAGCTTACGCTTCCCGGCGAAATCGGCTACTACACGGTAGCGGTGTTCTTTAAGGGCAAGAGACAATACACTACGGAAACGCTCCAACTGTACGTAGAGCCGTTCATCGAAAGCGTGGTTATACCCAAGGCAGGCACCACTTACGGCGGAAACAAGCTCCCCGTAACAATCACCGGAAAGAACTTTAAGGCATCCGATGTAACGGCAGGGGATTTCAACTGGAGCGGAGCGACACTCTCGAATTTCAAGATTGAAAGCGACACGCTTGCGACTGCGGAAGTTGTGTGCCCGAATGTTGCCGGAAACACAACTGTTACGGTAATGTGCAAAACGGCAAGCAAGAACGGAGTTTTGAGCGTAAATGATTACAGCGCATACACGGTGGGGAAGATTGTGCTTGCAGACAAGAGTTCTGTAGAAAAAGACTCATATACAGCGATAGACCCAAACAATCCTCCTGTAGGCGTTATCTGCGCCGTCATTTACGGAGTGCCGAAGATGATTGCTCTGCATTCAAGCGATAGCACTCTACAGTGGGCAAAATACGGCAGCACCGGTTACAATACGAAGTTTGAGGGCATCATCTGTACGCCGAGCAAAAGTGGAATAGGAGCTGCCTTGACTGCAACGTTCACGGGCGACACTGACGGAAGCGACAACTGGTCATACATAAAGTCTAAGGACGCTGAAGGAACGGCGGATGCTGTGGTTGCGGAGAACTATCCTGCGTTCAATTGGGTTTCTCAGTACAACACAAAGTACGCAGACAAACTGAACAATGAAAAGTTTGACTGGTATATGCCGAGCTTTGCGGAGCTGTGCGAGGTATATAAGAACCGTACGGCAATCGATGCAAGCCTTGCAAAAATACACGGACTTGAAAACGGCAGCGACTATGCGAATGCAAAGCTTGTAAATAGTTACTATTGGTCGTCGTCGCAGGGTTCCAACATTTATAATGCGTGGCTTGTTGTTTTCAGTGACGGCGACGTGAGCAACAGTTACAAGTACTTCATTAGTAGGGTTTGTTGTCTGGCAGGCTTTTAACACAAACAGCCGGGCGGGCGGACATTTTAACGCATCGTTAATCAGACAATCGGTCTTATGTCCGCCCCGAGTTTTGCCTTGCGGCAAAACTCGTAAAGCATTTCTATACAAGTTTGCCGTAAGGAAAACTTGGGGCGGCGGGCGGATATATTAATGCGTCGTAAAACCGATAATCGCTCTTATGTCCGTCTCAACTTTGCTGAACGCAAACTTGTAAAACCCGTTTTACCGCCGCTTTCGCAGCAACGAGGCAACTAGCAAGTTTGCCAACGGCAAACTTGGGGCGACGGAAGAGTAATAATATGGTTGTAAAACCCATTTCACCGCCGCCCCCAACCTCACAAAAAATAAAATAATGCCTCAATTTCCCCAAGGCTTTTTTGTGTCTGCTTTATTTGTCCTAGGTGGGGCGTAAAACGAGAAATAGAAAAACGCCGTTTAATTTTAGACAAAAACACTTCGTTTCCGGCGAGTTGGCAGATATTCACAAAACCATTCTAGCAAGAAAGTATGGCTCGATAGCGATATCCGTTCGCCCCGAATTAAAAATTAGCGGTTCATTTTCAACGTGTTTTCGGCAAGTTCTAATCCTTTCGGAAGAAGAGACAAAAATCCGTTGTTTATTTCCACCAGTCCCAAATGCCTTGCTCGGTTGCATATTTTTTTTGCTTTTGCTTTTGTCCAGTTTATGTGCTCGGTAAGATGATCCGCACGACATTCATACGGTTCTTCTTCCGTGCCGCTGTGATTCAATATGTGAACCGCAAGATTCTGAAGGGCAAAATCCATTTTTAGTTTTTGCCTCATAATGTTTCGGCGGATAAGTCCATGTTTGGGCGAAAAAAGATAAATGATGAAAAAAAACACTCCGCACATAGTTGCCATTGCCCCCGCTATGCTTCCGTCGATTTTGTCCGCAACAAAAAAACCGCTCACAGAAGAAATCGATGCCACAATGACGGCAAGGATAATCACGGTTTTAAGGTCATCGCTTAAAAGTAAGGCGGCGGCGGCAGGAGCAATCATCAATGCCGTTACCAAAACAACGCCCACAGAATCAAAAGCGCCTACGCAAGTTACGCTCACAACTGTCATCAGTCCGTAATTCATTGCGGTCGGCGAAAATCCAAGCGACTTCGCAAAACTTTTGTCAAATGCCGAAACTTTCAATTCCTTGAAAAAAAGAACGGTCAATGTTACGTTTATCAAAAGAATTATGCCCATAATAAAAGTGCTTCTTGGAATGCTTATTGAAAATATTTCGATTCTATCAAGAGGAGCAAGCCCTATCTCGCCAAGCAGAACTGCATCGGTGTCAAGATGAATGTTCCCCGCATAAAGACTTACCAATATTACGCCCGCACTGAACATCGCCGGAAAAACAAGCGCGATTGCCGCATCGCTTTTTACAAGTTTTGTCTTTTTCAAAAACTCCGTAAACATCACCGAAAGAAGTCCCGCCAACACAGCTCCTACAATAGGAATCACGGAAGAGAGGCTTTTCGAGATAAAAAATCCAACAACAATTCCCAAGATAATCGAATGGCTTACGGCATCGCTCATAAGCGCCATCTTCCTCAGAAGCAAAAAAACTCCGCAGATTGAACACGCCGCAGAAACTATTACAGAAAGTATAATTATTTCCAAAGTCATAATGAAATCCTATTTTTCGTCCGGTTTTACCTGCGATTTGATTTTTCGTCTTAAAAGACGCTGCAAAACGCCTCTGTGCGGACTAAAAATTATTGAAAAAAGGGCAAATGCACTTAGAAGAAGGACGATGACCGGTCCTGTAGAAAGCCGCGGGACTTTCGAAGAAATAATCGAACCGCCCGCCCCGCAAAGCCCGCCGGAAACCGATGCGATAATACTCATATAGCCAAGTTTATCCGTCCACTGCCTTGATGCAGCCGCCGGAGCAACAAGCAATGCACTCATAAGAATTACGCCTACCGCCTGAATTCCAATGACGATGGCCGCAACGATGGCTGCGGTAAGAATCAACTCTATTTTTTTAGGCGAAAATCCTATCGCCGCAGAAAAATCCGGATCAAAAGTTGAAACTTTCAGTTCTTTCCAAAACAGAAAAATGCACAGAATTATCACAAATTCTACGAAAAAAATCATAATGACATCTTGCTGCATTATCGTGGCGGCTTGTCCGAATATAAATTTGTCCAGACCTGCTTTTGCTGCGTTAGGAAGTTTTTGCACGTGCGTCAAAAGCAAAAATCCCATTCCGAGGAAAACGCCAAGAATGATTCCCTGAGCACCATCCGTTTTGATTTTTGTCGTATTGCTTATGGCATATATGCAGAGCATTCCCAAAAGCCCCGAAATGCCCGCCCCAATCAGAAGGAAAAGCAGAGATTTTGTTCCTGTAATCAAAAACGCAATGACGATTCCCGGCAGAGCTGCGTGCGAAACTGCATCTCCTACAAGGCTCTGCTTCCTTAAAAGAACAAATGTTCCGACAAAACCGGAACCAAGCCCCAAGAGCAATGTACCCAAAAGGACATTTCTGAGCGTGTAATCAAACAAAAAATCCATAAAGTCCACCTAAAAAGCACTTAAAAACCGGAAGCAAGCCTTCCGCCGTATGTCCGATGAAGATTATCTTGCGTGAAAACCTCGTCGATTTTTCCTTCTGCAATTACACTCACGTTCAGCAAAAGCACTCTATCAAAATAATCCTTCACAGTTTGAAGGTCGTGGTGAACAACCAAAAGAGTTTTCCCCTTTGATTTCAATTCCTTGAGCAATGTAACAAGCGCCTGCTCCGTAGCGGCATCCACACCTTGAAAAGGCTCGTCCATAAAATACAAATCCGCCTCTTGAACCAATGCGCGCGCCAAAAACACACGCTGCTGTTGCCCGCCGGAAAGTTCGCTTATCTGCCTAGAAGCAAAATCCGTCATTCCAACTTTTTCAAGGGCTTCCATGGTTTTATCTTTTTCTTTCTTACCGGGACGACGAATCCAGCCGAGAGACCCGTAAGATCCCATCTGCACAACATCAAAAACCGTCGTAGGAAAATCCCAATCCACCGAGCTTCGCTGTGGAACATATGAAACTTTTTTTATATTTTTAGATAGAGGCTTTCCCAAAACATTTATTTTGCCGGATGAAAGAGGTAAGATTCCCATGACCGCTTTAAGCAGCGTGGACTTCCCCGCTCCGTTCGGTCCGATTATGGCTTCCATAACTCCCTGAGGAATATCTGCGTCAATATCCCACAACACGGGCTTTTCCCTATAGGCAAGGCTCAAATCCATGACGGATAAAGCAGATTTTTTTTCAGTCTGAACAGCACTCATAAGAAAGCCTCCTTATTTTATTTGCTAAGCGCATTCACAATCGTATCGATATTGTGCCTAAGCATTCCGACATAAGTTCCGTCTTCCGTTCCTTCATCTCCCATGGCATCCGAATAAAGTTCTCCGCCAATACCCACGGAATACCCTCTATCCATGACCGCCGCTTGAAGAGCTTCTACGTTTTTATGCGGAACAGAACTTTCGATAAAAATTGCAGGAAGTTTACGAGCAGCAATAAAATCCGCAAGAGATTTCATGTCGCTTGTACTTGCTTCAGTTACCGTGCTGATTCCTTGAAGTCCTTTCACCGTAAATCCGTAGGCACGGCTAAAATAATTGAAAGCATCGTGTGCGGTTACAAGAACCCTTTTTCCTTCCGGCAAAGACGATGCCAATTTCATCGTGTACGAATCAAGTTCATCCAGTTTTGACTGATATTCATTGTAACGCATAGTGAACGCATCCTTTTTCTGCGGAACAAGAGTGCAAAGGCTCTCGTAAACGGACTTAACGGAATAAGACCAAAGTTTTACGTCAAACCAAACATGCGGATCAAACTCGCTGTCCCCGAACGGAAGCCTTCTATCGACAGGAATTGACTCCGAGACGGCAACCACAAAGCGCCTTTTTGAAAGTTTCGCAAGAACATCGCTCATCTTTGCTTCCAAATGCAATCCACTGTACAAAATCAAGTCCGCATCATTAAGTTTTTTTACATCGCCGGCAGTCGCCTTATAAAGATGGGGGTCAACACCAGCTCCCATGAGGGATTCGACTTTCACATCATCACCGCCGATATTTTTTGCGGCATCCGCTATCATTCCAATTGTAGTAACAACAAGCGGTTTGGAATTCTCCGCTTTTGCCTTAGGCTTTGCATACAGCCCAGCTGCCAACATCATACATGCAAATAAAAATACAATTTTTTTGCTCATCGGATTTTCTCCTTAATTCAGTAAAAAGTAAGTTATTTTGATATATCAAACTTTGAGATTTTATATACCAAATTTATTTTTATGTCAACGATTCTTAGATGATTTTTCACTCTTCCGAATCGGCGAAAAATTTCAGTAATTTGCAATCAAGAGATATTTCATTTTACGATTACAAAAATAATGAATTCTGCTATATAATTAATTCGCAGGGAACAAACAATATGCCAAGTTACTTGGATTCTTTATCAGGAGAAATATGTCCGTTTTATCTGAAATCGCGGCTGATGATTATCTAAAATCTATCGTAAAAGCATGCACAACTTTGAACAAAGACACACTTACCACGGGCGAAGTCGCAAAACTCCTTTCTGTGACCCCCGGAACGGCTACCATGATGATAAAAAAACTGCAAAAAGACGGCTATCTTGAATACAAAAGTTATCACGGTTGCCGCCTTACCGAACAAGGAAAAATTTACGGGCTTGCGGTTTTGCGTAGGCACAGACTCCTAGAATCGTTTCTTGCAAAACTATTTGATATGTCCGACAAAGAAATACACGAGGAAGCAGAGCAAATCGAACATTCCGTGTCGGAAAAATTAATAGATTTGATAGACGAATATCTTGATTTTCCACTACGAGACCAAAGCGGTGCGCCTATTCCCAAAAAGAACCAAAAAGATTTTAGTTCAGATGTCTCGTTGGCAAATTCAACCAAAAGCGGATTCTATAAAATTGTACGCCTAGCCGGAACGGAAAGCCAGAATAATTATTGCGCAAAAATGGGACTTTCCGAGGGAATTTTTATTTCCGTAGAAAAAAAAATCGAAGATTTGGGAATTGCGTTGCTCAAATCCAAGGACGGAAATGAAATAAATTGCCCTCTCCCGCTTTTGGAAATAATACATATAGAAAAATAAAAACAGTACAGTCGTAAACCTATTTACAAAGCAGGGTTTACAATCCTAAGAAAATCATATAGCATTCTCGGCATGAAAAACAAATCAATCTTAAAACTTTCGTTTGTCGCACTTTTTGCGGCAATCATTTGTGCTGGCTGTTTCATAAAAATTCCTTTAGGACCTGTTCCAATCGTATTACAAAATGCGCTCTGCATACTTACTGGGACGCTTTTAGGCGGAATCCTTGGCGGACTCCCGACGGCATTGTTCCTTGTGGCAGGGCTTATTGGGCTTCCCGTATATTCTGGCGGAAGCAGCGGAATTGGTGTATGGGCAGGTCCGACCGGCGGATTTTTGTCAGGCTACCTAATCGGAGCGGTAATCGCAGGGGTCATCGCCGGAAAACCTTCCATTTCGCAAAAACAATTTTCCGTAAAAAATCTTTTGCGGATTTCGTTGGCGATTTTTGTCGGAATGCTAATAATTTTTGTTCCGGGAATATTTCATTTTGCTCGCTGGGCGGCGCACAACAACAAAATTCCGGAGGGGAAAACCGCATTTTCCTACGCCATGAAAGCTTGCGTAATTCCGTTCATTCCGGGATTCTTCATAAAAATCGGATTGTGCATTCCGGTCGCGCTGAAAGTTCGCCCGATGCTCGCCCAATATCTTTTTGATGAAAAAGTGCAATTCAACAAAGACGAACCAGAAGATTTGACGGAAGAAGTCGACATTGATTAAAATCAAAAATATTTCGAAAAGCTTCAGAACCGCGCAAGGAATCACAAAAGCGCTCAAAAATGTAAGCATGGAAATTCCCGAAGGCTGTATAACCGTAATTGCCGGCGAAAACGGTTCGGGAAAAAGCGTCCTCATGTCAATCCTTGCGGGACTGGAAGATGCCGACAGCGGTGAAATCTTTTTTGATGAAGACCCGAACAAAAAAATCGGCAAAAAAATAGGGATGGTTTTTCAGGAGGCGGAAACGCAGATTCTTGGCGAAACGCCACGGGAAGACATTTCGTTCGGCCCAAAAAACATCGGAATGAAAAAAAACGAAATTGAAAAAGCGGTTCAAGATGCGCTTGAAAAAACCGGACTTTCCGACAAAGCGGATTTTCCTGCTAGGTTTCTTTCAGGCGGAGAAAAACGGCGGCTTGCCGTGGCGTGCATGATTTCCATGCAAAAACCGGTGATAATTTTAGACGAACCGTACGCAAATCTCGACTACGGCGGAATAAAACAAGTAAACGCATTGGTAAAAGAACTTAAAAATCAAAAAAAGACGGTGATAATTCTTACCCACGAAATCGAAAAATGTCTTGGGCTTGCGGAAAAATTTATCGTCCTTTTCAGAGGAAAAATTATGTTTGAAGGAAGCCCCATCGATGCTTTAGAAAAAAATCTGGAAGAATGGAACATACACAATCCGCTTCGTTCATATCGTTCTCTAAAGGATTTTGTATGGTAAAATATTCGGCATTTTCATACAAAAAAGGCAATTCGCTTTTACACAAATGCCCGTCATGGATAAAACTTCTTTTTCTTCCCATTTTGAACGTACTTTTTTTATGCCTTCCGCCGTATTTTGCATTCGGATTGATTGCGATTCAATTTTTGACAGCCTGCGTTCTGCGCATTTCCGTCAAGGAACAATTCAGAGATTTAAAACCCGTACTTTATTACGCAAGCCTTTTGATTTTCTTTCAATTTTTTGTCTCCTTCTCGGAAGGGGAAAAATCATTCAAAGGACTCTTCAATTGGTCAGTTCAAAAAGAGAGCGTTTTTTCGCTTGCAAAACTTTTTTGCGTAATGCAAAGTGCATCTCTGTTGTTCAAAACCTCGACCTCACTCGAACTGCGAGAAGGAATCGGCGCAATCGAGCGGAACATTTGTAAATTCTTGCACGCAAAAAAGACCGACCGATTCACAAACGCAATTTTTCTGTTTTTAAATTTCATTCCGATGATTTCAAGGATTTGGCAAGAATTAAAACTTGCCTGGATTTCCCGGAATGGAAAAAACAGCATAAAAATGTATGCGGTTCTGTTGCCAGTATTTTTTTCTGTGGGAATGAAAAAGGCATACAATCAAGCAAAAGCAATACAAATCCGAAACTGAATCAACTTTCCTGAAAAACCCGGACTTCGCCTGTGCTTAGCGAAATGCGTTTTCCGTCGGCAAGTTCCACAACCAATGCAGCCTCGTCGTCGATATCAACCGCTTTTGCAAAATAACTGCCGTCTTTGGTTGAGGCAATCGGCTGAATTTTTACATTTTTGCCTATCAAAAACGATTTCTCCTTGTATTCGTTCATGACATTCTTTGGATTTTCGTCAAATATGCTAAAAAATTCGCCTGCAACAGCGGCGGCAAGTCGGCATCTTGGAACTTTTTTCCCTATTGAGCCGGCGACCTGCTTTACCTCGTCCGGGAAATCTTCAAAGTTGTCAATAATGTTTATCCCCATTCCGACAACTGCCGCTTCAATCGTTCCAGTTTCAAAATTGGTGATTCCCTCCGCAAGAATGCCGCAGATTTTTTTTCCGTCAAAAAAAAGGTCGTTTATCCATTTGATTTTCGGCTCGATTCCGCAAACTTTTTTTATGGCACGGCTGGTCGCAACTGCGGCAAATGCGGTTACTTTGGCAGGATTTTTTATTCCGCCTTTGGGTGCATAAATCACCGAAAGATAGATTCCCGATTTTTCAGGCGAATAAAAAATTCTTCCCATCCGACCGCGACCTTGGCTTTGGCTCTCCGCCACGTAAATTGAATCCTTGAGCTTTTTCCCCGATTCGCTAAGCGAGCCGTCGGCAGAATATATGCTTCCCGCTTTTGCCAAAAGCCGTTTTGCGTAGGAATTCGTCGAATCAATTTCCTTGAAACATTCAACAACGGAATTTTTGAATTGCGGATATTTTTCCGAAAGGCAAAATGAAAACAGAGGAACTGAAACCGCATCGCCTATGTCCTTAAAAATGTAGCCGCCGTTGGTCGTTCCTTCAATTTCAAAACCGTCGTTTCTGAGCGAAGAAATCGCCTTCCAAATTGCAGTTCTTGTAACGCCGCAATCTTTCGCAAGTTCCTCGCCCGAAATAGAGTTTTCCCTGTTCGAAATCAAAAAATCAAGAACCTTTTCTTTTGTCGTTTGCGCCATAGCCGGACTAATTGCCTCCTTTTACGATTATTCCTCCGCCTAAAATCACATTATCTTTATAAAGAACGACGGATTGCCCCGGAGCGACCGCATTCTGCTTTCCCTCAAAACTTATTTTCCAAGGCTGCCCCTGATATCGATAAGTATCGTCAAGCGGCGGAATATATTTTTCGATTACGGCAAGCGCACTTCGGCTTCGCAGACGGATTTTTGTAAAAGCCTCAAAAGGTTCGCAAGGCTCAATATTCCCCGGCCAAACAAAATCGTCGGCAATCAAATATGCAGAACTCAAATATTCCTTTTCAGCCAAAACAATTTGATTGTTTTCCGCGTCGATTTTTTGAACGTAGACGGGAACATTTGCCGCAACTCCAAGCCCACGCCGTTGACCTATCGTGTAATGCTCGATTCCTTTGTGCCGCCCCAAAACTTTGCCGTTCACGTCCACAAAATTTCCGGGAACGGCAGGTTTATCGTCAAAAATCAAATTGAAATATTTCGGATCGATAAAATCCTGACTTTCTTTTTTTTCGGCGACTTCAAGACCGGCTTTTCTTGCCAATTCAAAAACTTCCGACTTTTTGACGGTCGCCAACGGGAATCTTATTCTTTCCAGCAAATCAGAAGAAAGTCTGTACAAAAAATAGGTTTGGTCTTTGGTGTCGTCAAACGAACAAGCTATCATGCAAGGTTTTTTGTCCGTTCCCCAAAGACCTTCGCTTGGGCGAACAATCATCGCATAGTGACCCGTGCAAAAATAGTCGTACTTTACGCCGATTTTTTCCAAACCGTCAAGCAATGCGCCGAATTTCACAAAACGATTGCAACGAATGCAAGGATTCGGCGTTTTCCCGGAACGATATTCGGCTTTGAAATATTCCAAAACTTCCTGATTGTATTCCTTGCTGACATCGATGACGTGATATTCTATTCCTTCTTTTAGACAAAAACGTCTACAATCCTCAATATGTTCTTTTTGGTTCGGACTGTAGCAAGCACCTTGCAAAACGTCTTCCGCCTGAAGATTTTTTATATGCCCATCCCACAGCGACATCGTAACTCCGATGACATGGCAACCGTTTTCCCTTAAAAGCAATGCCGCCAAGGTTGAATCAACTCCGCCCGACATCCCTACCACAACGGTAGCCCCTGATTCGGGCATCGGCTCAGGAACATAAGTCATGGCTTTTATCCCAAAATAAGTTTGTCGCTAACTTCGCCGTTCAGACTGAATTTTTCAAGCAAATCTTCCACAGACAAATTCTTTTTTTCTTCGCCCCGGACATCGTAGACCACCTGCCCGTCCATCATCATGATAAGGCGATTTCCGTAACGAATCGCATCTCTCATGTTGTGCGTTACCATAAAAGTCGTGAGCTTGTCTTTTTTTACAAATTCTTCGGTGAGTTCCAGAACTTTTTTTGCAGTTTTTGGGTCGAGAGCGGCCGTATGTTCGTCAAGCAACAAAACCCTAGGTTTCATCAATGTAGCCATCAACAGCGTAAGAGCCTGCCTTTGTCCGCCCGAAAGAAGCCCGACTTTTGCGTTCAATCTCTTTTCAAGCCCCAAATCCAAAAGGGCAAGTTTTTCTTTGTATGATTCTTTTTCGTCATTTTTAATATGCCAAGCAAGCCCTCGTCTTTTTCCACGCCGCATCGCCATGGCAAGATTTTCTTCTATTTCCATGTTGGCTGCCGTTCCCATCAAAGGGTCTTGAAAAACCCGCCCAAGGAATTTTGCCCTGAAATGCTCCGGCTTTGACGCAAGATCCATTCCGTCAAGGATGATTGAACCCGTATCTGTGTAATGAACTCCCGAAATTATATTTAAAAGCGTTGATTTTCCGGCACCATTTCCGCCAATCACAGTAACAAAATCGCCGTCTTCAAGTTCAAGATTTATTCCGCGAATTGCCTTTTTTTCCGTGACTGAGCCGGGATTGAAAGTTTTTGTGATATTCGAAAGCTTCAATATTGTAGACATAATTCCCCAACCCCTAGTTTTCCACTGCGTCGTGCTTGAACTCATCGTCCGCATGGCGAGTGTCTCTTTCGTTGCAAGGTCCTTTGTACGCCATTCGCCGACTGTCGATTTTTCCCTTGAAAACAGGAACTGAAAGAGCGATGGCGACCACCACCGCAGTAAGAAGTTTTAAATCGGTGGACTTCAACCCCATCTCAAGCACAACGGCGATTACAATTCGATAGATTATCGAGCCGAGAACAACAGAGAGCAGCGTCCACCACATTCCAAATCTTGCTCCAAAGAGTACCTCGCCGATAATTATCGAAGCAAGCCCCACGACTATCGTTCCCGTCCCCATTCCAACATCGGCATACCCCTGACTTTGAGCAACCAAAGCACCGCTCAATGCCACAAGTCCGTTTCCAATCATCAGCCCAACGATTTTAGTGGTGTCGGTGTTCACTCCAAGCGCCCGAACCATATTTTCGTTGCTTCCTGTAGCACGGATTGCAGAACCGTATTCCGTCCCGAAAAACCAGTATATGGCAATTATTATTATTGCTACGATTACAATACCCAAAATCAATGACGACGTAGTTGCCGAAAAAATTTCTGAAACAGAGTCGAAAAGTTCTTCAAAATCGTCGGCGTTTTTTATTCCTTTAAAAATCGCAACAAGATGTACAAAGCCCCTAACAAAAAGAGTCATCATCGTGTCGATTCCGAGCATGGGCGTGTTCGCTTTTCCCATGATTCTTATGTTTATGGAATAAAGGGCTATCTGCGTAAGAATGCTTGCAAGAAGGATATTGATTTTTAATTTCGTCGTCATAAAACCTGTGGCGGCACCGCAGGCAAGCCCCATAAAGAACACAAAAAATAGGGAAAAATACGGATTCATTCCCTTTACAATCAAAATTGCCGCAAGAGAACCGCCGGCGGCAAAACTTCCATCTACAGTCATATCCGCAACGTTCAAAATCCTAAAAGTCAGATAAACGCCCAAGGTCATGATTCCCCAAAGAACCCCCTGAGAAACCGCTCCCGGCATGGCAGAAAGGACACGCTGTAGAAAGTCCAGAACAAACATCGTTTAAACTCCAAAAAATAAATTAAACCGGTAATGCCATGAGTTTTCTGATCATTACCGGTTTTCGTAACGCCTTCTAAAGAAGTTCAGCAGGAATTGTCACGCCCAAAGCCTTTGCGATTTCTTCATTGAAGACAAAATTGCAATTGGACGAATATTCAATCGGCATATCCGCGGGTGTTCCTTCCCCCCTGATAATCCTAACCGCCATCGCAGCGGTCTGTTTTCCCAGTTCATAATAATTTATTCCGTAAGTCGCAAGACCGCCAATCCTGCACATACCTTCCTCGCCGACAATCGTAGGAATCTTGTTTCCCGTTGCAATCTGAGCCACCAACGGCATTCCAGCCGCAATCATATTATCCGTAGGCGAATAAATTACATCCACCTTGCTGCAAAGCGACTGAACGACCTGCTGTATTTCATTCGAATTCGAGACCGTTGCCTCAATATAATTTAGCCCGATTTTTTCGCAAGCTTCTTCGGCAAGTTTTATTTGGAAATACGAGTTTTGTTCGCTGGAGCAATAAAGCATTCCCACTGTTTTTGCTTCCGGACAAAGTTTTTTCACAAGTTCCATCTGGGCGGCACACGGAGTAAGGTCCGATGTTCCCGTAACATTTTTTCCCGGCATTTTATTAGATTTCACCAGTTTTGCCGATTCCGGGTCTGTAACGGCGGAAATCACCACGGGAATTTTATTCGTAACATTTGCGACAGCTTGAGCCGCCGGAGTTGCAATTGCGAAAATCAAATCGCTTTTTCCGGTAACAAATTTCTGCGCGATTGTAACGCAATTCGCCTGTTCGCCTTGCGCATTGTTATAGTCGATTTTTATATTCTCTCCATCGATATAACCTGCCTCCGCAAGTCCGTCGACAAAGCCTTTGTAATTCGCATCCAAAGCCGAATGTTCAACCAACTGAATAACACCGATTTTTATAACATTGTTTTTCTGTTTTGAGCATCCCGAAGCGAACGCCAAAACCATAGCCATAAAAAGCATTGTAAACTTTTTCATTTCCGTCCTCCGAGTAATAAAATGAAAATAACTAGAGCATTATAAAGCAGTTTAAAACTTATTTATAGTAGACTTCATCAATTAATATAAAAAAATCCAGCCCGATAAGCCAGGCTGGATTTTTTACAGTCAAGTTTTTTCGACTATTTGGAGTAGAATTCAACCACCGACTGCTCCTTGACCAGAACAGGAATTTCTGCACGGGTAGGAAGCGATGTGAATGTTCCTGAGAAATTCTCCTCATCCCTTGTGATATAAGGAAGCGGAGATTTATTATCGCTCAAAAAACATCTCTTGAACTGCTCGCTCTTTCGAACCTTCTCAACAAGCTGAATTGTAGAACCAACTTTCACGCTGTAAGACGGAATGGAAACTTTCTTTCCATTCACAAGGAAATGACCATGACTTACCATCTGTCGTGCCATACGAATAGAGTTTGCGAAACCTATTCTGTAAACCAAATTATCAAGCCTGCATTCCAAAAGAACCAAAAGATTCTCTCCTGTGTTTCCTTCTTTGCGGGTTGCGGTTTTGTAATAACGAACAAGCTGTTTTTCCAGAATATTGTAATATGCCTTGATTTTCTGTTTTTCAATCAACTGCAATCCATACTCTGATTGTTTGTGTTTTTTACTAAAAGCCGGACTGTTTGCTCTGTCCATGGCTTTTGGGTGTCCGCACACGTTTACACCAAGTCTTCTACATTCTTTGAATCTAGGACCTCTTCTTGTTGCCATTTATGACTCCTTTTAAAGTTTACCGACAAAAGTCGATTTTGCGATTATACAGGAATTCGATTTTGTTAATCAATAGAAAAACAGAAAAACGGCTGTCCGCAAAAATCATCTTGCAAAACAGCCGTTTTATGATGCAAAAAACTATCTATTTCTTTTCTGCGTACATACCCACAAGTTCGGGAAAGTCGTAATTTTTTTCGACAAAATAACGCAAATCGAAATCTTCATGGGTGACAACCACCAAAATAGTGGCGTGTACCGCAAGATAGTCGGAAATCACCTTCATCACCTGAAGCCGGGTGTCAAAGTCGATGTGTGCAAATGGTTCGTCAAGCAAAAGAATGTCCGGCTTTGCCGTCAATGCTCTTGCAATATCCATTCGTTTCATCTCTCCGGAAGAAAGTGCATTCGGATGAGAATCGAGATGTTCCTTCTTGAGTCCCACCTTAACAAGATTTTCTGCAAGTTCTTCCAAAGTTCCCTCGTTTCCTGCAGCCGAAATCTGCCTGAAAGAATCCCTGATTTTCAGATCGGGGAAAAATGAAAACCTCGAATCTTGCTGAACTATCGCCATTCGTTTTCTGTAAGGCTTGAACGGAACCGGATCTCGACCATTTTCTATCGGCTTTAGCGCAACAAGATCTTTTCCATCCATAAAAATTTGACCATCGGTTTCGTCAAGAAGACGCAATATCGATTTTATCATGCTCGATTTTCCGCAACCCGACGGACCTGTAATTCCGTAGACCGTTGAACGTTCAAAAGTCAAATTAAGTCCTTTGAATGCAGTAAATTTCCGTTCTCCGAAAATACCCCGCTTCATGTAAGACTGCGCGACCTCTTTCAGTTCCATCGCAGAACCCGTAGCACCTTTTTTTGCTTCCGGTTTGTCATAGCCTTCAAGTTCAGGAAGAGCCGTCTGTTTTTCGATGTCGCCGTCTTTCAGCATAAACGCCTGGGTAAGCGTAAGGCGGCGGATAAAATCAACATCATGGCTTACCATAAGGAATGTTTTAGACTTATCGCAGAGAATCTCTTTGTTAAGAAATTCAACGAAATTCTTTCGAAGATTTCTGTCAAGATTCACCGTAGGCTCATCCAAAAGAATCAGATTTCCCGGTCTCGAAAGAAGAATCATCAGGGTTATTCTTTGCATTTCGCCGCCGGAAACCTCGTCAGGGTAAAGCCGGGCAAACGCTTCAAAATCCAAAGTAAAAAACTCTCCAAGACGTCTTACAATCTCCAGTCGGCACCCCGGAGCCAAGAGATTGAGATTTTGATCCAAGGTCAGGGCGGGATTCATTACCTGCGCTGTCTCCGCAGGAACAAACATAAGCCCGGACTGTTCAATCTGCGTCCATTGACCGTAATCAAGTTTTTTGCCATCGATATAACCGTCAATTCCATTAATTTTCATGCTTCCTTCATAGCGGAAAACCGTAGACGGAAGTATTCCTGCCACAGATTTCAGGAACACGGATTTTCCCGTTCCCGTTGGTCCCATGATTACAGAAGACGTTCCCTCCTCAATCTTGAGCGAAGTCTTTTTCAAGGTGATACGATCTCTTAAATGAATGCAAAAATCGTTTAATTCTATCGGAGTCATACTTCCTCCTTTGTTTCGTTCAAGATGATAAGGAACGCAATACTGACCGCCAAAAGCATCAAGGATGGAATCCAAAACGGCCATGGATTAAATTCGCCGCTGGCAAAATTAATTATCGCCTTGCGGTTTGCAGCAATCAATGCGCCCGGACTGGTATGCTGCGGAGTTCCCGTAGCGCCAAGACCAACCTGAATCACATAACCGAACGAAGTGTCAAGAACGAGCGTTTTAAGAAGAATTCCTGCCGCAACTCGTTTGAGAGTGTCTTTCATCAGCGTGGTTTTCATCAAAACCGCAAGAATCCTGTCTTTTGTAAATCCATAGGAACGGAACGAAACGCTGTATTTCCTGTTGTAAAGATCCGAAAGCGGAATTGAAATGCTTCTTACCGCTTCAGGAAGAACCGTTGCCGTAGCCGCCGCAACAAACACACCCAAAGACAGCCATGTCGAAGTCGGACCTTTTACGGAAACCAGCGCACCCGAAACAGGCGCATAACAGAACAACGCAATAAGAATAGAAGGAATTGACTCAATTGCATTCATTATATTGCTGAAAAATCGTCCGACGCCCATAGAAAGAACGCTAAGATAACCAAGAAGAATGCTTATCAGCATAGCAAAAACCACAGTGGTCACAAGCGTAATCGAAAGTTCCTGGAAGGACACAAAAAGAGACTTTATAAAGCCGCCCTGATTGAGAGTTTCCGGAAGAATTCTTTCGAACCACTCATGAGGAAGCCATGAAACAAAAAGCGGTGAAATGAAAAGAATCACCAAAATGATATTTAAAATTCTAAATTGCTTTTTCATACCACCTCGGATAAATCAAGAACAATACGGTCTTCACAAGGAAGGAAACGATTGCGTTGATACAAAGAAGGATGAATACGGACGTTATAAGAAGATCCGTATTTTTGTTTATAAGAGCGTCAATCAGGTTCTTTCCCAAGCCGGGGAAGTCAAACGCAATTTCTGCGATTGTAACCGACCCGATGATGGCAGGAACTTTTCCTGCCAAATAAGGAATGAACCTTGGGAGACTGGACGAAAACAGATATCCGGAATAAGTTCCGGGGATAGGGAAAAACTTTCCTAAATTTCTTCCAAGTGTAGAGAACACAATAGCGTGAGTCTGATCCACCTGGCTAAGCATATCGGTTTTAAGAAAATTCGTTCCGTCCCACGCAAGTCCGCCAAGCAACACCGTTACAAGAGAAATAACAGGAAGCGGAGCTTGACCCATCAGCGTATAAAGAAGCCAAAATCCGACAAACAAAGGAACTGCCGCCATCAGCGAAAGAACATTTGCAAGGAATTTCTCAAATTTTTCATCTCCGGTTTCGCCAAAATGAAGCGACATATATCGGCTTGTAACCGAATATGAACCGCTTACAAGAGCGATAAGAATAAGAAAAATCAATGCGATTAGAGCCAATGGCAATGTCTGTGCCGCACCCGCAAAAATAATTTGTCCCGAAGTAAAACCAGGTCCAACCTGAGACAATTCTTTATGCCCAACAAGCATCAAAAGGAAAGCCTTCAATGCATCCAAATAGCCATCGGCAGGCGCGCCGATGGAAAGCAAATATAAAGCTGAAAGAACGATTGTTCCTACAATGGCAAAAACTATGCCATGTAGGACAAGTTCCTTAAGCAAAAAGCGTAAGAAACGCATCTCGTCATCTCCCCTTAGTTCTTAAATTTCCAATATTCTACAGAAAGGAACGGATTGTCAGATCCGATGGCAACATTAGTCAAACCTCTGGAATAGACATCCTTCTGAAGAGTACAAAGATATAATGCCGGCGAAAGCTCACTGATTTTTGCATTAATCGCATCGGTTTTCTTTATCAATTCAGGAGCAGAAACTTCTTTTTCCCATGCAGTGAACATGGAATCCAAAGTTTTGTCGGAAATACCGGTGATATTCGCCTTGCTTGTGGAACGATAATAATCGCCAAGAGAAGAATAAATGTTGTCAAATCCGTCTCTATATATCAAAGCCATTTCATAATTCTTTTCGTTGAAAACTGTTCTGTTAAATACCTGATCACCTGCACGGCGAACCTCGACCTTTAAGCCAATTTCAGCAAGCTGCTTTGCGACACCTTCCGCAAGATTCTTTCCGAATTCGCCCATGGAATCAGGATAAATGAGAGTTGCATTTTGATTCGAAAGATTTGCTTTTTTTGCAAGGTTTTTTGCTTTTGAAAGGTCAAACGGCAAAAGATTCGCCATCTCTGAATTCCTGTATTCGGGCATACTTTTCTGATAGAAATTCGACGGGAATGGACCATTGTTTATGCAGACATTTTCATCGTTATCCGTAATGCCCGGAACCAAATTTTTCTTATCAAGAGCCATTGCCATAGCCTGGCGAGCCTCCGCATTCGAAAAAACCTTGGTATTTATCGCAATTTCGTAGAACGCATACGGCATATAGGAATTAATATCAACATCCTTGATTTTTGCAACCGTCGGGCGATCCATTGGGTTTGTCTCAAGAACTACATTAATTCTGCCCTTTCGAAGTTCATTCATTCGCACAACAGGGTCAATCGTTCTCTTTATAACAAGACTGTCAGCCTGCGGACGACCGTTTATGTAGATTCCATTTGACTGGAAAGTAAGCCATTTTCCAATCTCCCATTTTACAAGTTTAAACGGACCTGTTCCGATAGGAGCAGTCGCAAATGCACGCTCGTTTTCGCCTTCCCTAAGATTTACGTCCATGTCCTTGCCATTATATTTGCACGGAATGATTTTGAATGTAAGAACCGCCTGCGCTCTATAATCCGGAATAGGATTTCTGAATTCAACCAAAACGGTTTTGTCGTCCTTGGCTGTTACATTCTTGATAAATGACAAAAGATACTCTCTGTTAGGAGATTCGTTTTCAGGAAGGGTATAGGCATTGAATGAATACACAACATCATCTGCCGTAAGTGGAATTCCATCGTGCCATTCAGTATTTCGCAATACCACCGTATATATTCGTTTTGTATCGGAATCCTGCTCTATGCTGTCCGCCAATGCCAATTCAGGATAGCGAACCTTGCTTACAGGATCTACTGTATAATTTACAAGTCCGTCAAAGATAAGTTCGTTTGCGTTCAAGCCCGATGTGTTCTGTACAAGAACCGGATTCAATGAGTCCGGCAAAGTAGAGACCGCTACGGTCATTCCTTTAGGCTGGACCTTCATGATTACCACGGCAGCGGCAATAGCCAATACCGCCGCAACGCCAACGATTATTCCGATGATTTTTTTGTTTATTTTTTTTGCCATAATTAGCGACTCCTTACAACAAATGAATTGTACACAACAACTTCGCCGGAATAATTGTCCGTCTTGCCTTTTTGAATTTCAAAAAAGTATTTATCGGATGTCAGTTGAGCGCCTGCGTTCAATACCGGCCAAGAATTTCCGACTTTATTTTGCTTGCTCACAAGATCCTGAAGATTCTTCTTTTCAATATCCTTTCCGCTGTGGGTGTTCTGATTGAATACTCTTAGCGTTCTGTTGTCTTTCAATGTGATTACAAGGTCATTCATAGTTCCCTTTGGAATAGAAACCATTCCCCACCAGTATTCATTCTTCGACTGCTTTGTTGCGCTGAATTTTGCAGGGCGAGATTTCTTTCCTGAAGCAGAAGATTTCGGATCTGCATTGAAAAGACCTATCATAAGAGGCATTACCGTTTTTCCTCGGCTTTCGATTTCTTCTTTTATTGCGATTTCTTTGTTGATTTGGGCAATCTTTGAATTCAAATCGTCCTTAAAAGATTTTGCCTCGGCGACCATGTCAGGACTTACGTCCTTTGGATATTTTGCCGCAAATGCTTCCAGCTGAGAAAAAATATCTTCCATATTTTTTGCGATTGACTGGTAGTGATTTCTGGTGTCATATACGGTAAATGCTCCGTTTTTACCAGTGCCTGAACCTTCGTCAGGTTGACGGGCAAATTCCTCGCCAAGTCTATCCATATAAGCATACGCCTCATCTCGGAAAACTCCGGAGCGAAGAATCACTATATCCTGCCGAACTTTTTTGAACGACTTTACGGAAGCGATAACTCCGTCGGATTCTGCGACAGTCGACTGTTTCACAAGAGAATTAACTTCTGACTCAACGGTTGGATATTTTGCAATCACCGCATCATAAGCTGCAACTTTTTCATCAAAAGTTTCCTTTTCGCCGGCTTTCTTTGCCTGCTCCTGCAATGCCTTCTTCTTTGAGACAATCGTATCTACAATCTCAATTTCTTTTCCGGCTTGTGTAAGCGCATCGTTCAAGCCGTAGATGGCAACTGCCGATTTATTCAATTTCTTTGCCTCGGAAAGCCTTTCGGAAGCCAAAAGTTTATCGATTCTAGCGGCAGATATGGTCGCACCTTTTTCCTTAACATCCGCAGGAAGCTGAAGCATGGAATCCAATGCGCTGAACTTGTTCACAGCTGTGTTCGTCGCCTGAAGCAATTTTGCCTCATTGGAAGCTTTTATGGAATCCGTGCTGTCCAAAGCCTGGACACCAGCCTCATACAAAGTCACGTAGTTGAGCCATTTTTTCTTCTTGGAGGCATCAGCAATTTCATCCCAATATGCAGTAGCGGCGGAAGGACCTCGATTATTCCATGCAGAAATACCTCGTCCTACAGCAGGGTCATTGTCTACCAAGTTGTCCGTTGATTCACAAGAAAAAAACAGAGCCGCAAGGGCAATCAAAGCCAAAAGACCTATTTTATTTTTTCTCATCAATAATCTCCTTTTCGATGATGTCCTTTACAAGCCGGAAGCCAACATCCGGACTTCCAACTTCAGAGTCTATATTTTTGAAATTCGAAATTCTCAAATCCAAAGGTCCGTCCATCCACGAACCGCCTTTTACAGTACGGAAACCTTCTTCGCCGTCACGAACCATGGATGTCCATTCCCAAACGTTTCCCGACAAATCCACAATACCCCATGCGTTCGCTCCGTTCATGAAAGAACCGACCGGCGATGGAGCATTGAATTTTCCGTTGCCCCTAAAATTAGCCGCCTTGGCTTTGTTCGGAGCTTCATCACCCCAAGGATAAACATTTGTGGTATCCGCACGAGCCGCAACTTCCCATTCATCATCCGTAGGAAGACGATATTTTTCGCCCGTCTGAGCGGAAAGCCAAGCCGCATAAGACTCTGCATCGGCGGCAGTGATTCCGACCACAGGCTGATTTTCCTGATTGTAGTCCGAGTTATCAAAATATTCCGGAAACATATCGGATTCAGTCAGGTAAAGATAAGCCGCATACTGATAATTTGTCACAGGAGCAACGTCAATCGCATATGCCGACAGAGTGGCGGTGCGTTTTTTCTCTTTTGCGCCTGCTCTCGAATCCTGCGGAACAGAACCGGTCGAATATTCGCCGCCCTTTATATCCACAGACTTAAAGAAATCATCGAAATTTTCTATATAAAAATAATGACCTTCTACCGCTGTCTCGGCATCCAATTTTCTCATTGCCTTTGTGGCTCTTTCTGACATGGAGAACGGAGTTGAAACCGTAAGGCAAAGTATCTTTCCCTTGAAAACTTCATCCATGGGGAAGTCGATTTTTGCCCTTCCACGAGAATCGGTTTTTACCACAGAAACGACACCCGGGACTTCGCCGATTGTTGTAGTGATTGACAAGGCAGGAATTTCCCAGACAGCCTTTACGGACAGACCAGAAACAGCCGCACCGGATTTGTCGGAAACTTTCACGGAAAATTCCGTTTCAGGATTAACAAAACCGTTTGCCGTCGGAATCTCAAAAACAAGATTTTCTACTATAGATTTGCAGACGGCTTCCACTTTGCGAGAAAAAAGTTCCGTTCCGTCAGCCTGCAAGGTCAAAAGGTCTGCCTGACCGTATTCCGCAAGAATGTTAAGAATCTCAGCGGCTTTGTTCAGTTTTTCCGTAGCAGGCCCTTTTGCTGTTATGGAATTATAAAGCGGAGTCAATTTTCCTCGAAGTTTTTCATCATGAAGTTTTGAATCCTTTTCCCATTCCTTGAGACTTACTTTATAAGCAACAGTCGTAAAGTCCTTTGCTTTTGGATAAATAGGCTTCAAAGAATCAAGCCTTTCGGAAGCACATTGTTCGCCAACGGAAACACGAGAAGCTTTTTCGTTCTGAAGTCTTAACGTCGCTGTCAAAGCCGTTTCTATAAGATCCTTTTTTGCAATGGCTAGGGCTTCCGCCTGGGTTGAAGCCTTTCCATATCCATAATAAAACCCCTCTTCCTCTTTTATAAGCTCTGTCTTCTTAGGCTTTGAAAAAGCCTGCGCCATACAAATCAGAGAAAGACCTAAGATAGCGAAAAAAAATTTCACGCCACTTCGCATAATTGTTTTAGACATCTTTAATCTCCTTGAAAAATAAAATAAGTCTATAACTAAAAAAGTTTCAGAATTTTTCACTGAAACTTATTGTGTCCAAAGGTTTACGAAGAGAATAATGTGATTTGAGAATTTTATGGGTTTCCCCATGATCAGATAAAAGACCGTGCGTTTTTTTCATTTTCTCTCCGAAGTTTTGAATTCGCTTTCAAAAATCTGCGCTGCAAATCTTAATAAAAGCCAATCCGAAGACCAAGGTTTTACCCATCAGCCTTTTGCAAGATAAA
Source organism: uncultured Treponema sp. (assembly GCA_905372235.1). Classification (GTDB taxonomy): domain Bacteria; phylum Spirochaetota; class Spirochaetia; order Treponematales; family Treponemataceae; genus Treponema_D. Next base: position 25,086 of record CAJPOF010000031.1, read on the forward strand.
ATGTAACAGAACATCTCTAGTTAATCAATAAAATTTATTACAATAAAGTTATATATTTGCGTTCAGCTTTTAACAATTTTTCAATTTCAAAAACGAGACTTTTATACCCCTTTGCCAATAAGAGGTTCCGGAATTAATTCCGGAAAGCCATCTTGAACAAAAATCAATTCCCAAGGAATTCAAAAAAGGGTTGACACTTTTGGGCAAAAATTATACTGTAGTCCAACAATTCGACGCGGGGTAGAGCAGTTGGCAGCTCGTCGGGCTCATAACCCGGAGGCCGCAGGTTCGAGTCCTGCCCCCGCTATACGAAAGTTTCGATTTCAAATCGAAACTTTTTTTATTTAACATGGTAAAAAAGAAAACTTTGTAGCCATTTTTGCAAGTCTGTATGACGATTTTTTATTTCGGGCGCAAAGGCATCGAGCAAACCGGCTTTTCGGGGTTCCGCTCTCGCTTCATTCCTACATTCGCTCCGCTCATTCCGGAACGGCTCCGCCGCCCCTACAATCCGGCGCAGGCGTTATCGTCCGTACGCAACTGGTGTTCCTAACAGAAACGCTTGGAGCGGGGTTTTGTGTACGGTGGGACGGGCATTGTTTAGGTATCGTTCATCGCACAACGTTTCGTATGTCCGTCCCACGAATCGAGCTGTTCGCTCGATTCGTGCTAGGAGGAACGTTCATTGTAAAGGACGGGCATTTTTATTTGTAATTCGGGGAAATAAATGAAGACGTGATATATCATAAAGTTGGGGTTCTTAGGGGTGTCCCCTAAGCAGTCGGGAAAGAGAGGGTGGGTCTAAGGG
>CAJPOF010000032.1 GCA_905372235.1 uncultured Treponema sp.
ATCCAAAAGTGCCGAAAGCAAGGATTTTTTTAAGAGTTTTTGAGAAATATTTTTTTGAGGGGGAGGGACATGAGTAGGCTTCGTTCATTATGTGACGCTTCGTATGTCCGTCCCACAAATCGGATGATAACATCCGTTTTGCGCAAGATGAAGTGTTCATTGTGAAGGACGGCAATGCAATTATGTCATTCAAACATAGATAGCAACTGCCCGCCCGCAAGACAAAAATCGATTTTGATAAAGAAAAGGACACCTCTATTCTGCATGAGGTGTCCTTTTCTTTTTGTATAAATTAATAATTACAGTGAACGAGCCACTCTTAATCCTATCGTCTGCTTATTTGGAGTTGCGACGGGAGCAATGCCTTTTCGGTTAGTTACAGCACAGCTTGCAGCATATGTCTGCCAGTTACCGCCCCGAACGATACGATTTGTGCCAACCGACGAGCCCATAGGATTTGATACAAATTGATTGGAATCCTTGTAGTCACCATCACTAATCATTGCCTTGTCATTGAAAAGGTCGTAACACAATTCCTCCAAGTTTCCGCTCATGTCATAAAGACCCAACGAGTTTTTTTCCTTGCGCCCAACCTCATGGGTTCTGGCATTGGAATTGGTTGTATACCATCCATAAGAATCCAAAGCGTCATCATGAGCATTTGCCTTGAAAGTCGCCGAAGTTTTATTCGTGTTACTTCCCGCAAAAGAATATTTCCAAGCATCTACGTTCGGGTTTCCTCCGCGAGCCGCATACTCCCATTCAGCCTCCGTCGGAAGCCTGTAGCCTTTCTTAAGCCACTCTTTTTTCGTCCAGTCGTATTTGGGGATTACTTTTTTCCCGTTTTGGGCATCGGCTTTTGTGTATACGGTGGAATCGTCGTTGTAATATACGCACTCGGTATCACTTCCGAAAGTCAGCTTTGTAAGTTCATTGCAGAACGCAACCGCCTCGTACCAGTTTAGCGAATCCACGGGAAGCAATTCCTGTTCTTCACCGAATGAACCGGCACCCCCATGAAATTGGCTTGGATTATTGCTTTCGCCCATTACAGCTTTGTAAAGTTTTTGCGTAACCTCATACTGCGACATTGAAAACGGACTAAGTTTTACATTTCGTCCCTTTAGGAAAACTCCTTTCCAATAGTTTTCGTCTGTCGGAGCAAAAGATGCCCAGCTTGAATCATCCTGCATTGTAACATAGCCGTTCATTCCTGTAGGAACAATCACGTTCTCCGCTGACTTTTCTATTACGCCTCCATTGATATTCAAGTTTCCATCGTCAAGCAACCAAGCTGAATCGGAATGGGTCAAAGTCTTTCCCTGAAACTGTCCGTTTGTGGCTTCTCCCGCAAGACCGCCGTTCAGATGCTTCCACTGTGCATAAAGGACTACTGTTTCGTCCGCAGTTGCGGTAAGATTCTTGACCATTGCACCTGCAGCATAAAAGTCTCCGTCTCCATTCTTCGTTGTGTTCCAACTATCAACCACGCATAAGAATTTTGAGAAGGTGCTGGCGTTCAATACCTGCTCCACGTCATAGGTGAAGTCTTGATCATTCATAGTTCCCACACCGCCGTTTGAGTCGAATCTGACCTTGAAGTTGATTGCCTTCCATTCCGCTTTGCACGTAGTGTTTTCGGCAGGCATCTGAGTGAACGAAGGTTTCCAAGCCACATAAGTATAACCTGTCTTTGTGACAGTTCCGGGCGCAGTTACGTTAGCACCATATTTTTTAGTTACCGTCTTGTTCGCGGTCTCTCCGTCGTTCCATGTTCCGCCGTCAGCATCGAATGTAAGGGTTATCATTTTTCTGTCGTAGTAAATCTGAACAACGGTAGAGCCATCCTCTGCTATCGTCTTCTGCTCAAAGGAAGCCGCCTGAAAACCTTCGATTTCCTTTGCGACTGCCTCTGTAGTTCCGCCGGCAACACCAGTCTTTTCCTCTGTCAAAGTCTCGTCTTTTAGATAGGTATCGTCGTCAAGATTTTGTTTGTGGTGTTCGACTTTATATGGGAATACTGGCAACGCCTCAAAGTTCACCGCAATATTGGTTTCTTTTGTAACCTTGATAGTCGCCTTGTTTGCGTCAACTGAATCCTGCACCATGCCTTCCGGCCATACGGTCTTGTAGTTAGCCTCAGGAGTTGCCGAGAACACGACGCTCTTTCCCGATTCAACAGTATCTCCGCTATTGAACGTATCCCCATTAAATGTCGCGCTTACAGAACCGTGTCCAACAGCTTCATAAGTTACCTTGAACAGCTGGGCATCACTTGAAACCTCAGTCTTACAAGAACTAAGGGCAAACATAATCGCCGCCACAGCGGCAACCGACATAAAAATCCTTTTCATGTGTCTTCTCCTTAAAAAAGATATGATTTTCATGATTCTAAAACTCGCCTTTATCGTAAGCATATGCAAAGCAAAAGCGGTTTTACATTCAAAGATTTGCTTGCAAGAAACGGCTGTCAATTTATCGCAAGGATTATACAGGCGGCAAAAACCAAGTCCATCGCCCGCATTTGTCAAGCAAATCGTCTGTATGTTGAGAAACATAACGTATTTTTATTAGTTGCACAAGTATTTTTGATAGTTTCACTATCAATATTTAATAAAAATGGATTCCTATGGTCTATATAATCGGTTTTCGATATACTTTCCGCATGGAAACACGTAATATTTTCGAAAATCTTTCTTGCCTTGACCATCGTTATTCGCTTTCTGAAGCGGATTCATTTGAGGGACTGTCCAAATACATATCCGAGCAGGCGGCAATCCGCTCGTGCGCAAAATGCGAGGCGGCACTAGTAAAGGCGCATCTTAAAATCCGTGGAGAACTCACGGACGAACTTGAAGCCATACTTGACAAGGTAGCCGACAGCATAGACCCCAAGGATGTCTACGAAGAGGAAGAAAAAACAAAGCACAATATCAGGGCGTTGGTTAACGTGATGAAAAAGAAGGTGGACTCTCGGATTGGACCTTTGGTTCATCTTGGGGCGACTTCCGTTGACATTTTGGACACAGCCCTTTCATGCCGAATGAGAGACGTTACGAAAAACGTAGTGCTTCCGAAACTTAAAGAACTTGAACGAAACCTTTGCAGAATAGCCGAACGGGAATGCGCCACTCCGCAGGTCGGAAGAACACACGGGCAGCATGCCGTCCCTATTACGTTCGGGTGGAGCATAGCGGAATTCGTAAGCAGACTTGGAAAATCCATTCTTTGCATTCAGGAACTTTCCGATAAACTCGTAGGAAAACTTGCAGGTCCTGTAGGTTCGTATAACGGTCCTTCGATGATTGTAAAAGACCCGGAAGAACTGGAACGGCTTTACACTCAATTCCTAGGTCTGAAGCCTTCGGAATATTCAAATCAGCTTGTAGAACCTGAACATGTGCTTCGTCTGCTTCTTGAGATGAACGTCGCATTCGGAATAATAGCGAATCTTGCCGACGACCTAAGGAATCTACAAAGAAGCGAAATCGGCGAAGTCTTCGAATATTTTTCGAAAGAGCAGGTGGGTTCTTCCACAATGCCGCAGAAACGAAATCCCTGGAATTCCGAACACGTAAAATCCCTATGGAAAGCGATGTGTCCGCGCGTCATGACCTTCTACATGGACCAAATTTCAGAGCATCAGCGAGACCTTACAAATTCCGCAAGCCAGCGATTCATAAGCGACTACGTGTCCGGCTTCACCATGGCTGTAGAAAGGATGAACTCAATAGTAAAGGGTCTTCAGGCTGACCGCGAAGGAATGGCAAGAAACCTCGAATGCGCAGGCGGAAAGATAAAAGGCGGCGTTCTTGCAGAACCGGCATACATACTTTTGGGCGAAGCAGGCTACAATGACGGGCACGAGATTATAAGGAAAATCACGCTTGAGGCTGAAAATGAGGGAAAGACATTCTTTGAGGTTTTGAAGAGCCACAAAAAAGAATATGCCGACATAAAAACTCAGCTGGAAAAACTAGGCATTGAGAACCCCGACTCATTCTTTGAAAATCCTGCAAACTATTCAGGAATCGCCGAAAAGAAATCAAAGAGGCTTGCGCAAAAATATCTAAAACTTATGGATGAATAGGAAAAAGGCGGAAAGATTTTCTTCGTAGAAAACTTTCCGCCCAACAAACCGGATTTCGTAAGACTTTTCTATTTTCCGCCGGTTTTCCTCAAAGCGGGAACGAATACCCTTATATAATCGATGAACGAAATGTAACTCAAAACCACACAAACCGCCATCAGTATAATGGAGGCGGTTCTTAAAGTCTCAGAATGCGGAACATCAAAACCAATTCGCAATGCAGATTCCTGCGCAAGCATAAAAAATCCCGTGAATATATAGAACACTGTCTTGAATTTTCCGCCTTTCCTTGCCGCAATCGCGACTCCCTTTGAGAGCGCCACCATCCTTAGGAAGGTCATCGTAAACTCTCTGTAGAAAAGCAAAACGAACAGCACCATGGGAGCAAAACCTTTTTCTCCTACCGAATTGATTGCGCCGGCAAAAACGGAAAGATTCAACAGCACGTCCGCAAACGGATCGTAGATTTTTCCAAAATCGCTTACTTCGTTATATTTTCTTGCGAAAAAACCGTCAAGATAATCCGTGAACTCAAAAAACGCCAAAAGCGGAATCATTGAAAAGGCAGTGATTTTTGAAAGTAGCGGGGAATTTATCCAAATCGGAAGGTTATAAAGAATAAAAAAGAACGGCGCAAAACATAGCCGCATGGTAGTAAATTTATTGGAAAGTTTCATGATTCTTAAAGTATCTTTTTTTAAGGAATAAAAGTCAATAAAAAAGAGCAGAAACTTTCATTTCTGCCCTTTTGCGCTGAATCGGTTAAGTTATAGATGAGCCTTGAAATCCTGAACAACGCTTATTGCAGAAGTTACCTTGAATTCCGGATGTTCTTCCGATGCAATACGGATTGCCCGTTCGACCAATATCGCAGAATCAGCCACTCCCTGCAATGTAAGGTTTTCGCCGTCGATTACAGCCCTCAGGAATTCGATGTTGAGTTTGTGCTCAAACACGAGTTTGTTCACAAGGTGCTGGCATTTTAGAAGGTCTTTGAGTTTTTCTTTTCCCTTCGCCTCTTTTTCAGGATTTGTATAGGAATCCAAAATTGTGGAGATTGCGCCGGCGGCATCCTTTTCCTCAAAAACGCCAGTATTCAGCACCATCAAAAAATGGCTCGGATCGTCTATATCTATATTGAAAAAACTTTTATGAAAGCCCTTGCGGTTCGTGTCGCTCTCGTTTATGCGCTGCATCGCCTGCTTTTCATTCCAGTTGAACTCATCCATGAGCCGTTTCATTCGAACGTCATCGTTTGCGATAAAACGCAACGACAAAAGATTCGGAAGGCTTTCCAAAATCACAAAAGCGCCCCTGCCGATAAGAATGCAGTCGCCCTCGTCCGCCGCCTCAAGGACAGCAGTCTGAAGATAATGCAGATATTCGTCCCTGTCTTTTACCAAGGAAGCAAAAAAACCGGGCTTCCTTTCATCGTATTTCTTGAGTTTTTCCACAGGAAAGCCCAATTCCACGATGCGCTTTTCGATTTCCTGCCTGTTTATAAACTTATAACCGATTTTCTCTGCGACAGCTGAAGCAACTTCATCACCCAACGCCGCAACCTGTCTTGATATTGCTATAACTGCCATAAAAACTCCTGTAAATCTGTGGCAAGAAACTTTACAGCATTCTCTGAAAAGTTTCTATCATTATTCTGTACGTAATTCTAATTCGTAAGTGAAGATATGTCAAAAAAAATCAAGGGAAGCAAAATCCGTGCGGAAAGTTTAATAACCGGACGAAGGATTTTAAAAAATCGTAAAAGCAAAGTCCCTTGAAATGTCTTCGGGTTCGCAAAAAAAAGACCGATTCCAAATCGGAAAATCGGTCTTTGTCTTCCCAAAAACTATTTTTTTGCTCCGTACGCTTCGTATTTCTTTTTGGGACTGTAAACGCCCTCCCGGTATTCGCCGGTGAGACTTGGAATCTTCATTTTCATGCCGGGCATGATTAGGTTCGGGTCGTTTGGGCGCGGCATACTCTGCTTGTTTGCCTGATAAAGGTTTTCCCAAAGCAAAGGATTGTTGTAGACATAAGGACGACCGGAAATGTTCCAGTAGCAGTCTTTTGTTTCCGCCCATGGACGAACGATGTAGAATTCCGGAAGAGGTGTAACCTCATATATGCCATCGAGTGCCGCTATCGAAGCGTTTGCAAACGTCAACGCAGAAGAAAAATCTTCGTTTTTGAACGCCGATTCCGCATTTGAATATGCGGACGTCGCCGCTGTAAAGGCTATCGGAAAACTTTTGTCCGCCTTTATGCCTTCAGCCCACGAAATCCTGTTTTGCGCAATCTTCATCTGAGTTTCGGCATTTCCTCGGGTTCTCATCATATCGATGTAGGCTTTGGAAAGTTCCGCATTTTCAGCCGCTTTCTGAGAATATGCAACCGCATCTTCGTATTTACCTGCGTCAAAAGCGACCTGCGCCTTTTTTGTGTACTCGTCGGCGAGCTTTTGGTAGGTGTTGTTAGTGTAACTTGCCGCAAAAACAAAGGCGGAAACCGACAATATAAAAACAAGGGAAATAATTTTCTTCATTATTCATCTCCTTCAAGCAGTGTCTCAGGGATTTCGGATTCCTGAGATACGGAATCTTCATAAATGTCGTCTTCCAAAAGTTTGGCATCGGCATCTTCTATTCCCTTAACGTCTTCGCCGGAAAGCGGAGCTTCCGCATCCGCCTTTTGAGCGTAGGATGCGCTTTCCATCACTTTGTTTTTGGCTTCTTCCATAGCTTTTTGGGCGGCTTCCCTTGCAGAAAGAACAGTTGCATACACGGCGGAAAATTCAACCTTTGCGTTGGAATAATGATTAAACGCCGCTTCGGGATTCTGCATGGAATAACTTGAGTCGCCCGACTTGAACTCCTGAACGGCATTGTTGTAAGCATCCTTTGCCGCCGCACCAGCCTTTATTCCGTCCGCTTTTGTCTTTGCCTTGAACGCCTCGGTGCGCTCGTCCTTTGCAAGTTTTTTGTATGCCGCAAACAGAACGGAATCAAATGATGTCCTTGCCTGTTTTGCAGTAGACAGCATCGATGAGCCGGACAGATTAGACTGACTGAAAAGTTTTTCCAGTTCCTGAAGGGAAGATTTTCCCATATCGTATTTCTGCTGGTCATACGAGGCAAAGCCATTTTCATCGATTTTTTTCTTTGCAGAGACCGCTTTAGAATATTCAGCCAATGCGGAATATCTATCCTGGAGTTCCTTGAATGCGGAAGAGGTGTCAACGCCTGAGGCAGACTGTTCCTTCAATTTTTTGAAAAGAGTGTCCGTAGCCGCAAACTGAGCGGAAGCGATTTTATCCGCACCTGCATCTATCGCCGCCTGACGAGCAGATTCCGTTTTGGAAAGCTCGTCTGTGTTATCCGGATTTGTAGTTTCCGATTCAGTTACTTTAGGCTCTTCTATCGGTAAAGTTTCTTTTTCCGGCGTAGATCCGCAAGAAAAAAGCAAAAAAGTCAATGCGCCAGCCAAAAGCATAAATATTATTTTTTTCAATGGACTTCCTCCTAGCTTGCAAATATGCTATGAGTCGGTATTTTACTATAAAAAAAACTTGAACACAAGCAATAAGCATGAAACCGAAAGGGCGACGGGGAAATTGGTTTTTACAAGTTTGCGTTCAGCAAACTTGCATGCCTCATCTTGCCGGAATCGAGCGTTTTGCTCGATTCCGGGGGGCGAACATAAGACCGATTGTCAGATTAACGATGCGTTAAAATGTTCGCCCGTCCGTCCTCCGCCTTCCTGCATACGAAAAAAATGTTTTATGATATACTAAATCCCGTTCCGTGCTTAAAGCATTTCTTGACCAAAAACAAAGGAATAAACGCAAATAAAATCACGGAAAGCCTGTTTTTTGCGGAACGCAAAAAGCCACCCGGATGAAAATCCGAAAAACAAAATCGGTAGACACGGAGTAAAAATGAAACGAGTTGTAATCACAGGTCTTGGAGCGGTGACGGCTGTAGGAAACGATGCCGGCACAACCTGGAACAATGTAAAAAACGGGGTTTGCGGCGCAGACAGAATCACGCTTTTTGACGCTACGAGCCATGCCGTTCAGATTGCGGCGGAGGTAAAGGATTTTTCACTGGATTCATACAATGTGGATCACAAACTTGCAAGAAAACTTTCAAGATTCTCCAAATTTCTTCTTGGAGCAAGCATAGAGGCTGTGACTGACTCAGGATTCACCAAAGAGACTTTAAAGAACGAGGATGTGGGCATAATAACAGGAATCGGAATAGGTCTTTCGGACGGACTTGATGCAGGATACAAAAAATATCTTGACCCGAACGCAGGGGTAAACAGACTTCCGCCGCTCACAGCTCCGCTTTCACTGAATAATGAGGCGCCCGCCGCCGTAAGCATATATTACGGAATCCAAGGACTCAGCTGGACGATTTCAACGGCGTGCGCTTCCGGAACGGATGCCCTGAATCTTGCGACCGACATGATTCGTCTTGGACGAATGGACGTTTGTCTTGCAGGCGGAACGGACGCGAACATCACGGGATTCAATATCGGCTGCTATCAGGTGCTTCAGGCGTTGACATCAAGTTTCAACGACAATCCTAAGGCAGCAAGCAGACCTTTCGACAAAGACAGAAGCGGTTTTGTGATGGGGGAAGGCTCAGCCGTTCTTATCCTTGAGGAACTTGAGCATGCAAAAAAACGAGGAGCAAAAATATATGCGGAAATCGCAGGCGTAGGCTCTTCTTCGGACGCATACCACATCACCGCACCTTTGGAAGACGGTTCAGGTGGAGCTTTGGCTATAAAAAAGGCTCTTTTGGACGCAGGAATGAAAAACGATGAAATCCAGTATTACAACGCACACGGAACTTCCACCAGCGCAAATGATTCTGCCGAAACGAAAATGTTGAAGTCCGTTTTTGGCGATTATGCCTACAAATTGCACATCTCATCAACAAAAAGCGAGACCGGACATCTTGTGGGAGCAGCCGGAGCAATCGAAGCGCTGATTTGCGTTAAAGCGATTCAAGAAGGATTTGTTCCTCCAACGGCAAATCTTGAAAATCCCGACAAGGAACACGGATGCGATTTGGACTACACTCCAAAAGTCGGAGTAAAGGCGGATATAAATGCAGCCGCAAGCTGTTCGCTTGGCTTTGGCGGACACAACGCCTGCATAATAATCAAGAAATACAACGAATAAAAAACGGCTCGACTACAATCCGAGCCTATAAACTTTAGGAGAAAAACTATGGCTATCATCAAACCAATGGTAAGAAGCAGCATGTGCATCAATGCCCATCCTGTAGGATGCGCAAAGGACACTGAAAATCAGATTGCCTATGTAAAGGCGCAAAAGGCAAAGCGTGGAATAAAGACGCTCAAAGAAGGCGGGAAAGGTCCGGCTCTTGTGCTTGTACTTGGATGCTCAACGGGCTACGGACTTGCAAGCCGAATCTCGGCGGCGTTCGAATACGGAGCGGACAGCATAGGCGTTTCCTTTGAAAAAGAAGCCTCTGAAACACGCGGCGGAACTCCCGGATGGTACAACAACCAGGCGTTCGACAGGGCGGCGGCAAAGGACGGACTTTTTTCAAAGACGTTCAGCGCAGACGCATACTCAAACGAAACCCGCGCTATGGTCATCGACGAAATCAAGAAGACCGGGAAAAAAGTAGACCTCGTAATCTATTCGCTTGCCTCTCCGGTAAGAAGCGACCCTGAAAAAATCGACGAAACCACAGAGCAGCACGTGATGTACAAGTCGGTAATAAAACCCATCGGAAAAACCTATTCGGGAAAAGCAATAGACATAATGAGCGAGACCATAAAAGACGCAAGCGCAGAGCCTGCAAACGAGGACGAAATCGCAAACACTGTTAAAGTCATGGGCGGCGAGGACTGGCAGCTTTGGATAAACGCTCTTCTAAAAGCGGATGTTCTGAACTCAGGCTGCCGCACTTTGGCGTACTCGTATATAGGACCTGAACTAAGCCATGCGATTTACCGCGACGGAACAATCGGTCAGGCAAAAAAAGACTTGGAAGCGACGGCTCTAAAAATGAACGAGCAGCTCAAGCAGAGCGTTGGAGGAGCGGCGTATGTGTCCGTGAACAAGGGACTTGTTACAAGAAGTTCTGCGGTCATTCCGATTATTTCTCTTTACCTTTCCGTCCTTTTCAAAGTCATGAAGCGAAAAGGAACGCACGAGGGCTGCATCGAACAGATGGAACGTCTTTTTGCGGAACGACTTTACACCGGAAGCGAAAACTCTCCTGCAAAAGTTCCTGTAGATTCTGAAAACAGAATCCGTATGGACGACTGGGAAATGGCAAGCGACGTTCAAGCCGAGGTTGTCCGCTTGATGAAAAACGTGACGCAAGAAAATCTTTCCGAAAACTGCGACCTTTCAGGTTACAAGCACGATTTTCTGGCAACCAACGGATTTGACATCGCCGGCGTAGACTACGAAAAGGATGTATCCGACATGAGAAGTCTGGACTAATCTTGTACTGGCGATAAAGAAAAGTCCTTTGAGAGGCAAAAAAACTGCCTTTCAAAGGACTTTTTTTTGGCATAAATCTTTTCGACAACGAAAAATCTGGATTCTACGTTTTTACCGCAACGCACAGCACGCCACGCTTTGTGTCGGCACAAAAAATCCAGAACGAAAACCGTGTCATTTCACAAAAAATCTGCTATTCTCTTTTATATGAAAAAAAATCTGATTACGCTCGCTGTAATTTTTACAATCTTTCTTGCGTTTTTCTCATGCAGAACAACAAACTCAATCGAAGAATCCGATAAAACTATCCCCGTGGAGGAAATGTTTCCTTCCGACGGGAAAATTCAATGGATTCAAGTTGCGAACGGAATCAGGACATTCCGATTTTCAAATCCCACATTCCGAATAAAATATCAACTGGTTGAAATTGATCTTTCCGCCCCTGAACTTCAAATCACTTTGCTGAATCCGAATCGGCTGGAAAAAGGCCGCTGGCTAAAAACAAAAAGCGTAGAATCATTCGCAAACGAAACGTCTTCCGTGGTCGCAATAAATACCACTCCGTTTTTAGCGAAGCATAAAAAAAATCCGTTCTCAAGCGCATTTCCCGTGGGGATTCAAATCATCGACGGAAAGACAATTATTGAACCAAACGAAAAATATGCCGCCATCGCATTTTTCAAAAAATCAGAAGGCGGATACGACGCAAAAATTTTTGAAAGCCAAGCGCAGATTCCAACGCAAGATAAAGTCCCCGATATTGCGACAGGCGGATTTTGGACAATATTAAAAGAAGGAAAAGCAATAGAATTCAAAAAGATAAGAAACATAAGGGCAGCAGCCGCATTGAAAGACGACGGGAAAACTCTCTTCCTTTTTGCGGGCTACGATTTCACATACAATGAGTGTGCGGAATTTTTCAAAAAATTAAATGCGGAAAACGCAATGCAATTTGACGGCGGAAATTCCACAAATCTTGTGATAAACGGAAAGACCGTCCTCTCTTACGGAATAAAACGAAGGATTCCTGCCGCAATTGGATTCAGCATTAAAAATGACCGATAATTTTTGCCAAATGCCACCAATAAAAGCGGAAAACAAAATCTTTCGCAAATTACACTTCGGAACAACGGAAACATTGACGAATAACTGTTATTAAACTAGAATTACTAAATATGGCGACCAACATAGCTACAAATCAACTCACGAACAAATACTATGATTTGTATCGTGAAAATGAGATTACCTTTTCGAAAGATATTTTACGTTCTCTTCGTCTGAATCCAAGGCAGATATATGTAAAATGCGGAGGAGAGCAATGGCCATGCATCATAAATTCTACTTCATTTCAGATGGCAAAGATAATCATAGGAACTGCCGGTGGCGCATATCAGAAAATCACAAAAAAAGACGCACCGCCTGCAAACATCCGTTACTGTTTCATGGACGAGGATAACAATCCGCTGTTTTTTTTTATTCCATGCAAGGTAACAAATGTTACGCCCTACATGAATTCAAACGAACTTTCAATAATCACATTGACATTCACCCAGAGGCCGCCTGACGATTTGATTCTTCGGCTTGGCTCTTTGATGGACGCAAATTCAAGTTTCGTGAACCGCAAAGACGAGCGAATTCTTTTGAACGAAAATACAAAACGCGCGCTCGGCATAAACAAAAGCGAATCCTTTGTATACGTTCAGAATGTACCGCGCCGCTGCATAATTTGGGACATCTCGTTCTCCGGAACAAAAATAATCATGATGGGAGTCCCGAACTTCCTTAAAGGAAGGGAATGCAGCATAAGGTTCATGTTTTCCGACCCTGACGAAATTATCGACGTAAAGGGAACCATCGTAAAGGTAGACATGGTTGAAGGAAGAAGAGACCTTGTTACCGCCGGAATAAAATTCGATGAAAATCAGGTGCCTCTTTCCTACAAATTGCGGATAAACGACTTTTTCTCCTTTAACAAGAAGATTTTTTTGGAATCCCAGGAACAGGAAAACGACCCTACAAAAATCATCGTGAATGCAAAACGTGCACAGGAATTGCAGGCTGAAGAAGACGCAAGAAACGGTATCGTGAACGCACAGATTTCCTAAAAAAGCTAAAACGCAGGAACAAAAATGAACCCAAAAAACTCCCTTGAATCGGTGTATTTTATAAATATCCCCGAAGATTTTTCGTTTTCACAAACGGCTCTGGAAATCGACAGGACAATTCCGCTTCCCGTGCAGAAAAAAAACGGCACGGGCGATTTTCCGGGAAGTTTTAGCATCAAAGAACTTGAGCCGGAGCAAGTTCTTGCCGGAATACTTTCAGTCCTTGCGCACGACAAAAATAATCCGCATTTGGACTACTATCGTTCTATCCTGAAAAAAGCCCGTCCCGACATAGAAAAGGAACTTTCTGAAGCAGCCGTACTCAAGGCAAAAAACGAAGACTGGGACATGGCGGAAGAGCTTTTCCTAACGCTCAGGGGAATTGCGCCGGAAAATCCTGCGATTTTGCTGAACACAGCTGTGTTTCTTGACCAGCGCGCCGAAAGTTACAGACGGAGCGGTCTTCACGAAGATGCCGACGCATACGATAACGATGCAGCGAGCTTTTACAACCAAGCAATGGAAGCCGAGCCACCTCTTGCAGACGCATTTTTCAACGCAGGATTTTTTTATCTGAAACAACATGATTTTTCCAAGGCAAAAGACGCTTTCGAAACGTACATTGCTCTTACATGCGACATAAGTGACGAAGAACTCGGCGAAAACGGTATCTACAAAAAGGAACGCGCGCAGGAAATCATAAACGGCATCGCAAACGACAACATGGAAGACCTGTCGTTCAGAAACGCATACAAATTAATTTCATCGGGGCAGGAAGAAAAAGGTCTTGAAGAAATAAAGAAATTTCTTGCGAAAAACCCAAAAGTCTGGAAGGCATGGTTCATTTTGGGCTGGGGATTAAGAAAAACCTGTCATTGGGAACAAGCGGAACAAGCTTTTTTACAGGCACTTGATTGCGGCGGAAACCAAAACGCCGATTGCCACAACGAACTTGCACTCTGCCTGATGGAACTTGGAAATCTGAAAGATGCAAAAAAGAATCTCCTGAAAGCGCTTGAAATTGCCCCCGAAGACATAAAAATCATTTCGAATTTGGGATACCTAAGCCTAAAAGAAGGAAATGTCGAAGAAGCGAAAAAATTCTTCAGGACGGTTCTTGTCTACGATCCAAAAGATACAATAGCCGGAAAAGAACTGGAAAAGTTGGAAAGAAAATCGTAACCGTTTTTTAGAAGAACTAGTCCAAAAAATCCATGTCAAGCCTGTCGCCGACATTTATTCCGTTTTCATAAAACCAACCTTTCGGAACTTCAAGAGCATAACGGACATAGGCTGTGCTTACGATGGGGCTAAGGCTGAAAGGTGTCATGTCGAATATGTCCTTGATTTTTCCGTCGGCACTGATGTAAGCGATGGAAAGAGCGGTCGGCGTATTTTTCATCCAAAAATTTAGAATCTGATCGCCTTCAAAAACAAACAGCATTCCCGTTCCGTCAGGGATTCGCTTTCTGAACATAAAACCTTTTTGCCGCGAATCAAACGTGTCGGCGATTTCTGCCCGGACAACGACTTTTTTCCCGTCCGCAGATAGGATTTCTATATTTTTTTTTGCAAGAATGGATTTTCCGCACGAAACAAAAATCAGAAGCAAAAGCGAAAAGAAAACAAGGAATGTTTTTTTCGACAAAGAAAATATTTCAACTCTTTTCATAATTTTCCGTTCAAAGGCTATCCAAAAACATTTCCCTTGTTATTTCCGTGGCGGAAGGCAAAACAAGGCTCTTGTCCTGAAGACGTTTGAAAGTCGCTTTGTCAACATATTTCAAAGTGAGCGGACGTTCAAGGCTCATCGTGCAGCCGTCCGATTCCCAGACCGATTTTTCGGGAGAAAGCGAAACCGGATCTCCGTATTTTTTGCAAAGCTGGTCAAATATGCTGAAATGGTCCATGCGCTCCCTGTTGATGTTTATCGTGATTATGTAAAGTTTTTCGTCGTAAAACTGAAACCAGCATCGTTCCAAAAAAGAATATTCGTGTCCGGCAACCGCATCCGTTTCGATAAGGATTCGGTTTTCTCCCGGAAGAAGCGAAACGTCCCGCTCTCCGTGGTAACCGAACTCCGAATTTTTGCGCAAAGCTTTTTTTGCCTCGGAAAGGCTCATTCCAAGTTTTACGCCACCATATCCGTCGGGAACGGGCTTTTTTTCGGCGAAAAGTCCGGCGGAAACTGAAATTAAAATACCAAAACAAAAAATAAATCTTGACGCTGAGCTAAACATTTCCAGTCCTTTTCTATTGGCTCTTGTTCTTTTCCGCTTCCTGTTTTTTGAAGATGGCGGCAAGTTTTATGATTTCCTGACAATCAGGAATGAATATTTTTTCATTAACCAGCCTGATGTTCTTCTGATTTTGAAGAGCATTCAATGCCATTGACTGATATTTTTGCGGAATCGCACACATATCAATCAAATCTTGAAAAGTTATAGAAGTCTGATACGAACCGAAAAGTTTTCTGTCCTTTTCAAGCTGAATCGAAAGCATATCGATTGCTTTATGCAACGGCTCTCTAAATCTTGTGTTGGAAAGTTGTCTGTACATCGCCCAAAGCCTATCGGCAAAGGTTATGGTAAGGCGAGAAATGAGCTGAGAGTGAATCGAAACCATGTGATTGAAATTTTTCTGGTTCACCACCATAACCTTGCAGTTTTCCTGCGCAATCGCACTTGCTGAACGTGTCTTGTTTTCCAGAAGAGCCATCTCGCCGAACATATCGCCTTTTTTAAGAATCGAAAGAATCATTTCTTTGCCGTTAACCACTTTTGAAATCTTTACCTGACCTTCCTGAATCACAAAAAGGTCAGAACCGGTCTGGTTTTCAGCCATTATCATCGTGCCTTTAGGATAATCCCGTACAAGTTCGTCCGTAGGCTCATAGTACACGGCATGCGACACAGACTTTAATTCGGCAAACCTTTTCTTCGCCCGCTCCTTTTCAATTCCTTGGGGGCATTCCTTTAAATAACTGTAATAGGCGTAAGAAGCGATGTCATACAGACCGTTTTTGTCGTAATATTCCGCCACCTTGAAAATCTGTTCCTGTGTGCCGGAAGAAACATTGTTAAGCGTAAGCTGAGTAAGCTGTTCGTTCATTTCACGCATTCGGTTTGAAAAAGTTCGAATGATTTTCATAGCGATCGGCACGTTGCTTTCAATCAGCGAAGGATATTGCTCCCTCGTTACTGCGATAGCCTTAGTGTCCTCGACGGCAATCGCGTTTTCCATCTGCGCATGACAAGCCATGCACGGAATCACTCCCAAAAAATCGCCGGTGCTAAGGATTTTCGTCGAGTTTTTTCCGGGGTCAAGCGTATTGAAAACGTTCACCCGTCCCGATTGAATGATGTAAAATCTGTCGTTGTTGTCCGCTCCGTCTACCAGAACATATGAGCCTTTTTTGAATTCAACAAAAGATAACTGAAACAAATCCGACCAACCTGATTTTTCTACGTATTAGCCTGCATTTCTTTTGCGTTCTTTTTTCTGAAGAATGACGCTTGCTTTAAAAGTTCCTGACAATTGGGAATAAAAATTTTCCCGTTGTTTTCTTTTATGCTGGCTTCACTCTGAATCTGATAGATTATGGATGGCTTGAGCTTTTCAGGAATCACGCACATATTCATCAAATCCGAAACGCTTATATCTGTCTGATATTGCCCCGTAAAAACCCTCGCCTTTTCAAGCTGCAAGGCCAGCATATCCACAATTTTGTAAATCGGCTTTTGCAAGGCGGAATTATCAAGCTGCCTGTACATCGCCCAAAGTCTGTCGGCAAGCGTTATGGTAAGGCGTGAAATCAGCTGGGGCTGGGTCATTACCATCTGGTCAAAGTTCTGCCTGTTCACGACCATAAGCCGGCAATCGGAATTCGCGATTGCGCAGGCGGAACGGGGCTTGTTCTCAAGAAGAGCCATTTCGCCGAACATATCGCCTTTATGAAGAACCGCAAGCACAACTTCAACCCCGTTAACTATCTTTGAAATCGCGACAGTGCCTTCCTGAATCACGAACATTTCCGCGCCTTTTTGGCTTTCCGCCATTATCATCGTGCCTTGCGGATACATTCGTGTAAGATCGATGGACGGCTCAAGGTACACCGCCTGAGAACGGTTTCTGTATTGAGAAAACTTTTTTAGCGCAGTGTCCCTGTGAATCCCGTCGGGACATTCTTTAAGATATCGGTAGTATGCGTACGAAGCGATTGAAATCTCGCCTTTTTCGTCATAACACTTTGCGACCTCGAATATGTGTTCGGGCGTATCCACCGAAACATTTTTCAGTGTGGATTTTGCAAGGTCGTCATTCATCTGCCGCATCCGCATGGCAAAAGTGCGAATCACCTTCAACGCAATCGGGCTGTTCGTTGATATCAATTCAGAATACTGGTCTTTAAGAACGGAAATCGCACGCACGTCGGTTGCCGCAATAACATTCTCGACCTGGGAATGATTCGAAAGGCATGAGACAACTCCGGTAAAATCGCCCGGACCTTGCGTCCTTCGAGATTCACTGAGAGCGCTTGATTTGAAACAGTTCACTTTTCCCGACTGGAGAATATAAAAACGATCGCAATTTTCTTTACCTTCGACCAAAAGGTAAGCTCCCGCCCTTATGTTTACAAACGATAACTTTAACACTCCAAATCCCCTTTATGCTCGCCCCGAAACATTTAGAAAAAAACAATCTCAGGTTCTAATTTAAATCCTTTCCTTTCCTCTACTGTATTAACGACATATTCCACAAGATTTTTTACATCTTTTTGTGTCGCACCGCCAAGATTGATGATAAAATTCCCGTGGAACGGCGCGACCTGGGCATTTCCAATCTTCGTACCCCTTAGTCCACATTCATCGATTATTTTGCCACTCGGAGAGCCGAAAAGATGATTGTTCTTAAAAACGCTTCCCGCACTCGGAAAATCAAAGTGCCTTCGCTCGGCACGCGCCCGAATGTATTTTTCGTTCAGACCGACAAGATTTTCCCGCTCGCCTTCAGTGCGTTTTTCCAGCTTAAAAATTCCTTGAAGCACAAAAGCATTTCCTTTTTGGAACGGAGATTTTTTATATCCCCAAAGTTCTTCATGAGCAAGGGAGGAAGAAAAATCCCGCTCCTCCATTGTGTCGATGTCCAAAAAAACGCCGCCGACAAGAAGTTCGCTTATGGATTTTTCAAAACACCGTGCATTCATGTACATGGCTCCGCCCACCGAACCGGGAAGTCCCGAAAAATTTTCAAGTCCCCAAAGATTGTTGTCCGTGCAATAAGAAACAAGTTCCTCCATGGAAGTACCTGCCGCACACGCCACAAGAACCGATTCAGCTATGTCGGAGTTTTTTTCAGAATCCTTGAAATCAGAATGAAAACATCCCTTCATTTTTGCGGTGGAAATCACAACGCCCTCAAAAACGCCGTCCCGGAACACGATGTTGCTTCCGCCGCCCAAAATCAAATACGGAATCTGATATTTTTTTACAAGAGAAAATATATCATGAATCTGAAATGTTTCTTCGGGCGCTACAAACACCGAAGCGATGCCGCCTATTTTGAAAGTCGTCAAGGGGGCTATTTCTTCGTCAAATCTGACAGTCCCTGAAAATCCTGTGTTGTCTATGAATTCCCTAAAAATCTTTTTAATTTCCATAACAATTTATGACCAAATATAATTTACACTTTTTTTGCGTTTCTTACCACACAAGAAAAAGCGGATTCATCGTTATGAAAAAAGATTTAATGCGTTAGGATGATTTTTTAAATTCTCAGGAATCACATAAAATCCGTCAGCCGAAGATTTTAGTTCCGACAAAATCCTTCTCGTCAAGAATTTTTTTGATATTCGGAATATTTTTTCCGCCTGCGCAGATTACCGTCAGCGCCAACTCGTCCGCTTTTTTTGAAGCCACAGGGTCAAAAGGACAATTTTTTCCGGGAACCCATTCGTCGCCCACCATTTTCCTGAAATCTTTCCATGAGATTTCGTCAATCGGTTTTGCCGAAGGATTGGTTTTCGGGTCGTCGGTGTAGACTTTTTCTATGTTGGAAAGATTTACGACAGTCCTTGCGCCGTGTTTTTCGGCAAGAAGAACCGCATCGTTGTCGGTTGAAAATCCGGGATGCCAGCCAGCCGCAAGCAGGACACGCCCCTTGAACTCAATCGGAGCGGTAGGGTCGTAAACCACATCGTTCAGGCACAAATCGCCGAAGCACGATTTCACAAGCTGGGCGTTCAGGCGCGTCGCCATTATTCCAATCCAATCCGCAGAATCGGGAGAATAAACGCCGTCGGCATTCTTTGATATTTCAAGATACGCCTTTTGATAAATCCTTGCGGGTGCTCCGCCGCCAACAACAAGAATCAGCCTGCGCTTTTCGTCGGCGTAAAGCCATTCCTTCGCCATCGAAATAAAATCGGTCAAGAAATCCGTGTCGGGCTTGTCCGGAACAACGATTGAACCGCCCAAAGAAATTACCTTTGTCATTTATGCCTCCAAATCAATTCGCCTAATAAACTCCAAGGACAATCGGATTTGCCCAGTACGAAGTGTATTTTATCGCCCTTCCCGAAGATTCTTCCCAAACAGACTGCAACGCATAAGTCCTAAGCCTTGCGACGGTCTTGTTTTCGGGAGAAGCCGATTTTATCTCGTTGAATCCTCTCGAAACAAGAATGTGCTGCGAATCCAAGTTTCCGAAATAGAACTCGGAAGGAACGATGTCCCTTGCCCAAGTCCTGTAGTCAAGCCCTGCGCCAAGGGCAACGTCAACCGGAAACCAGCCGAAGCCCGGAAGATAGACTTCCGTCCACCAATGATTGCGCGTCCTCAAATCCGAATTGACAAGAAATCCGCTGTCCGGCAAAGCGGGAATTCCTGCGGCACGAAGAAGAGCCGTATAGACAATCGTAAAATCATAGGCATCCCCTTTTTTTGAAGAAAGCATATCCAAAGGGGAACTAGTATCGGCTCTCAGTCCGTGAAGAATCCTATAGTTTAGAATCATGTGATTGTAGCACAATAAAGCAATCTTGTACGGATTCGTTTCTTTTTTTATTATTTGCGAAAGAAGAGCCTTTACGGATTCGTTTTCGGACGGAACTACGCTGTCGGGAAAAGTTGCGTTTCCCACAAGAAGTTTGTTTACATTTTTCAGTGAATCGATGTTATCGGGAAAAACGGATGTTCTTGTCTCGTAGACGGTAACTGCAAAATTCTGCGAAAATCGCCGCCTTCCGGAAAGATTTCTTCCGCCCTGCACCTGATGAATCACAGTGTTCTGAAAATCGGGAATTATAGGTTCGGGATTCGCCTCGATTAGCCTTGCCGAAGGTTGGTATACGCTTGTGGCAGGCCGGGGAATCCTCAATATGATTGAAGAATTCTTCTCGCCGGAATAATCCTCAAGGTCGCACGAAAACTGAACCACGTAAATCTTAGGATTCACAAGACTTTTTTTGCCTGCTCTTCCGTCAATTTTTATGTTTCGTAGGGCGGATTTTCCTCTTGGGGTTTTTACATAGAATTTCCCGCTGACAGCTCCATCGGGAATCCTCACCCTTATTTCGGAGTCGGACCAATATTCATAATCGAAGTCCCCGGAATCCGCCGCAACGTATTCAAGGCTTTCTGAGCCCTCTCCATCTTCCCTGTCAAGATTTTCCCTGTCCGCTGAAAAATATACATTCGACATATCCCGAAAGTTTCCGAAATTGCTCCCCGAAATCGTTACCAGCGAGCCGGGAAGAATATGCTCAGGCGAAAGCCCCGTAACAATCGGAACGGTGAACTTTGTGTTTTCAGCGACGATAATGGGAACGGATGCGGAATTCACAAAAAACGCAGGCTTGGATTTCAAATCCTTTACGCCGACAAAAACAAGACCGCCCTGCACTCCCGGCGGAAGGATTACCTTTATCTCATCGTCATGCCAAGACAAATAGGAACTTGAAGTCAGCCTGCTTCCGCCGAAATCCACGTAACCGCTGTCCTTGACCGCCCCAAAATTCTTCCCTTTTATCACGACCAAGTCGCCCGGAGAGCCTATTTGAGGCGATATTTCCGATATTTCAGGATATTGGCGCACTTTCAGCCGTAAAATCACGGAAACCGACACAAATGCAAGTATGAGAACAACCCAAACCAATGCTCTTAAAAGAGGCGATTTCCTGAAAAAATAATTCGTTGCGGAAGATTTGTTCACGGTAAAATACCTGGAACAGCCGAAGGAAGCATGACATCCATAACACCGGGACGCTCAAGTTCCATGCCGGGAACAGATATTCTTATGGTGTTGGAATCGTCGAAATTCGGTCTAAAAACATCGACATCCGCAAGGGATGTATTTTTAAGAGAGCCAATGCCCACCGTTTTTGAAAGATTTCCGCCCACGTTAGAGCCGATGATATTCTTGTTTGAAAAAGCCGTCATTTGAGGGCGTTCAACAAGTTCCAGCTGGGAAAGCGGCATCGAAGCGGCGGAGCGTTTTGAATCCGAAATCCCAAATGGAAGAACAACCGCAAGCAGGACTGCAGCCGCAGCCGAAAATCCCACAAGTGTTTTCTGAAGCAAAAACGGACGCACCCGTCGAGTGTTCTTTGAATAACTCATTTTTGTCATCAGACGAGAATAACTTTCGTCCATAAAATGACTGTCCAACGCAATGTTCTTGCTGTCTTCGGCAAAAATTTTTCTAATTCGCCTTAAAGAGTCCTGTCTTTGGACGCATTTTTCGCACATGCTAACATGACGCTCGTATTCATTTACGTACGAAAGCGGAAGTTCACCATCCAAATAAACCGAATGTATGTCATCTGTTGGGCAAGAAAACATTGTCAACTCCTATGGAAACACGGCGTAAAAATCGCACATACGATTTTTACGCCATGTCCTTCCTTAATATTTCTTCCAAAAGTTTGCGCGCCCGGAATATCCTTACCTTTACGTTCCCTTCGGAAATGCCGAGCACTTTTCCAATCTCTTTATAATTCAGGTCGCTGTATTCCTTCAGGATTACCGCTTCCTTTAATTTTTCGGGCAACTTGTCCAGCGCCTTTTGCGTAAGATTTATCGCCTCGGTCGCCAAAAGCTCCGTCTCTCCCGACTGAACTTCCCTATGCTCTTCGTAGAGAGCCTTCTCGTACGCTTTTTTTTCACGAGCCTTGCGCTTAACATGATTCAGAGAAGCGTTTTTCACCACCCTTATAAGCCAGAACTTCGCGTCGTTAAGCGATGGAAAGACAATTTTTTTTTCGTTCGCCTTTATGAGCGAATCATGAGAAAGATCTTCCGCCGCTTCCTCATCGTTCACGATTCGATAGGAAATCTTATAAAGCATCTGCATCGTTTCTCTGTAAATAAGATTAAAGTCAGTAGGATTTGCCGCATTCAATTGTCTTGGGGATTCAGTCTGACTTTCCATGGTAAATAAACCTCGTGGCGATAAAAAGGTTACGGAAAAAACGCACTAAAGCGAATCTCTTTTCCAAACAGAGCCGTCCGGAGTGTCGATTATAATTATTCCTCGCTCTTTGAGGCGATTCCTGATTTCGTCAGCCTTAGAATATTCCTTGTTTTTCTTTGCGGCAGTCCGTTCCGCAACAAGCGCATCTATTTCCAAAGCCTCCGGATCATCGGAATGATTCGGAAGCAAAGAGGCTTTCAGATTCGCAGCATCCTTTTGGACACTTGCCGCAGTTTCCAAGAGCTTGAGCCCCAGCACGCTGTCCATTCTGTCTACAATCTCAAGAGCCTCGTTTGGAGAAATTGCAGAATCCTTTAAAACCTTGTTCAGCTGACTTAGTGCAACCGGCATAAGAAGGTCATTTTCAAGGGCTGAGCGGAACGCATCAAGATGAACCACGGCGTTTTCAGAAAGTCCCGCACGCAAATCCGCCTCGCCTTTTCCATAACTTTTTCCAGCCGAAAGAGCGATTTTTCCCTTATCCGCAATCTTCACAATCTTCTGAACAAGACTCATTCGCCCATTTTTTGCAGAATCCATAGCGTCGTAACTGAAAAAAATCTTTTTTCTGTAATGCCCGCCCAAAAGGAAAAAGCGGTAATCCAAAGCATCGTAGCCCTTGTCCAAAAGGGTCTGAAGTCGAAGGAAATTTCCTTCGGACTTTGACATTTTGTTTCCGCCTTCGACCACAAGAAATTCATTGTGAAGCCAATACCTTACCCATGGACCTTCCGCCCTGTCTTCCGGCGAAAAACTTCCTTCGGCTTGAGCAATCTCATTCGTGTGATGAACAGGAACATGGTCTATTCCCCCGGTGTGAATATCTATGTGTTTTCCAAGATATTTCATGCTCATTGCCGAACATTCGATATGCCAGCCCGGATATCCGCGCCCCCATGGAGAATCCCAGGTCATCGCCTGATTTTCAAACTTTGATTTTGTAAACCAAAGCACAAAGTCCCCCGGATTCCGCTTGTTTCCGTCTATGACAACTTCCTTCCGCCGCCCCGCGCCTTCCTTGAGTTCATCAAGATTCAAGTTCGCAAGTTTTCCGTAATCCGGATAGGTCGTTATGTCAAAATAAAGATTTCCGCCAGCCATGTATGTGTGTCCGCCTGCTTCAATCTTTTTGATAAGAGCTATCATATCCGGAATGTGGTCCGTGGCGTTGCATATCACATCCGGCTGCCGAATGTTCAGGGAAGCGATGTCATTCATAAAAGCGTCGGTATAAAATTTCGCCACCTCAAGCACGGACTGATGACGTTCCTCAGCGGTTTTTACCATCTTATCGTCGCCCTCATCGCCGTCGCCCGTAAGATGACCGACATCGGTGATGTTCATGACATGTTTTATGTCGTAGCCCAAAAAAGTCAAAGTCCGGTCGAGAGTGTCAAGAAAAACATATGCCCTAAGATTTCCGATGTGCGCATAATTGTAAACGGTAGGTCCGCAGCCGTAAAAACCCACAAATCCTTCCTTAATCGGCTTGAATTCCTCAAGTTTACGACCCATCGTGTTGAACAACCTCAAAGACATAAAAACTCCTGTTCACATTATTTTATAGAACGAAAATCGCCATGCAATCACCGTAAAAGTAAATGCGATTTTCAAAAATGACACGCCTCAAGGAGGGGAAAGCCTTCCCCTCGCTCCCAAGCAGCCGCTTGTCCGCTACCCCTTCCCCTAGGGGAAATCCCCTAAAACCCCTTTCTTCCAAGCGAGTAAAGTTTAATGAAATTGGAAGCGGTTTTCAATCAATCGGAAAGAAATTGAATGTGCCGCAAAGTGGTAAAAAATCAGCGACAACGCAAATTGCGAGACAAAGATGGAACTAAAAAAATATAAAGATTTGATAAAAATCCGGTAATAAAGAAAAAATACTTAATTTAAAACTCGTCTGGGATATCTCAAATGTAACAAACGTTCAAGACATCCCCGATATTCTATGCATTTCCTTGCTCAGCCTTCAATTTCTCATAGAAAATCGCAGATGCAGTCTTCACGTAAGGAGCTACATAAATCGCGGCAAGTCCAAAAGTAATTATGACGAGTATGAACCACCAGAAAAAACTTAACTCAAGAAAGAACAGTTCAAGTTTATGTCCGTTCATCATTTCTTTAGATTTTTTTATGGCATCGGAAGCGGAAATCGTCGGATTGTCCGCCAAAATGAAGTAAGTCATAGAATATTTGTAATGAGCAATTATTCCCGGAATCACAAATAAAAGACTCCAAAGGAATTCGAATATCATCATCAGTAAAGAGGCCACAAACGAAGAGCCGAATTGTTTAAAACCTTTAAATCCCGTCTCAAGATTTCCCTGTCCGCTTCTTACCACTTCCAGAAAAAACATTGTAAGCCCCAATTGTAACGGACCTGTTAAAATAAAAGGACCGACAGCAGTTACGGACACAACCGCAAGAATCAGATACCCTATAACGGAAAGTCCAAAATATGCTCCAACATTTCCTTTCAGTTGCTTTTTGGCAGATTCCTTGAGTTCTTTCCTGTCAAACATACATATCCTCCATAATCAAAATATTTTATGCCTAAAAACATATAATTTTAAACATAACATAATTTCAAAACTACATGAAAACGACTTAGATTTTTAAGATTCACTGCTTGCATACAGCGCAGTTTTACAAAATCATACAAGTATTTTTATTTATTCGCAATATTTTTCAAACAATGACGGGAAAAATTGTAGCGATAAAATATAA
>CAJPOF010000033.1 GCA_905372235.1 uncultured Treponema sp.
AAAAAAAGGTTTAAGGCTTGCCTTAGAAGAATGTAAACTTTGAGTTTATAAAACTCGAAATTAAACCTATAAATAAAGTCGTTTCCTTAAAAAGTTCTTTCCGGCTTTTTTCAAGCGGTGGCGTTTTTGAGGGGAAGATTTGCTTCAAAAGATAAATTCCCGGTTTTCCGCTATCCTTTCTTGAAATATACAAAAAACGCTTTACGTGCTAAAATCCGCCTTCAAGAGGATTTTATGCGCTTTGATTTTGCTTTTCTTGATTCGGGAACTGGAGGGCTTCCATATCTTAAATTCCTGAAAGACAGAAGACCTTCCGCTTCCTGTGTCTATGTGGGCGACACAAAGAATTTTCCATACGGCGAAAAAACGGCTGAAGAAATTACAGAAAAATCCTGCGAATGCGTAAGGCGCATTATAAAAGAATGGAATCCAAAAGCGATTGTTGTGGCATGCAACACGATTTCTGTCACGGCTCTTTCCGAGTTCAGACGGCGATTTCCATCCACCTTGTTTGTCGGGACAGTTCCTGCGATAAAGCCCGCTTCTCTGATTTCAAAAAAAGGACGCATAGGGCTTCTTGCAACGAACTCGACTGTGAATCATCCTTACACAAAAAAACTGATTTCCGATTTTGCAAAAGATTGCGCTGTTATAAGCCGTGGAGATCCGAAACTCATAGATTTTATCGAAAACGATTTTTACGGCTCTTCCGAAGAATCCCGCCTTTCTGCGGTAAAACCTGCCGTCGATTTTTTCAAGAAGAACGGATGCGATGCAATTGTACTTGCCTGCACGCATTTTCTGAACATGAGCGACTACATACAGGCTGCGGCGGGAAAAGAAATAAAGGTGATTGACAGCAGGGAGGGCGTTGTAAATCATGCGCTCGATGTTGTAAAGGAAATGGAAGGAACTCAGGAAGAAAAATCCAGGCTGTATGTTACAGGCTCTGTTTCGAGCAAGGATAGCCCGCATTTTAAAGATTTCTGCGAAAAAAACGGAATCATTTTCGGCGGAAAGGTGGATTTCTGATTTAGGCGCATGGTTTTTATGTTTTTGTAGAATGCATTTTGGCGTGTTTTCAAGCGGTTTCAATTATCGTTCCTATTCAGTATAATTTGCGCATGGCTAAAATCATGATGAAGAACGCCCTCGCGGAACTCGACGGCGACGAAATGACACGTATTTTATGGAAAGTCATAAAGGAAGAACTCCTTTTGCCTTATATCGACTTGAAAACCGAATACTTTGACCTTGGGCTAAAAAGTCGGGACGATTCTGACGACAGGATTACCTATGAAGCCGCCGCTGCCATAAAGCGTCTTGGCGTAGGCGTTAAGTGCGCCACCATAACATCAAACTCTGCCCGGATGGAAGAATATCATTTGAAAAAACTGACTCCATCACCGAACGGAATACTTAGAGGCGAACTCGATGGAACGATTTTCCGCTCGCCTATATTTGTGGACAATATAAAATGTAATGTCTCAAGCTGGAAAAAGCCGATAGTTCTTGGCAGGCACGGTTACGGCGATGTTTACAAAAATTGCGAAATAAAAACTCCGTGTGCTGGTGTGGCGGAACTTGTTTTCCATGGAAACGACGGTACTGAAATAAGAAAGACGATTCAGGAGATGAAAGGCCCCGGAATAATTCAGGGAATGCATAATCTTGATAAATCCATAGAAAGTTTTGCCCGATGTTGTTTCAACTATGCATTGGACAGAAAAATAAGCGTATGGTTCGGTGCGAAAGACACAATTTCAAAGACATATGATGGAACTTTCAAGGAAATATTTCAGCGGATTTTTGACCTTGAGTTCAAGAAAAAATTTGACGATGCGGGAATCGAATATTTTTACACGTTGATAGACGATGCGGTCGCCCGTGTGATGAAAAGCGAGGGCGGTTTCCTTTGGGCATGCAAAAACTATGACGGCGATGTGATGAGCGACATGATTGCGTCTGCCTGCGGAAGCCTTGCGATGATGACGTCCGTGCTAGTTTCTCCGAACGGAGAGTTCGAGTTCGAGGCTAGCCACGGAACTGTTCAGAAACATTATTACAGATACTTGAACGGAGAAAAAACTTCCACAAATCCCGTGGCGACAATCTTTGCATGGACAGGCGCACTTTCAAAACGTGGGGAACTTGACGGAACAAAAGACCTTGTGGCTTTTTCACGGAATCTTGAAAAAGCCGTGCTTTCTACCATTCAGGAAGGATTCATGACAGGAGACCTTGCCTCACTTTCCGTTCCTCCGGCAAAAAAAATCCTTGACAGCTGGGAATTCATAGCCGCAATAAAAGAACGGCTTTCTGCAAATTATTAGAGCGAGGTTTACAGTGAAAAAAATTGCGATAGTTACAGGTGCGTCTTCAGGAATGGGAAGGGATTTTGCCCTCCATCTTTCCAATTTTGTGAATGTCGATGAGATTTGGTTGATGGCACGCAGGGAGGCAAAACTTTCTGCATTGGCGCAGGAATTAAAAGAAAAAAACGCCCCGCACGCCCGGACTTTTGAAATAGACCTTGGCGGAAGGGCAGGGGTAGCCCGTTTTTCAACGGTTCTTGAATGCGAGCGAATCCTTGACGAAAGTTCCGGCGGATTTGAGATTGCCCTTCTTGTGAACAATGCGGGCTTTGGAACTTACGGAACTTTTTTAGAGACGGACATTCAGCGGGAACTTGACATGATTGACCTGAACTGCACGACGCTTACGGGAATCGCAGGTTATTGTCTCCCATATATGAACAAAGGTTCTGTTCTGATAAATACGGCAAGCCTTGCCTCTTTCATGCCGCTGGGAAATTTCGCTGTCTACGGAGCGACAAAAGCGTTTGTGTTGAGTTTTTCGCTTGCCCTGGCTAGCGAAGTCAAGGAAAGAGGAATAAAAGTCTGCGCCTTGTGTCCCGGTCCTGTTGACACGGAATTTGCGAATGTCGCTTCAAACGGTGCTCGAAAACTTGTGTGGAAAGGCCGCCCTTCGGACAAGGTTGTGCGCCACTGCCTTAAAAAAGCGGTCCGTGGAAGGCACATCGTAATCTACATTTTCAAGTGGAGATTCATGGCGTTCCTGAGCCGTTTTGTCTCTCGTTATCTTTGCGCCTGGTTCACGTACAGGTACTGCAAGCGTCCTAACGGAATGAACGGACTTTCTTAAATTCTTTTGGAGATTTTCGTATGCAGTATTTGATGGCACTGGTTCCAGCTTTGTGCTGGGGAAGCGTGGGGCTTGTTTCGGGAAAACTCGGCGGAAGCGTAAAACAGCAGACTCTTGGAATGGTTTTCGGAGCGACGGTGTTCGCCATTGTCTTCACGCTTTTCAACATAAACGCATTTTTGGCTTCGTGCTCTCTTATGCTTTGGATTTTGGGAATCCTTTCGGGGTTTCTTTGGACAGTCGGGCAGACTTTCCAGTTTTCCGCGATGAAAAAACTTGGAATTTCAAAAGCTTATCCTCTTTCAACGGGGACGCAGCTTATCGGAAACTGCATTTTCGGAGTTCTTGTGTTCCACGAATGGAAGACTGGCGAGCAGACTGCGATGGGGCTTTGCGCATTGGCAATCCTTGTGCTTGGAACGACGTTTACGGCTTTCAGGGAAAAAAGGCTTTCCGACGGAAGTCTTTCGCCCGAAGAAAAAGGGGACTCTAAGGCGGC
Organism: uncultured Treponema sp.; assembly: GCA_905372235.1. Classification (GTDB taxonomy): domain Bacteria; phylum Spirochaetota; class Spirochaetia; order Treponematales; family Treponemataceae; genus Treponema_D. Next base: position 3,665 of record CAJPOF010000033.1, read on the forward strand.
TGGCGTTTCGGGGGCGATTGCGCTTTCTCTTTCGGCGCTAGGCTATTGCGGAAACACAGTGGTCATCACGGCAAGCGGACTGGATGCGAAAGGTCTTATGCTTCCGCAGGCTCTGGGATGGCTTTTGGGCGGAGCTGTGTTCGCTTTAAGAAAATCGTCGTTCAGTAAAGAGACTTTCAAGAATATGCTTACCGGACTTTCGTTCGGCGTGGGAAGTCTTTTTTTGATTCTTTCCATAGCGAACCTGGGACTTGCGATAAGTTTTTCGCTTTCGCAGACGGGGGCGATAATTTCAACACTTGGACCTGTGCTTTTGCTGGGCGAAAAAAAGACGAAAAAAGAACTCGTGTTTTCCATGGCGGGCTGCGTACTTATAATGATTGGCGGAGTTCTTTTGGGGCGGATAAAATATTGACCGTCCCTTGTGATTTTTTCAATGCGCCGGGCGAATCCCTATTCCGCTTTCCGGCATTGAGAATTGTTCTGTTTTAGATTATCCTTTGTCCCAACATGAAAAAGATTGTGCTTTTCGGCGAACTTATGTTGCGCCTAAGACCTGAAGGAAAGGAAAGGCTTTTCCAGAAACCGCTTTTCGAGGCGGTGTTTGGCGGAAGCGAAGCGAATGTCTCCGTAAGCCTTGCTAAGCTCGGAGAAAAATCCGTCTATGTGACGGCGCTTCCCGACAATGCGTTAGGAATGGCTGGAAAATCATCGCTTATGAGCCACGGCGTGGATGTAAAACCGCTTTTTAGAGAAGGACGGCTGGGCATCTACTTTCTTGAAGGCGGCGCATGTCAAAGACCAAGCAATGTTATATACGACAGGGAAGGAAGTTCGCTTTCCCTTGCTTCTCCGGACGAATACGACTGGAAAGAAATCTTTTGCGATGCGGACTGGTTTCATCTTTCAGGTGTGACTCCCGCAATCTCGGAAAATGCATACCTCAGTGCGTTCCGGGCAATCGAAGAGGCAAAAAAAACAGGATGCACGGTCAGCCTTGACCTTAATTACAGGAAAAAACTCTGGCGATGGGGAAAATCTGCTCCAGAAATAATGCGACTTCTTTCAAAAAAGGCGGACATTCTGATAGCGAACGAGGAAGACATTCAGAACTGCCTGGGTATTCCATTGAAGGACTGTGAATCACTTGAAGAAAGTTACAGACTGCTTTGCGATGATGTGAAGTCCGCTTTTCCGGAAGTTTCTTGCGTGGCTCTTACATTGCGGCAAAGTTACAGCGCAGACAGAAACGGCTGGTCTTCGATGATGAGCGGAAGGCATGGATTTTTCGAAAGCGTACATTATGATATCGAGAACATAGTCGAGAGGGTTGGAGCGGGGGATTCTTTTGCCGCAGGATTGATATATGGTCTTCGGCATTACAAGTCGTCAAAAGAAGGCGAAGAAACTGCACTGGCTTTTGCGACCGCCGCAAGCTGCCTGAAACATTCGATTCCGGGAGATTTCAATCTTTCCACGAAATCCGAAATCGAATCTCTTATGAATGGAAACGGAAACGGACGCATCCAACGGTAGCGTATGTTCAAGCGTAAGGATTTAGGATGAAAAAGGCATCGGCGATTCAGAAGGAATTTGACATAAAGATAGAAAATGCAGGATTTGTGGCTGTTTGCTCTACACTTGACCCGATAAAGGCACTGGAAATTGCCGAGAGGCTTCTTTCAAAGGGAATAAACGCCATGGAGATTGCCTACAGAAATCCTTCCGCTCTTGAAAGAACAGATTTATGCATAAAAACTGTGCGGAAAGCCTTTCCGGCAATGCTTTTGGGAGCTGCGACCGTCATCAATGCGAAACTTGCCCGCAGAGCCGTAAAAGCCGGTGCGCAGTTCATCCTTTCTCCGGGCTATAATCCGTCTACGGTAGCCTACTGCGTACGGCACAGCATTCCCGTTTATCCGGGGGTTGCAACTCCCTCCGAGATAGAGGCGGCGCTTGAATGGAATCTTACCACGCTAAAATTTTTCCCCGCGGAAGCCATGGGAGGAATCGTGTTTCTTAAAAGCCTTGCAGGGCCTTTTCCGCAGGTAAAGTTCATAGTTTCAGGCGGTCTTGACGCTGAAAATCAGGCGGAATACAGAAATCTAAAGAACGTGGCGGCTGTCAGCGGTTCGTGGCTTTCCGATTTCGAACGATGAAATACCTGACTTACAGATGAAAAAGAACAGGCTTTTTTCAATAATCGACAAAGCGGTCCATGATTTCAAACTTATAGAGGAAGGCGACCGGATTCTTGTCGGGGCTTCAGGCGGAAAGGATTCCACCGCTCTCATCGAATATCTTTCAAGGCGAGTCCTTCGCCCTTCGGAACATTTTGACTTCACCGCCTTCCACGTTGAGACGGAATTTTCAGGTCCGCTTCCGGATAACATCGCTATGCTTTTCAAAGAATGGAACGTGAATCTTGAGGTCATGAAAATCGATGTTGAGGAACGCCTTAAAGAAGGAAAAAAAATGAACTGCTATTGGTGTTCCACGCAAAGACGCACCGAACTTAACAATTTCGCCATCACCAACGGCTACAACAAGATTGCGCTTGGCCATCATGCGGACGATGTGCTTGAGACATTGGTGATGAACGCTCTTCATAAAGGGGAACTAAGCACGATGATTCCTTCGTTGAAATACGAAAAATATCCGGTTACGATAATCAGACCGCTTTACTACGCATTCGAGTCCGAGATAGTCGCCCACGCCAAGGAAAACGGCTTTTACGGCTGGACATGCACATGCGATTATCAGAGTAACAGCGTCCGAAAATCCGCAAGAGAGAAGATAGCCTTGTTGGCCGAAAATGACATGAACCTGAAACGGCATCTCCTTGATTCCCTGCTGAACGTGAACACGGATTATTTGCCGAAAAAGGGCGGACGGACATATTAACGCATTGTTAATCAGATAGTCGGCTGTATGTCCGTCCCAAGAATCGGACGTTTAGTCCGATTCTTGCAAGTTTGGTGGGTCATCTGGGTGGCGGACATTTTAACGCATTGTTAATCTGATTATGGTTCGTATGTCCGTCCCAAGTTTTTTCGTCCGGCAAAACTTGTAAAGTTGATTCATGCAAGTTTCCCACACGGGAAACTTGGGGGCAGCGGTAGAACGATAGAAGGCTGTAAAACTGATTTTTTCCCGCTGCCCATCCGTCCCACGAATCGGACATTCCGTCCGATTCGTGCAAGTTTTGTCGGTCATCTGGGTGGCGGACATTTTAACGCATTGTTAATCTGATTGTTGTTCGCATGTCCGTCCCGAGTTTTGCCTTGTGGCAAAACTCGCAAAACTGGGGTGTACAAGTTTTTCTCGCTCTCACATCAACAATGCAACTAGCAAGTTTTGCCTGATGGCAAAACTTGAAGGCAGAGGACGGCCATATTAATGCATTGTAAAACCGATAATCGGTCTTATGTCCGTCCCAAGTTTGCTGAACGCAAACTTGTAAATCCCAATTTCACCGTCGCCCAACCGCCGCCCCTCCCCAGAAAATAAAATAATGCGTTAGTTGTACCCAAGGCATTTTTGTGTTCTAAAAAAACTGCCTTCCCCTCCACCCGAAGCATGACGCTCCCTCCGTCCATAGTGATATGCTCCCTATGCCCGTAGGGAAATGTTCCCCTCGCCCGAAGCGTGATGTTCCCTCCGCCCGGAAAGCCGCCTTTTTCCCGTGTTTTTCTGCTTCCCTCCTGACCCATTCTCCTTTCCTGCGCTCGTCTCCACGTCCCAAAACACTCGACCAATAATTTAGATATTTGTATAATATTTACATTCCTTATGCGGCATCTTGCACCTTTAATGTCATGAGGAATTAAATTCTTCCGGTTCATGAAAGTCTCATCCAATGCACGGAAGGATGTTTTTTGGGAGGCATGATGAAGGTTACTAAGATTAACGATTGGTTCGAGAAGGCGGGGCGTTTTGAGGTGAAGCACCGCTGGGGATTTATCATAGGTCTGATTGTTTTTACGATTCTGTGCTGTCTTGGGCTTGCAAAACTCAGGTTCAACAATGGCGAGGCTGACTGGTTCGACGACTGGGACACCGTAAAGAAGAATCAGGATCATTTCGAGGAGATGTTTGGAAGTACTGACTCTCTTATGTGCCACATAACTGCAAGCGAAGGCACGGATGTGTTCGATCCGGAGATTCTTAGCATGATAAGGGATCTTGGCGACGACCTTCTTATGAACGTTCCCTACGCAGATACGGTAACTTCGCTTACAAGTCTTTCCATGCCGATAGGAACATCCGACGGCTTTGACATTCTTGATCCCTTCGGAGACGGAATCCCTACAGACCCTGAAGAAATCGAAATGAAGAAGAATCAGATTCTAAGCAGGGAGTCCCTTGTGGATATTCTTGTGAGCAAAGACTGCAAGGAAACTTGGCTTATTCTGAACCTTGAGCATTACACAGAAACCCTTTCTGAAGTCCAAAAGAAGATAGCCGTTCCCGCCATGGAAATATTCAATCTGGAAAAATATAAGTCCGACAAATGGACGATTAGGCCGGCAGGTTTGTCTTACACCGAATACGAGGAAGACATCGCCGCTATGGAGCAGTGCTTCACAAGGATAGCGATAGGTTTTATCGTTATGGTTCTTTGCCTTGTGTTTTTCATACGTTCTTTGCGTGGGGTGATTGTTCCTACCATATCCACAGTATTTGCCATCTGTTCGACTCTTGGCGGTTCTGCGTGGCTTGGCATAGACGCGAACACTATAATGCTCGTCGTCCCTGTGCTTTTGGCTATGGCTCTTGCGGTAGGATATGCGGTGCATTACGTGAACAGTTTCCGCTTGCATTTCAGGAGCACCGGAAAACGAAAGGAGTCGGTGATTCTTGGCGTTCGTGATTCTGGCTGGGCGTTGCTGTTTACTGTCGTCACCACGATGGGCGGAATGCTTTCTTTCTTTTCAGGCGGAATAAAGACAATGCGATGGGTAGGCGGAATCACTGCCGTCGCCGTGTTCATGGTGTTTGTTTACACCATGATACTTCTTCCTTGCTTCTACAGTTTCGGAAAGGACAAAACGCCCGACCCTAAATACGTGAAATCCGCAGGCTCTACAAAAGCCGACTTCGGTATAGAGAGGATGGGAAAAGCTATCCTGAACAAAAAATGGATAACGGTTGCATCCGGCGTTGTCGTGCTTATTGTCAGCATCCCCGGTCTTGTGAAGATAAAGGTGAACATGAACTATAACGACATGATGGGAGAAAAGATTCCTTACGTAAAACGCCTGATGGAAATATGCAATTCGGAATTGGGAAGTCAGTACAGTTACGACGTGCTTATCGAATATTCCGACGAGGACAAGATAAAAGATCCGAAAGTCCTCAAGAACATGGATATACTTTCGGAAAGGATCGGAACATTGAGCATGACGAAAGTTACCCACGGAAAGCCGAGAATCTCTTCTGTCACAAAAATAGTCAAGGAAATGAACAGGGCGTTGAACGAAGACAGGGAGGACATGTATGTGATTCCTGACGATGAAAGCCAGTCAGGTCAGATTCTTGGACTTTATGAGGTTATGGGCGGAAAAGATTTGTATCAGTATGTTACTCAGGATTTCAAGGCGGCGTTCATCCATGTGGAACTTACAGGCTACGATGCGGAAGAATGTCTTGAAAACCTAAACCAAGTGGAGGTTTGGATAAAGGAGCTTTTCCCCGGCACGGAAACGTCGGGCGTTGTGGGCGAGGCGATGCAGTATGCTTCAATGAACGGTAAACTTGTCCGTGGTTCGATAAAATCCATAGGGACTTCGTTTATCGTCATATTCTTCCTTCTTTCACTTGCGTTCATGTCATTCAGGACAGGATTCATCGGAATGATTCCCAACGTTTCTCCCGTGCTTCTTTGCGGCGCGATAATGGGTTATTCTGGCATAAATCTTGACATGATTACCGCTATGATAATGCCTATGGTTTTGGGAATAGCCGTAGACGACACCATCCATTTTACGAACCACATAAAATATCATTTTGAACTTACCGGAAACTACAGGGCTGCCGTCCTTGGGGCGTACAGGGAAATAGGAAAATCCATGATAATGACCACGCTGATTTTGTGCATGATGTTCATGATTTTCCTTTCAAGTTCGATGACAGCTCTTGTGCGTATTGGCTATCTTTCGATAGTTGGACTTGCCAGCGCGCTTGTGGCTGACTACACTTTGACTCCCGTCCTGATGTACATCTCCCGGCCGTTCGGAAAAGAAACGAACAGTTCGTTGGATAAGACGAACGAATAGGAATCATGGTGAATAAACAGTATTTTTTCGCATTCTGAAATAATTCGGATTTGCGCATGAAGGAGTTTTGTATGAAAAGATTTATTATTTTTGTTGCATCTTTGTCGCTATGTTCGGCTTTGATTGCACAATCTCTTACCGGCTATGATGTCATGAAGAGGGCGGATGAAAAACCTTCTCCAAAGACAACTTCTTTCACGGCGACAATGACGTTGACCGACAGGAAAGGGCAGGTAAGAATCCGGGAAATTATCGAAAGATCCAAGGATTACGGAAATCTTTCAAAGTCGGTGATTGTTTTCACTTCGCCGAAGGATGTTTCGGGCGTAGGATATCTTATGTTCGATTATGATGAAAAAAGCGACGGAACAAAGCCGGATTCCGACAGATGGCTTTATATGCCTGCGATGAAGAAGACCAGAAGGATAAGCGGCTCTGATTCGGGCGGAGATTTCATGGGAACGGACTTCACCTACGACGATTTGGGAGAGCGCGGACTTTCAAAGGACACCTACACTCTTCTCGGTGAGGAAAATCTTGACGGCGAGGACTGCTACAAAGTCGAATGCAAGTCAAAAGATTCCAAAGAAAAGGATCAAAGAAAAATCTGCTGGGTCACAAAAGACAACTATCTGATGTTGAAGGCCGAATTCTACGACAGGCAGGACATGCTCCACAGGGTTCTTACAATTTCGGACTATAAGAAAAAAGACGGCTATTGGGTGTCGGGTAAGATGCTTATGAAGAATGTCCAGACCGCCCATTCCACTTTGCTTGAAATGAAAAACACAGAATACGATAAGCCAATGGACGACAGCCCATTCACTGTGGCTTCGCTTGAGAACGGACGAATACGCTGATGAAAAAACTTGTGTCGCTTCTTGCCGCCCTTGCGTTGGGGACTTTTTCCTTTGCGGAGGCGGAGTTTTCAGGCGGTCTTTCAACAGTTTTGGGCATGGCGTTTCCGTACACAAAAAACGCATGGAACTTTGTGCAGGGCCTTACAACATTGGACGGAAAGGTTTCTTTTTGGCAGGGTTCGTCAAGGCTTTATGCGGACGGCTCGCTTTCGTTCGATGCGCTTAGGGCTGCGTCCTCTGAAAAGAAATTGGATTTTGTAAGCGGAATCCATAGTTTTTCGGGAAAACTGAAGGAAGCCTATTTCGATTATGATGGCTCTTGGTGGGGACTTAGGGTAGGCCGCCAGCTTGAGACTTGGGGAGCTGCGGACAGTCTTTCTGTGACAAATGTTCTTTGTCCAAAGGATTTGACAAGCATTTCAGGGACTGACGTTTCTGAAAATTACATTGGGATAGATGCGGTAAAACTTAATTTTACGGCAGGATTTTTTTCGGCGAACCTTTACTGGATTCCATTCTTTACACCTTCTCCTTTGCCGCTCGACAGCGGGAATGTGTTGAACAGGCTTTTGATGCCTAAGACTGTGGAACTTGGCTCTCCCTTGGGAAGTCTTCCTATAAATCCGTTTTCTAACGAAAACATAGAAATGCCGGAACTTAGCCTTAAAAGCGGCGAATATGCGATAAAGGCGGCGTTTTACACTAAGTTTGCGGATTTTTCTTTGTACGGATTCTACGGCTGGGAAGACAGCCCTTTAAGCCAGTATGAGGTTAAGGTTAAGACGGTTGACATGGGAGGCGGAGTCAAAAAGACTGTTCCGAACGCCATTTCGATGCATGGCTCGTATCGAAGAATGGCGATGGTCGGATTCGACACTTCGCTCCCTTTGGGAGATTTTGTGCTTCGTCTTGAAGGCGCATATTTCCCGGAAAGATATTTTGCCACAAGTCCCGACTATCAGATTAAGACGCAGATTGTCCACATATTGACGACAAACTCTGTTTCGGGTTTGAAATACGACCTCTTCCAAAAACGGCATCAGTTGGTTTCTCTTCTTGGATTTGACTGGATAAAAGGCGACTGGGCGGTAACGGCGCAGTATTATGCCGACGTTTTGCTTGGAAATGCGGAAAATCTTGACAGGAATGTTTTTTCCCACAAGACATCGTTTAGCGCCTCGTACAGCATGCTTGGCGGAACGCTTAGCCTTTCGCTTTCCGGAATCGTGGCTCTTAACGACCTTGACTTGGTTGTCGAGACCAGCGCCAAATACAGCCTTACAGACCAGATAAAACTTATGTTGGGCGCATATGTGTTCAGTCCTGGACCTAAAAGCGACGGAACTTACGGAAAGTACAAGGATATAAGCGGTCTTGTAATCAAGGGCGAGTTCAATTTCTAGGCTTTCTGCTCGATATTTTTCTTTATGAACTCTGCCTTCAGATTTTTCAAACCTTCTGTCAACGAAACCTTGTATATATGGGGATTAAGTATTCTCTTGTAGCTTTCGTCCAGCATGGAAAGTTGTTTTGTCATGTTTTCGCGTGCAATTCGTAATGTTTCCGGGTCGGAAAGGCGTTCTTCGGTTCTCTTTCCGTTTTTCAGGCGGAGTTTTAGAAGCGGCTCGACTTTCGATGCCGTGCATACAAATTGTCTGTAGTCTACCATCGGGTGATAGTAGCGTTGTTCCTTTCCGATTTCGATTTTTTCTCCTTCAAGCGAAAGAATATCGGCAAGGAGCATTCCGTTCTCGTCGAAAAGCCGGTAGACATCTTTTATTCCGGGATTTGTTGTCTTTGCGGGATTGTCGCTGAATTTCATTGCCGGAAGCATTTTCCCGCTTTCCTTTTCGTGCCTGGATGCAAGTTTATACACTCCGGTGAACGAGGATTCCGTTCCGCCTGTTACCATGTGGGTTCCGACTCCCCAGCTGTCGATGGGTGCGCCGCCTGCCACCAAAGTTGATATTATTTCTTCTGTAAGTTCGTTTGATACCGATATTTTTGCGTCCGGAAAGCCAGCCATGTCCAGTTCCTTTCTGACTTCCCTTGAAAGGTAGGATATGTCGCCCGAATCCAGCCGGACTCCAAAGTTCTGTCCTTTTTCTGAAATCTCTTTTCCTACGATTATGGCATTCTTTATTCCCGATTTCAGCGTGTCGTATGTGTCTATGAGGAACATGGAATTTGCCGGATAGATTTTTGCGTATTCCCTGAACGCCTCAAGTTCCGAGGAATGGCTCATTATCCATGAATGAGCCATGGTTCCCATCGCTGGAATCCCATAAATTCTTGCGGCAAGAGAATTTGAAGTTCCGACCGCGCCTCCTATGTAAGAAGCCCTGGTCGCGCTCATCGCTCCGTCTGGTCCTTGCGCCCGCCTAAGTCCGAATTCCATTATCGGAGCTCCTTTGGAGGCGAGGTATACTCTGGCGGTTTTTGTGGCGATAAGGCTCTGGAAATTTATGATGTTCAGCACAAGCCCTTCGAGTATTTGGGCTTCTATCAGGTTTGCGTGTATCCGTAAAAGCGGCTCCTGTGGAAAAATCACAGTTCCTTCGTCCATTATGAAAATGTCGCCCGTGAATTTCCACGTCCTAAGATAGTTAAGAAAGCCTTCCTCAAAAATCTTCTGATTCCTCAAGAATTCAATGTCTTCGTCGCTGAACGACAGTTCGGTTATCGCATCTAAAAGCGTCTGGTTTCCGGCAAGTATTGAAAAACCGCCGTTGAACGGATTCTTTCTGAAAAACATATCGAAAACGACAGGAAGATTCATGTCCTCTTTCCAATAGCCTTGTGCCATTGTAAGTTCATAGAAATCGGTGAATAAGGCGCTGGAAGAAAAATGATTCGTCATAAAAACCTCTGATGATGTATTATGGGAGTTCTCTGAGCCTGTTTCCAACGTCTGTAATCCAGTCTGCGTTTCCCTTGTTGAGATATTCTATCGCTAAAAGAGGTTTTTGTCATTTTCATTATGACGCAGAAAAAAAAGTTCCTGATGACGATTCCGATTACGGTCAGCCGCGGTGAACGGCAGGGCTATTGCCGTGAGTGCAGCCTATTTTTTTACGGCAACGGTTATTTTTTTTGAGAATATAGATTCTCATGCGTAATCCCTTTCCAGTCCGTTCGTTTTCATTCCTTGAAAATTATGCTAATATCCGCTTATCATGATTAAAAGAAACACTGGATTTTCCAACCTGTCTATGGGATATCTTTTCCCCGAAGTGGCTCGTCGAAGACGAGAATATGCCGAAAAACATCCCGAGGCAAAAATCATAAGCCTCAGCATCGGAAACACGACCGAACCTCTGCCCGAATGCATCGCAAAGGCGATGGCGGACTATTCTATGGGATTAGCGACATCGGAAGGCTACTCAGGATACGGCGACGAGCAGGGAAATCCTGTTCTTAGAGCAAAGATAGCCGATGTCTGGTACAAGAATCTTGCCGAACCCGATGAGGTTTTCATATCTGACGGAGCAAAATGTGACATCGCCCGAATCCAGACTCTTTTTGGAAGTAAGGTTAATGTCGCTGTCCAAGATCCGGCATATCCTGTTTATGTGGACGGTTCTGTGATTGTGGGTGCTGCGGGAGTTCCGGGAAAAAACGGTTACAAAGGAATTACATACATGCCATGCACGCCGGAAAATAATTTTTTCCCGGAACTGTCGAAAATAAAGAAAAACAGCCTTATATATTTCTGCTCTCCGAACAATCCTACGGGGGCGTGTGCCACAAAAGAAGACCTCAAGCGCCTTGTTGATTTTGCAAACTCTAACGGCTGCGTCATAATCTACGATGCGGCATACAGAGAGTTCATCAGAAATCCTGAACTTCCAAAGTCGATATTCGAAATCGAAGAAAGCCGCTCGTGCGCAATCGAGATAAACTCTTTTTCCAAGCCCGCAGGATTTACAGGAGTCAGACTCGGCTGGTCTATCGTCCCAAAGGAACTGAAATTTTCGGACGGAACAAGCGTGAACAAGGATTGGAACAGAGTCATGACCACGCTTTTCAACGGAGCTTCAAACGTGGCTCAGGCAGGAGGGATCGCCGCCCTTGAACCGGAAGGTCTTATTGCGATGAAAAATGTCATCGACACATATCTTGAGAACGCAAGGATGATAGAAAAGGCTTTGTCGTCTGAAAATTTCAAGAAAATCGGAACGGAAATATATTACACGGGAAACAGCCCTTATGTTTGGGTGAAATTTCCCGGAAGAAAAAGCTGGGACGTTTTCGATGAGCTTTTAGAAAGATGCCGGATAGTAACAACTCCCGGCTCGGGCTTTGGTCCAAGCGGAGAATCTTTCATCCGTTTCAGTGCTTTCGGGCATCCGCACGATGTAAAAGAGGCGGCAGAAAGGCTTTCAACTTTTTCTTTTCGAGCCTAGAACTGCGTTTTGTAACCCAGCGAGATTCCAAGTCCCCTGAACCATTTTCCTCTTACTATGTCCATGACGTTCACTTTCGCCATAAGATTCAGGTTTCCGTTCAGCACTTTTGTTGAAATATACGGCGCAATTCCGATGTTGAAATTGTCCGGAAAAAACGAAGGAAAATCCTTCAGGTCCGTGAGTTTCTTTTCGGGGAACGAAAAAGATGTGTTCACGCCGAACACGAAAATCCGATTGTTTATGTGAAAACCGTCCGTGTAAATGTTCAGTGCGGTTCCCAGCGTGTCGTCTATGAAAAGCAGGGAAGACACGGTTTCCGAAGGAAGGCTGTAAGCCGCGAGCGCAAAGTTCAGTGCGGAAATGTTCAGCCTTGGCTCTATAAGAATGTATGTCTTCACGTTTGAAAAAGAGATTTTTTTGTTGTTCTTCGAAAAAGGAATCTCGCTTGCTCCCGTCTGGACGTACATTGAAAAATTGCGAGGATTTCCCAAAAGAAGGTTTATTCCCGCCCGCCAATAAAGTTTGTTCACAACTATGAATGCGTCGTTGTAGTATTTTGTGTTCAGCGGAGCTCCGATTCCCGTCGAAAAGTCTAGTTTCATGTATCTGTAGACCATTCCGATTCTTGCGTCGATGTTGAACACGTAGCTGTCGTTCAATTCATGGTTCACGTATGCGTAAAAACCGATTGCTATGGGCTGCGAGGAAAAATGCAGAACGTCGCCAAGTCCAGCTCCTATAAGCGGATATATTACAGAACCTGCCGTCCCAAGCCAACTTTCCGTAAGGCGGGACGCTATAGGATTTATTCCAAAATATCTTCTAAGGAAGATATCCGATCCTATCGGTTCGTACGTTCCTATAAAAAGGCTAAGATAATTTGTAAGTTCGAACCCCGAACTTCTAAAGGTGAGCGAAAGTTCGTCTATCTGGAATTTTGTGTCGATTTCCTTGAACACGGATTTTTCTATTAAGTCGGAAGTTTTTACGGTGAATTCCCCTCTGACCATCAGGTTGTCCGAAAGGTTGAACTGACCTGCAAAAAATGTCTGGAGTTTTAGCTGCAGATCGAAATTGTCTTTTTCAGGGTCGGAACATAATGTTCCCACAGCACCTGCAAGTCCGTTGAACGATATTTCCGCAAAGGCAGGAAAGATAAAAACGATGAGAACAGAGATAAAGCAAAAACGTCTAATTTTCTTCATAACAGGCAGAACCGCTCCCGAAAAACAGAATTCCACCTTCATTGTCGGCAACTTTTCGCATATCTTTAAAAGACTTGCTTATTTCTTTATTTTAATTGGATTTTCGCTTGAATTGTGATGATTTCGTTGTATAATACAGGAGTATGAGTGACTATCTTGATCCAAATAACGAAGAACTGCTGAAGGACTTTTTTTCCGAAGCTGAACAGCAGGTGGAGACCCTCGAAAGTAACGTTCTCGTGATCGAACACGATCCGACTAACCATGAGGCTGTAGATGAGATTTTCCGTGCGGCGCATACGCTCAAGGGCGGCTCCGCTACGGTCGAGATGAACGAGTTGTCCAGTTTTACTCATAAGGTTGAAGATGTGCTTGACGAGATTCGTTCGGACAGGCTTTCGGTTGACGAGAAGGTCGTTGACATATTGCTGTCTTCTATCGATGTGATAAAGGCGATGCTTGAGGCAAGGGCAAACGGTTCGGTGTACGAGGAGAACATCGACGACCTTGTATCAAGGCTCAAGGAATATATTCCTGAAAAAGGAGCCAAGGGAGCAAAGTCAAAACCTTCTGCTCCAAAAGCGGCAAAACCTGCGCCAGCCGCTCCAGCAAAAAAATCGTCGTCTGGTCCGTCCCCTTTCAACTATCCTGCTATATCCGAAAGCGACTATATGGAACTGAAATCGGCGTGTGAAGGAAATCAAAAACTTTGGCTCGTTTCCGTAAAGTTTGACGAAAATAATCCCATGAATTCGGTTGGCGGAATCCAGGTGTTTGCGGCATTGAAGGCTTTGGGAAGTGTGCTTAAAACCATACCGGACTTTGATGCGCTCTACGAAGATCAGTTCTATGAGTTTGTATATTATTACATCGCTTCCGATGCGGATGCAGGAAAAATCGAAGATGTTGCTTTTCTTAGCGATGTTACTCTTGTTACCGATGCCAAAATTGTTGATGGCGCTTCGGAAGGAGGAACGGGAATGGAAGAATCCGAGCCTGTTTCCGCTGCCGAGCCGGAACAGCCGACTAAGGCTGTAGCTCAGACTTCCGAACCTGCGGCAAAGGCTGCGCCTGAAAAGGCGGAAGAGCATAAAGCTACCCCTCAGGCAGATGCAAAAAAAGATGCCGGCTCTGTTCATGCGGTTCAGCAGGGGTCTGTTCTGCGTGTAGATTCAAGAAGAATAGATTTGCTTATGAACCTTGTAAGCGAAACCGTAATCACAAAGGCTTCGTTCAACCAGCTTGCCGCGACCTTGGGCGAAGAACTTCTTAGGTTTCAGACGGCGGAAAGCACTCTAAAAAGTTCTATACACCAACTTTTTGAGCAGTTCCCCAGTTACCTTGAGCAGCTTCAAGAAGGAAAAAGCGTAAAGGATGTAAGGGCTTCTATTTTGGGCGAGTTCGGCGGACTTGAAAATATTTTTGACACCGACGATTCAGAACTCAAAAGCATTACATCAAAACTTCGTTCTTCAACGCAGAATTTGGGTCGAATTGCCAGCGAACTTCAGGAAGGCGTAATGAAAATCCGAATGGTTCCTATAAACCAGATTTTCAGCCGCTTCCCGCGCGTTGTTCGAGATCTTCAGCGGGATCTGAACAAAAAAGTGGAACTCATGATAGAAGGTGAGGACACGGAACTTGACAAGTCGGTGGTAGAGGACCTTCTTGATCCTATCATGCACTGTGTAAGGAATTCCGTTGACCACGGAATAGAAACTCCGGCGGAACGAAAGGCTTCCGGAAAATCGGAAAGCGGAACGGTGATTCTCAAGGCTTCCAACGAAGGAAACCTTATCGTCATAGAAATTGCCGATGACGGAGCTGGAATCGATACGGACCGTGTAAAGCAGAAGGCTATAGAAAGAGGTCTTGTGCATCCTGACAAGCAACTTACCGAGGCTGAGGCGCAGCAGCTTATCTTCCTTCCGGGATTTTCCACGGCAGACAAAATTACTAACGTGTCCGGAAGAGGCGTAGGACTTGATGTCGTAAAAACGATGATCGACAAGTTGAATGGAACGGTAACCGTATCTTCTCAAAAAGGTCAGGGAACTACGTTCAGCATAAGGCTTCCTCTTACGTTGGCTATTATCCAGGGACTACTTGTAAGAGTTGGAAAAGAGATTTATTCTATTCCTATTGTTTCCGTAATCGAAAGCCAACGAATTCTTCAAAAAGACATCAAAACCATCGACAGTTACGAGGTTTTGAATGTACGAAACGAAGTTATCAGCGTGCTTCGCCTTTCGCGGCTCTTTGGAATCCAGGAAAGCCACGAGGACGAGTATTGCAATATTGTAATTGTCGGTTCGAAAGACAAGAAAGTTGGTATAATGGTTGATTCTCTTGTAGGGGAAGAGGATGTTGTTATCAAACCTCTAAGGGATCAGTTCACCAACTCGCCGGGAATTGCCGGTGCTTCGATTCTTGGCGACGGTTCCGTTTCTTTGATTATTGATGTTTCCCAGTTGTTGGATCTTAGCGTTAAGCAGGATATTGATGCTCAACGCATGATAGACCGACCGGCTATTTAGTGAGGTTATATGACTATTGATTCTATTCTTGTGTCAGATGATTCGTTCGATACACCTTTGGTTGCTGTTGCAAATGACACTTCTCAGGAAGAAGCTCGCAAGCAGCAGACTACCATTGATTTCAAGATGGTTACATTCTCTCTGTATGGAAAGGATTACGCCATTGACATAATGTATGTGAAGGAAATTGCCAAGGCGGGTAATTTTACTTACGTGCCTAATGTCCTTCCGTTTGTGGTCGGGGTGTATAACCTTCGCGGTGATATTATCCCTATCCTTGATCTTAGGATATTTTTCAATATCGAACTTCCCGAAAAGAACAAAATGGGATTGGAAAATCTCCTTATACTGAACGTGGCAGAACAAACGTTCGGTGTGATTGTCGACAAAATCGACAAGGTTGTAGGCGTGCAGAAAAGCACAATCCAGCCTCCCCATCCTCTTTTCAGCGATGTGAACGTAAAATACATATCCGGCGTTGTCGAGAGCAGCAAGAGGCTTTACATTCTTCTTGATGTAGAAAGCATTTTCTCTAAAGAGACACTCGAAGGAAAAGACACAAACGTAGCCGTGGCTCAGCCGGCAAAACCGATGGCGTATAAGGCGGCTTCGAAACAGCTTCCTGCCGCTGCCGCCGGAAAAAAAACTGACGATGTAAAGAAAGCGACTCCAGAAGCGGCAAATCCTGCGCAGAGCGCTTCCAAGGCGGACGATGAAGACGGGAGAAATCTGAAGTTCATCATCGAAAGCCTCAAGTCGTACAAAAAATTCAATGTATCGGAAGTGAACGACGAGTGGATAAAAAACCGCTACTTTGAATGGAAGTCCGAGCGTTCCAAAGACAAAATCCAGTTCCAGTCGGAAGAGGATGCGGATATGTACTTGAAACCTTTCTGGTCTAAATGTTCCGATTCTTGGTGGACGGATGCATATGCGGATGCGGTTTCAAAACTTCTTCCGGATAATTCTGCAAAGCAGATTGTCGTCTGGAATCCGGGTTGCGGAAAAGGTGCCGAAACATATTGTCTTGCGTGTGTGCTTGCAAAGCGGTATCCGGGGTCTAAGATTCGCATTTACGCTCAGGATATTGACCTTCTGAACGTGTCGAACGCTCCTCTTCTTACTGTTCCTTCATCGCAGGCAGGCGGATGGCTTTCGCCGTATCTTGTGAAGAATGCGACCGGTGCAGACACTTTCTCAAAGGATATAAAAGACAGTATAATGTTTGAATATCACGATTGCCTTCATACAAATGCGCTTCCTATGACGGACTTGATTTTTGCAAGAGATTTGCTATCCTTCATAGAGCAGGGCGAATTGAGAGATGTTGTTACCGATTTTGAGGAAAAACTCAAGGGCAACGGATATTTGATTATCGGCGATAACGAGAAAATCAATTTCTCGGATTTTATAGAGCATTCTGTAGGTTCGCTTACAGCGTATAAAAAACAATAATAGGAGTATGTGATGAGAGTAGAGTATATTAATCCATTCGTAGAGACTTCTTACAGGGTATTGAAGGAAGTCCTAGGTGGAGCCGAAGTAAAACGCGGCAATCTTTACCTTAAATCAACAGCAATGCCGATGATGGGAGTGGCAGCTCTCGTGGGGCTTGCAGGGGATGTCGAAGGTCGTGTTCTTTTTGACATGACTATGGAAACGGCGATCAATGTGGCATCGAAGATGAACGGAGAAGAACTCCCCGCATTTGATGACTTGGCAAAGGCTACAATCAGCGAACTTGCGAACCTCATTACTGCGCAGGCCGTTACCAAGTTGCATGAGCTCAATTTCAAATTTGACCTTACACCGCCTGCTCTTTTTGCCGGTCAAAAAATGGAAATTGCGGCATTGAACGGAAGGGCGGAAAATGTGGAAGCATTGATAGTTCCTCTTATTACCGAATGTGGAAAAATAGAAGTAAACGTAGCAATACGTGAACGCGCATAAAAAATTAGGAGAAAAATATGAAAACATTGAACGGCTTTCCTACAATCAACGAGCGTCCCCCGGAGGGTCTAAAGGACGATGGAACAACCTACAGGGTTATGATTGTCGATGACTCCATGTTCGTTGCGAAACAGTTAGGTCAAATCCTTGCAAGCGAAGGATACGAGGTTGTTGCGACAGCGGCTGACGGAAAAGAAGGCGTTGACAAATACAAGGAACTCGCTCCGAATATCGATTTGGTCACCATGGATATAACCATGCCTAGAATGGACGGAATCACAGCGTTGGAGCAGATTATGACCTTCGACAAAAACGCCAGGGTCGTGATGGTAAGTGCCCTTGGAAAAGAAGAACTTGTAAAAAAGTCTCTTCTGCTTGGAGCCAAAAACTATATAATAAAGCCTCTTGACAGGAAAAAGGTTCTTGAAAGAATCTCTACTTGCCTAAAATAGAGGTTTTTGAATAAGCGGAGCTGTGCAAAATTGAAGTTTGTACAGTTTCCTTGCTCTTTATTGCTATGTTTAAAATTAATTCATTGCAATATTAAGGCTTAATTTTAAACTCGATGGGGTGTCTAAAATTAGTTTTTTAGACACCCTTGTTTATTTTCGCTGAATGGCTTAAAAGTTTTAAACTCCTTTTGATTCCCTTGACTATTATTCTTTTTTTTTAGAAAATTGCTTTTATGTTAAATAATCCGATAAACCGTGCTTTTCTTGAGACCCTTTCGGACTTTGATTTGTCTCAGATTGCGGATAAATATAGTATAGATGTGCCTGAAAAGTTGAACAGAGGCTTTCTGATAGGGGAAATCCTTGAAGCCGTTTATGAGGCGGAGAGCATTTTTGACGATTCTGAACTTACTGTTTCTGACGAAGAATTCGAGACTCCTAAGTCGGAACTTATCCCAAAAACCTACAATTCCACGGAAGTAAAAATCATGCTCCGTAATCCTGCGTGGGCTTTCATCTATTGGAATATCAGCGAGGCGGATCAGTTTTCGTTGCAGGGCGCTTTTGTGAGCGAACTGAAGCTCAGGGTCAATTCGTATTCCGAGAAGGACCAGCTAAAACCGGACGAATATTTTGACATTCAGATTTCCAAGCATGACAACGGACAATACGTGTTCCTTCCTGCAAGAAAAAAATATTTTCGTGTGGATCTTCTTTTCAATCTGGATGGAATCATAGATATCCTTGCTTCGTCGAATGTCCTTGAGATGCCGGAGGATTCCCTGCTTCTTTCGATGATAAAGCCGGACAGGACGGAAAGTATTTCTCAAATCATGAAAATTTCCGGAATGGACGAACTTCTTTATCATCATTATCAAAATCATAGACAATCTTTTTCAGAGTGATTGGTGGAAATATGGCGGAAAAAAAACTTGTGCTTGTCCTGAACGCTTCTTCCGAATATATAAGGCATTCGGGCGATGATGTAAAAAAATATTCTTCGGTGATGAATAAATTCTTTGAAAGCATCAACGAAACCTATCTTCCTCTTCTTGAGATGTTCGAGCGGCTGGAAGATGAATCCGTTCCGTTCAGGGTTGGACTTGTACTTTCGCCTGTGGTATGCACGCTTCTTGAAGATTCTGAAATTCAGCGGCAGTATTTGGAATGGGTCGACAAAAGGATTGAATTCGGGAAACGGGAACTCGAGAATCCCGAATATTCTGCTGCGGTAAAAGAAAATGTTGTCCGCTGTATTGAGAAAAATCGAAAGTCAAAAAGCCTTTACGAAAAGTTCGGTGGAAAACTTGTAAGAAAATTCCTTGATTTCCATAAGAAGGGTTTTGTGGAACTTCTTGCGACTTGCGGAACAAATATTTTCCTTCCGCATTACAACGACATTCCGGAGGTTGTAAACGCCCAGGTCGAGACTGGTTTTTTTGCCTACAAAGCGTTTTTTGGCGAAATGCCCGAAGGTTTTTGGCTTCCGGAACTCGGTTACTATCCGGGAATTGAAAAAATCGTCCGTGCCTACAAATTCAACTATACGCTTCTTGATTCAAGGAGTTTTCTGTTTTCCGAGAACGAGCCGGAAAAAGGGATATTTTCGCCTGCGAGGTTCGACAATTCTTTGGTTGCGTTCAGCCGTTACAACAAGTGCGACGAGCAAATTTTCGGGGAGGATTCGGGCTACGCAAGCAACAAGGCCTATCTTTCGTTGGCGCGGGATGTGTGTTTTGAAGCTCCGTGCGAATCCCTTGCGCCTTTCATCGAGAAGGGAGACCCTAGATATTCTTTTGGCTACAAATATTGGAACAAGGGTGATTCCATTTCTTCCGTGTACGATTTTTCCAAGGCGGAAAAATGCCTTGTTGCTGATGCGAAGGATTTTCTTTCGGACAAGGCGAACCTGTTTTCCGAGGCGGAAAAGTGCCTTCCTGCGGAACCGGTTCTTTCGCTTGTCGTAACTCTGGAACTTGGCGAACTCAGAAAAAAGTGG
Source organism: uncultured Treponema sp. (assembly GCA_905372235.1). GTDB lineage: Bacteria > Spirochaetota > Spirochaetia > Treponematales > Treponemataceae > Treponema_D. The sequence goes on from CAJPOF010000033.1 coordinate 23,355, forward strand.
GCGGAAGGGCTTTTTTGGGTCGAAAATCTTTTCAGATTCGCAAAAGAATACGAAATCTCGTTTGCCAACGCAAAGTCCCTGATAGACAAGCAGTACAGCCTGCAAAGAATCCATCCGTATTACGGCTCTTCAAGCGACCTTGGCTACGGCGAAAATCTTCTTTCAAGCAAAAACAATTGGATGATGAGGTACGTTCGGAAGGCGAGCGAAAGAATGGTCGACCTTTCGGAGCGTTTTCCTGACGACACGGGGCTGAAAGCCCGCCTTTTGAATCTCGGTTCTATAGAGCTGATGATGGCGCAGTCGTCCGGCTGGGCAAGAATGATAGACGAGGACGACGCCCCCGAATATGCGGAGATGCGGTTCAAGCAAAGCATAAATGATTTTACCGTCGTTTTCGACGCTCTTGGTTCAAAAACCGTAAGCACGGAATGGCTTACAAAACTTGAGAACGCGCATCAGATTTTTCCGTGGATGAATTACAAAATCTTCAACCATAAAACGTAACGCAATTTTGTTAGAAAATCCTGTTTTGTTATTGAAGAAAATCGGTTATATTTAATCCTGAAGGAATCATTGTTGTCGAAAAACGGGATTTGAAGAAACGTCATTCTGATTTTTGCGGACTTTGATTTTTGAAACGCAGGGTTTTGTCTCCTTTGCGACTTGGTTTGAGGCTGGATTTGGAATTAATATCTTGGAGGAAACTATGACCGGTGAGGAATTCGGAAAAAAGGTCAAGGATGGACTTGAAAAGTTCGTGAAGTCATCGAAGGATGTTTTTGGAAAAGCTGGAGAAGCCGTCCAAAATTTCAGCGACAAAAGTGTCGTGCGTATAGAAAAAATGCAGTTTGAGTCAAAACGGGAAGAGCAATATGCAAAACTCGGAAAACTGGTCGCCGACAGCCTTGAAAAAAATCCTGATGCCGCTCCTGATTTTACAGGCGGAGAGATTCCGACGATTCTTTCGGAGATAATTCGCATGACCAAAGAGATTGAGGTCAGAAAATTGGTTCTTGAGTCGGAATAGCCGCCTTTCTTAACTGGTTTTTGTACGGAATTTTATATTTTTACTCTCTTTTAAAAACGACTTGAATGTTTTTCAATGCTTTTTTCTGCATTGAGTTTTATCGCAATAATCAGGAAATGAAATTGCGCTCGCAATAAAAATGTGCGGCGTATAAACTCACAGCGTGATTAAGGTATGTCCAGCTACGGACGAGACGACACAGAAAGCAATTTTTATCGTTTTGAATGCAATTCTGATTGAAATTTAAAAAAAATAAAAAAAAACTTGTTTTGGGAGTTGACAAGTGTGTGCGGAAGGTGGTATATTCACCATCACCGCCACGGGGAAGCCTGCTGGCGGAAAGCTGTTTGGCAGCAGAGGGAAGGAAAGGAAGACAGGGGGCGGAAGCCCCTGTAA
>CAJPOF010000034.1 GCA_905372235.1 uncultured Treponema sp.
CTCTCCATTCTTCCATACCCATGCAAACACTTTGACATCATTGCCCCATGTCCAGTTATCGGCTGTTACCGTTATTTTGGTGTTCGTCGGCTGTGTATTACCGCCGGAACCGCCACCTCCCGAAGAGCCACCGCCAGTCGGCGTGTAGCCCACAAAATGTGCATTGTATGAGGTATTTCCGGGAATAACCGTGATGTCAGCCGTCTTGTTGTAAATTCGTCCGGCTTTGTTTCCCTGCAAATTCCAGTCGGGCTGTGTCGTATCTTTGTGGACTCTTACCAAGAGGAAGCGGTCCTTGCCCGGCTCTAGCTCGAACTTCGCCTCGCTGCCTGAACCTGTACAGGTCACCCACTTGCCGTCATCTTCCTTGCCGTGCTTCCACACCCACGCGAACACTTTGACATCGTTGTCGCCCCATGTCCAACTGTCAGCGTTCACCGTGATGTGCGTGGCTGTCGGCTGTGAACCACCTGAACCTCCGGTTCCGCCGCCAGACGGCTGAGGCGTGTATTCCTCAAATGTTACTGTGTATTCATTCTGTCCGGGGTTTACCGTGATGTCCGCTGTCTTGTTGTAGATTCGTCCTACCTTGTGTCCGTCGACTTGCCAACCAGGTTCGGTTGTGCCTTTGTAGCATCTTACAAGAAGGAAGCGGTCCTTTTCGGATTCCAAGACGAATTTTGCTGTGCTGCCTGAACCTGTGCAGGTCACCCACTTTTCGCTGTTCGCCTCTCCGTTCTTCCATACCGACGCAAACACAACGACGTCATTAGACCATGTCCAACTGTCGGCATTTACCGTTATCTTTCTTCCTGTCGGAGTGCCGCCACTTGAACCGCCGCCTGAAGAGCCACCGCCCGATGACGGAGGTGTGTATTCCGTAAATGTTACTGTATATTCATTCTGTCCGGGATTTACCGTGATGTCCGCCGTCTTGTTGTAGATTCGTCCAGGATTGTCGCCCTGTACGTTCCAGCTAGGCGTTTTTGTATCTTTAGGACAACGCACCAAAAGGAACATATTGCACTCGGACGGCAAGTCAAATTCAACGACAGACTCTCCGCCTTTTGCACATTCCTTCCATTCACCCGATTCGCCGTTTTTCCAAACCCATGCGAACACCTTGGCATCATTTATCCATGTATACTGGTCTGTTGTGGTAACCTTTATATGGTTGTTCGAAGGCGTTGCGCTACCTCCGCCGGTTCCGCCTCCTGAAGAGCCACCTGTTCCGCCACCAGAACCGCCGCTGGCAGGAGGATCATATTTTATGAAGTTCACGATGTAATCGCTCTGTCCTGCATTCACGGTTACATCATCTGTCTTGTTCCAAATGCGTCCGGGAATATCGCCACCGGCATCCCAATCAGGTGTAGTTGTTTTTTCCGGACAACGCACCAAAATAAAGCGGTCGCAACCTGCCGGCAGCTTAAACTTAACAGTCTTATTAGAACCCGTACAACTTACCCACGAACCGCCATCGCCTTTCTTCCAAACCCAAGCAAACACCTTGGCATTGCCTTCCCAAGTAAAGTCGTCGGCTGTTACATTTATTGAATCGGGCATTGTACTGCCGCCACCGGAACCTCCGCCAGAGCCGCCTGAACTTCCCGAATTTTCCACCTGTTTCAGAATGAGGACTGAATAAGCGCCCAAGTCATAAGATTTCTGAGATGTTACAGCATAATATTCCTCGGCGGAAGAATCATCCGGATCCCAACTGTTCATGTACGGTTCAGCCCAAGCACCGGTATCGCAAATCCTTACCCATTTCGAGCCGGAAGCAGGAGCAGGAATGTTCACCGTATAATTGTTTCCGCTCATGTTGGAATACATAAGGAAGTCATTTCCGTCAGGGACGGCTGAACCTGCCAAATGATAGCCAAACGTAAAGTCATTTCCGTCATTGTCATTCTGCCATGTCATGGTAGGATTGTCATAACTTGGCTGAGTGAAGGCCGGATTGGAATGCATGTTAAGCATTCTCTGCATGAATACAAAGTTTCCGTTTATGCCCTTTTTGTTATTAAAAGTACCGAACTTATTTGAGTAACTGCCTGAACCGAGAGTAGATACAGAGTGAGGAGACGCAGAGTTGATCATATAATAGTTGCTCCACGTTCCAACTGAATCTATATTGTAAGCGTTGTTGTTTCCATTCTGAGTTCTTGAAAACTCATCTCCCCAAACAATCATCGGTATTCCACGGGTAAACATCTGAAGCGCAATGTAGTTGCGTGCCGTTCGCCTAGATGCCTCCTGAGAAGTGTCTACAAGATGGTTCTCGTCGCTGTTTCCTCCATCGCTAGGTCCGAACGGCCACGAAAGTTTATCGTTCCAGTAATTTCCTGCGCCGGAATATGAAGAAAGGTCTGCAAGCGTAAAGCCGTCATGGGCATCTATCATGTTCACAGAAGGTCTATACGAGCCGAAAATATCTGAACTTCCGTAAATGGCATTTCCGATACTCAGATGATAGTCAACATAGTCACCAGTTTTATCTTCCTTTGTCGCAAATCCACCAACATATTTTCGAACCACGTCTCGATACACACCATTCCAGTCTCCCCATCCTTGCGGGAATTTACCGATTCTGTAACCGCCCGGCCATTGGCAATCCCACGCTTCTGCAATCATCTCTACATTATGGGTTGAACCAAGGTTCGCAATCTCCGCAAGAGTCGCAGAATTAGGATTGAAATTCCAAGTACCTTTTCCTTCCCTTCCAAGAACAGGGGCAAGGTCAAAGCGGAAACCGTCCACTCCCATCTGGGTTATCCAATAAGAAAGCGAGTCTGTAATCAGCTTCCTTACGGCAGGATTGTCGCACTGCATATTGTTTCCGCAACCGGTCGTCTCCCAATATGCGCCCGGAGAACCTTCTACGAGAGAATAATATGTAGAATTATCTATACCTCGCATAGAAGTAAGTTCTGCCTGAGCATAATTATCACCAGTTCCCTTCCATGTGCCGCCTTCTCCGGTATGGTTGTAAACCACATCAAGATAAACTTCTATTCCTGCAAGATGGAACGCTCTTACCATCTGCCTAAATTCACTTGTAGGTCCTCCAGGAGATTTATCGTATGAGTACCTGCGTTCAGGCGCAAAAAATCCGTATGTCATGTAGCCCCAATAATTTCCGCCGGCTCCATTATCAGGATTGCAGTCGTTATCGCTTTCATGAATAGGAAGAAGTTCTATCGTATTTATTCCAAGTTTTTTCAGATACGGAATAAGGAAAATTGCACCTTTGTAAGTTCCCCTGTATTGAGGAAGCACAAGACTCCAACCGCTAAACCCATCAAAAGTTGGTACATCTTTTAGTATAAGAGGAAGGAGCATACAAGACGGATGTTTTGAGATTCCCCTTATATGAGCCTCGTAGATTCTTGCCTGAGATGCAGGAATTCCAGGTTTTATATCAAACCACTTCAACTCATGTTCTTCAAGAAGATAGCCTTTAGGAGCATACGAGGCTGTATCAAAATTTCTGAATTCCTCTCCGGAAGTGAAAATTCCGGGATCTGCCATGCTTCCATTCTGGCTCATATTCTTCGGATCTGACTTATCATGGGTAAGTTCATATGCATACGGATCGAAAAGAACTTTATTAGGGTTAAACCTGTTTCCCGACTCATCCACGTCAGTCACAAAACCTGCGGAAGAACCACCTCGAGTCCAGCTGGCATCGTAATCCCAGTTCGGTCCCCATACACGGAAAGCATATATTGTTCCTACAGGAACTTCCTTGACCTTGGCCCGCCAGCAATTGCCAGAGTCTTTTTCCATCCAATAATCATAGCGAGGAACTGCAGAACCATACGGTTTGTCATATATTTCAAGAAGAACCTTGGTGGCGTTAGCAGAATAAAGAGCAAAAGTAGCATCTTTATCGGAATTTATATGAGCGCCAGTATTTGCACTCGTATCCACAGGCATAAGTGAATACGGTCCGCTTGAAGGGTGTTTTTCTCCAAGAGCGGCAGCCGTACTGCAGAATGTCCAAGACATAACAGAAGAATTCTGAAGTCCGTATTTTGTTCCTACAGCCTTGAGGTTTACCCCTACGGAGACAGAAATTCCATCGGAAGTATACGTTTGCTTGTCGGAAGATGTAAGAGGATCTGTTCCGTCAAGTGTGTAATATATTTCAGCACCATAGAGCGGAGTTTCGCCGTCCATTCGGCGGCATGCAAGGTAGACTGTCGCAGAACCGGATATCGCATCGGAAATCTGATTTCCTTCAGAATCTTCAAGACGAGGTGCAGGAACACCAAGATTTATCTTGCCGCCTTGATTCACGTAAGTCGAGCCGTCGCTTTCTACAACAACACTCGCGGAATAAAGGATTGTTCCATTGGCGTCTATTATATAGAAAGTCCAGTTTCCCGGAGCTACATTCGAAACAGTCTGCTGAGCGCCGGTGATTTCAGCTGTTTTTGAAGATGCCGGATCTGAAACCTGCGCATATGCACCCGAAAGGGCTATGTCCGTATCAAAAATAACAGAACCGGGCTTTAGTTCGTAAGAACTGTACGGAGTGCCGTTTTTTATATGATCAGCAATCGCCTCGACATCTACAAGAGCCGCATTCACGCCGTCCGGAATAAGACTTTGAACCTCATCCGAAGAAAGAGAAGAAATGTCGTAGCCCAACGCAAGAAGTTTCTCAAAAACATTACCAAGAGCCGTCGTTTCCCAGTCTATATGAACCGTCTTTTCCGCTCCTGACCTGATATTCACGATGTTTCGTATCACTATTCCGTCAATTTTCTGGAGGACAGAATCGATTGTTTGCTTAGCCTCTACAGTGACAATTCGATTTTTTCCGCTAGGAATGTTTTCAATGAGAACCGAACCGCCTCCAGCTCTCACATCAACATCGGGAATCACGATCGGGGTCATTCCATACCCTGAAACTGTAACATCTGCTTTTTCTATAGCTGGAATATACACAGCCCTAGACGGATCTTCATTTTTTTTGTTCACGACACGGATGCTACCGAACTGATTAGTTTCAGCCGAAGACTCAGCAGCGTTTGAATCAAAATTACAAGAATAAAAAACGCTTGAAAGAAAGACAACCGCAACAAAAAAGAATCTAACCTTTGAAAGGTAATTTTTCATGATTCCTCCAAAGAAAAAATTAGGATAACTCTCCGTTAAAAACTTTTTCAAAAATAAAGACTTTCAAATATCTGCTAGAAATTATAAACCCGCTTTTCCATAAAGTAAAATTTTTTATTACTGAATTTTATAAAAAAAAGCCGAACTTTTTACGGTTCGGCTTTTTTATGCATTTTCAGCACCAAATAACTAATCCTGCTTTTTTACTTTTTCGTTCGGCTTCATTTTTGCCTCAGAAACCATTTTGTTCATCCTGTCCTTTGCGGATTCTATATCGTTCACCATCTGCACGGGCTGGCTCGTTGCATCAAGCGTGTCTCTCCACAAAGCGCCCTCAGGATCCACTATGTTTCTGTGAGCGGTCGCCATCGAGATAGGAATGTGGACGAATTTTTCATGCACAAGACCAATGACAATCTTGGTTTTTCCTGCCATGGCGGCATGCACGGCGTTGTTTCCAAGACGCTCGCAATAAATCGAATCCGAAGCGGTTGTAACAGAAGCGCGAATCTGATATCCGGGGTCGATATATTTTAGGTTTATGTGTATTCCTTTTTTCGAGAAATATGAATTTATCTGGTCGCGAAGATAAACTCCGATATCGGCAAGTTTGATATTTCCTGACGCATCGGTCTGGTTCGTCTTTGTAAGAAGTTCCTGCCCCGCTCCTTCAGCCACGATTATGACCGCATGATGCCTGCGCTTCAAACGCTCTTCAAGATGAGCCAAAAATCCGTTTTCGCCTTCAAGGTCAAACGGAACTTCGGGAATCAGACAGAAATTGCATTCATGGCTTGCAAGGGCCGCAGCGGTCGCAATGAAGCCCGACTCTCGTCCCATGAGTTTTACAAGACCGATTCCGTTTATCTGCGAACTTGCTTCCATGTGGATTGAGGCAACGGCTTCTTTTGCCCTTTGAACCGCCGTTTCAAAACCGAACGAGCGGTCTATGAACTGAAGATCATTGTCCACTGTCTTGGGGATTCCTACGACCGCACACTTGAGCCCTCGCCTTTCGACCTCATTTGAAATATCGAGCGAGCCTCTTTGCGTTCCGTCGCCGCCGATGATAAACATCATGTTTATTCCCATTCGCTGAATCGTATCGACTATGTCGGTAACACGTTTTCCGCCGCCTCGGCTGGTTCCAAGGAAAGAACCGCCAATCTTGTGAATCTCATCGACATTCTCCGGATCAAGGGCTACTGTAGGATAGCCTTCCTCCTCAAAAAATCCCTTGTAGCCGAACTGGAAGCCTCGTATATCCCTTACGCCGTAGCGATTCCACAAGGAACGCACGATTGCCCTTATCACATCGTTCAGACCGGGGCAGAGACCGCCGCACGTGCATATTCCTGCTTTTACGTCCTTTGGATCAAAAAATATGTATTCTCGTGGACCTGCCTTCTGCATCAAATTTGTGCTGTCAAGAGCGACAGGTTTTGAAGCGTCGAACACATTAACCGCGTTGATTACGTAAGAATCGTCTTTTACGTAGTTCGCCTGATTTTCCCCGTACACAGTGGAAAGTTTGATAGGAGAACGAATCTCGCATTTTCCCAACGTTTCTACGGAAAAATCATACATCTCATTGCTGACCATGAAAAACTCCTGATAAAAAAGTGATTAAATTATAGCACCGATTGAGATTTTTTACACAAGATTTTTACAGAAAAACACGGAAATCGATTTTTAGGAAGAATTTTACTGTGATGAAACGGAAAATCAGGTGGCGAAAAATGAAAAAAAATCGGCAGATTTCATCTTGAATCGCTATTTTTCAAATCTTGGAAATTGACTTTTCTACATAGAAAAACAAAATAAAAAATCCGGGCGAAAGCTCTTAGCCTTGCCCGGAGCGTAAAAACAGACAAAAACGCTTATTCCGTGGAGCGTACCAAGCGGAATCCTGTATCCGCATTATGCTCATTGACAGCAAGTTTATGTCTGGCAGAAACCGCACAAGCGTATGCGTGAGAGGTAACGGAACCTCCCCGCCTAACTCGATAGCTATAACTATCAGGAAGGAAAGACGGACCTGCGGGATTTAGCACATAGCTGTCACTGTCTTTATAGTCGTCATCTTTTACAGTAAGTTTTTTATAATGATAATCAAAACACCACTCGGAAACATTGCCACTCATGTCATAAAGACCAAGAGCATTACATTCTCTTTTTCCTACCTCACGGGTGTGATTTGAAGGCGAGTTTGCCTTATACCAAGCGTAATCATTGAGTTTTAGGTCGACTTGGTTTAGGAAGTCTGAAGGACCTTTATCCGTGTTCACTCCGGCATAAGAATATTTCCATCTAGGCGCATTAGGGTCTCCGCCTCTTGCGGCGTATTCCCATTCTGCTTCCGTGGGTAACCTGTATCCAAGTTTTATCCACTTTTTCTGCGTCTTGTCGTAGGCAGGATAGACATCCTTACCGCCATCCGCATCCGACTTGTTATAGATTTTTGTAAGAGATTCGTCGCTATAGTACACACATTTATCTTCGCCCATAACTTTAACAGTAAGAGTATTGCAGAACGCTATAGCATTATGCCATTTTACATTTTCTACAGGACGCAGAAGAGCAGAATCTCCCTCTTCCGGCTTTTTTTGGTTGTCGCTTGGGTTTTCCCCCATAACTGCAATGTAAAGCTCCTGTGTAACCTCATACTTTGACATTACAAAAGGACTTAGTTTTACATTGCGCCCCTTTAGGAAGACCCCTTGATAATCAGGAGCTACACCACCGGTCGGGGCATAGGCAATATACGAAGAATCATCGCGCATTGTAAGAACCCTAACCGTCCCCGTCGGGATTATTATATTCTCACTTGTTTTTTCTATAGTTCTTCCATTAAGTTTCAGATTTCCGCCTTCCATCCAAGACTCGCTAGCACCTGAACCTTCGCTTTGTCCGCCGGTCGGATTTCCCAAATAGTAGCCGTATTTTAGCACCCATTTTGGATAAAGAACGATAACTTCACCGTCGGTTGCAGTAAGATTTTTTACAGTGGCGGATTTCTCGTATTGCTTTCCGCTGCCGTCGGAATTAGTAGTCCAAAAATCAAACTCGTAACCGCTTTTCGAAAAATTGTTGCTTCTTAGCGTCTGCGATTCATCATACTTAAACACTTGAGCTTCCATAGTGCCGTCGCCGCCGTTATTGTCAAATCTTACAGTGTAAGTAATCGCCTTCCATTCAGCTTTTACGGAAGCGTTCAACGCAGGAATCGTTTTGTAATCCGGATTCCATTTATTGAATATGTAACCAAGCCGTTTGACTGAAGGAGGATTAACTGGAGCGCCGAATCTTCCGCTTACAGTTTTTTCGGAAGTGGTTTCGTCTTCCCATTTTCCGCCTTCCACTGAAAAAGTAAGTGTCGCCGACTTTCTTAAATAATAGACATCAACAACAGTAGAGCCGTCAGGTTTTATCGTTTTCTGTTCAATAGGTTTTGCATCAAAGCCTTCGTAGAACTTAGGCCCGGCTTCCGTAGTCGAATGAGCATCGCCTTTTTTTATCTCAGTGTCGCCAGTTACAATAGTGTACTCATCATTTTCGATATTCTGTTTATAATGCTTAACTCTGTAGACGATTTCGTTCATAGGAGAAAAAGCCACGGTTACGTCTGTCAGTTTAGTGACGGTCAATGTCGCCTTGTTCTTGTCATCGGACGATACGGTCAGTTCAGGATCCCAGTTCGTCTTGTAGCCTTCTTCCGGGGTCGCCTTAAACTCAAGGACTTTCCCAGAATCCACATAATCGCCGCTTTTAAACTCCGCGCCGTCAAGTAAAACATTCAGTTGTCCGTGTTCCCCAAAACTGTATGTAACCTTGTAGATATCCTTGAAACCGACTGCCACATTCACAGCTTTTGTAACAGTGAGAGTAGCTTTGTTATTATCGTCGGGAGATACAGTCAGCAAAGAATCCCATACCGTCCTGAAACCTGAATTAGGAACCGCCTCAAAAACTAAAGTCTTTCCCTTAGCAACAGCAGAACCGCTTTCGAACGACTTTCCGTCAAGAGTCACGGAAAGCGCCCCTTTATCGCCTTTGCTGTATTCTACCTTGAAGGCTTCGACATCGCTATTAACATCCGTTTTGCACGAGGAAAACGCAAACAAAAACAGAGCCGCAGCAAAAAACGAAAATAAAATCTTTTTCATAATTCTTCTCCTATGACATAAAAAACGCCTATTCCATAAACCTTGCATGGGAAAAAGCGAATTCATTATCGATAAAAAACTCTAAAAAAGGATGTCCGCTTTTACCCGGAAAGAATGGTTAAAGCGCACGACTCATGCCGAAATAACATCATTTTTAAGAGCATCACGCATGGGGATATTCTAAGTTCATATCTCCGCTTTTGCAAGTTTTTAAAATCCAATGGAACAAACATTTTGCGAAAAAACCTTGCAAACTCGCTGTGTTTTCACCTACACCACACTTGCCGGTAAAAGCAAACGCGCGACTTTCTCGTCCTGTTCCCCCCCATCCCTCATCCATAAAAATCGCTCTCCTTTTCTACAAAATAGCGGCGGACAAAAAATTCTGCTATAATCGGAAACGATGTTTTCTCCCGATGAAATAATTTTTGCCCCAACGACAAAATGCAACCTCAAATGTCCGCACTGTTACGTAAAATGCGGCGACGAAACGCTCGATTCGGAAAACGCCGTAAACTTTCTTTCAAGCGCAAAAGATTCCGAGGAATGTACAATAGAAAAAGTCGGTTTTTCGGGCGGAGAGCCGTTCCTTTATCCCGATTTTCTTGAAAAAGTCATAAGCAAAGCCGTAGATTTAGGATTCATGTTCGACAGGCTTATGACAAACGGAATCTGGTGGAAATCGGAAAAAGAGCTTGCCGGAACGCTAAAAAAAATCTATTCCGCAGGTTTCGACGGAAAAATCGGACTAAGCTGGGATTCATTTCACGGTCAGCCGTACAAAAAAATAAGAAAATTCTCGCTCGAAGTCCTGAAAATCTTCGGGGAAGAAAGCCTTGAAATCCAGTCGGTAGTCCCCTATGCAAGAAGAAATTCAAGGGCCGTAAGAAAAGCCGACAATCTGATTTTAAAGAACATCAAAATGCTTTCAAAAGACATAGGCTGCAGGATAAAAAGATACACAAATCCATTTTCCAAAACGGGAATCATTCTTCTCAAAGGGAAAGCGTTCGTGAAAATCCACAGGACAAGCCAAATTTTCCCATGCACGGACGAAAGAGCCTGGAAAAGTCGAAAATGGTTTTCCGAAGATTTTTGCGAAGGCCCCGGAAACATCCTCTACGTACATTCCAACGGAAAAATCGCCCCGTGCTGCGGCTTTTCGAACGAAAACGATGCGCTGTGCATCGGAAACATCACGGAGTCCTATGCGAAAATTATTTTGAACGCCACGACAAACCCGATGATAAAACTCTGCTTCGAAAAAGGGCTTTCCACGCTTGCGGAAAAACTAGAAAAAGAAAACAAAATCCGACGAAAAACAAACGAAATCTGCACGTTCTGCGACTACGTATGCAGAAAAAATCAATTGAAAAAGTAGATGATTTTTAAGATTTTTCAGGGCGTTCGGGGATTTCTCAAAAGTTTGTCACTTTTGAGAAATCCCCGTCGGCTGTTCCGCACTTCCGCTTTCGCTCCATTCCTACGCTATCGCTTCGGAACGCCTGCGGCGGTGCTACATAGCCTAACGCATTTTCTATAAAATAAACAAAAGTCAAAAAATGGAGCTGATCGGACTTGAACCGACTACCTTTTGAATGCCATTCAAACGCTCTAGCCAGGTGAGCTACAGCCCCGCATTATTTCGATGAATATAGTCGATAAGGCGCAAATTGTCAATTGCCGAAAAAAGCACACGAAAAGTGATTTTTTTAATTCAAACGAAGATTTTTCAGCAATTTCCACGAACGGCGGAAAATCGACTTCAGAATAAAGATAAAATCGTCATAAAAACAGCGTTCATTTATTGAAGAAAGTTGTCGGTTTCCCCAAAAAAGCGTTCCTTTATTAAAACAAAATCACCTTTCCTCCGCTTTCACGCCGATTTTTCAATTCCGAAAAACGTGTTTTCCAAATCCAGCGATTTTGAATCATTGTAAATATCAAAAAAATCCATTAGAGTTTAATCCATGACGCTGAGTTTGGCGCAATTTTTTATACACGAGGTAATACATGGCTACATGGGCAAATGCTGATACATTTTCTTCATGGAAGAAAATGCTTTCACTCAAAGGCATGGTTTCTGTTCGAGATGAACTTTCTTCCGAGAATGCTGTTGGACGTATTCGGGAATATTCTGTTCCTATGGCGGAAGGCTTGACTTATAATTACGGGGCAAAACAGGTGAACGAACAGATTCTGAAGACGCTGCAGGATTTGTCCGACGAGGCGCAGCTTCTTGAAAAATTCGAGGCTCTTTATAACGGCGAGGTCGTGAACACGGGCGAAAAGCGAATGGTTCTCCATCACCTTACAAGAGGACAGCTCGGAAAGGACGTGATGGCGGACGGCGTAAACAAACGGGAGTTCTATATCAACGAACAGAAAAAAATCGCCGATTTTGCGGACAAAGTTCATTCTGGAAAAATATTGAACGAAAAAGGCGAAAAATTCACTCAGGTTTGCCAGATTGGAATCGGCGGTTCGGACTTGGGTCCCCGCGCCATGTACTTGGCTCTTGAAAATTGGGCAAAGAAAAACGGTTCGTTCAAAATGGAAGCGCATTTCATTTCTAACGTAGACCCTGACGACGGAGCCGCAGTTGTCGCTTCGCTTGACCTTTCAAAAACGATATTCATATTGGTTTCAAAATCGGGGACCACGCTTGAAACGCTCACTAACGAATCTTTTGTGAAGGATTTCATAAAGAAGGCGGGACTGGACGTTTCAAAGCACATGATTGCGGTAACTTCCGAGACCTCGCCTTTGGCTCACAATCCGGATTATATGGCTGCGTTCTATATGGACGACTACATAGGCGGCCGCTATTCTTCCTGCTCCGGAGTGGGAGGAGCTGTTCTTTCTCTTGCATTCGGACCGGACGTTTTCGCAGATTTCCTTGACGGAGCTGCGGCGGAAGACAAGACTGCGTTGAACAAGGACATCCGCAAAAATCCTGCGCTTTTGGACGCTTTGATTGGCGTTTACGAAAGAAACGCCCAGGAATATCCTTCAACCGCTGTTCTTCCGTATTCTCAAGGCTTGAGCCGTTTTCCGGCTCATCTTCAGCAGCTTGACATGGAATCAAACGGAAAAAGCGTTAACCGCGACGGCGGAAAAATCGACTACGTGACAGGGCCTGTGCTTTTCGGCGAACCGGGAACAAACGGTCAGCATTCGTTCTATCAACTTTTGCATCAGGGAACTGACATAGTTCCGCTTCAGTTCATTGCGTTCAGCGAAAATCAGAGCGAAAAGGATGTCGTGATCGAGGATTCCACAAGCCAGACAAAACTCTGCGCGAATGTCGTGGCTCAGATTGTCGCCTTTGCCTGCGGAAAGTCCGACCCCGATTCAAACAAAGCGTTTGCCGGAGAAAGACCTTCAAGCCTGATTTACGGAAAAAAACTTACGCCAAGAACGCTCGGCGCATTGCTTTCCCATTATGAGAACAAAGTGATGTTCCAAGGCTTTGTATGGAACATAAACAGTTTTGACCAAGAAGGCGTTCAGCTGGGTAAAAAACTTGCAAAAGCGGTGCTTTCAAACAAGATGGAACCTGCGCTGAAAGAATACGCAAGCCTTCTTATAAAATAAGGCATCTAAAAACGGATGTTTTTGCCGGAATATGTCCGCCGTCTACCTAAAAAACGCTTTTTTGCGATATTTTAGGTTGCGTGCGGACGTAAAAAGGCAATAGAAAAATCGTAGATTGTGTAAAAGATAATCCAAGAACGTTAAAAAATTATTGCCGGGAACCAGACTCGAACTGGCACGGCATTTGACTGCCGAGGGATTTTAAGTCCCTTGTGTCTACCATTCCACCATCCCGGCAATTGAGTCGATGATAAAGGAAATGCCGTTTTTGTTCAAGGACAGAAAAATCCTTCCGCAAAAAGGATAAAATACAATCGCAGGAACGGAAAACCGTTTGGAAATCCGCATATTTTGCTCAAAATCGGAAAATCCAATCTGATTTTTTGGGAACATTGCTAAGAGTCCGTTTTTGCGGTATTTTCATTTAATCAAACAAAAGAGGTTTTTATGGAAAAATATTTTCCGCTGAACGCCGAACAATTATCTTCCCTTGCAAAAAGATTTCCAACTCCTTTTTATCTGTATGACGAAAAATCAATCCGCCTGAACATGAGGGAATTTACCGAAGCGTTCAAGATTTTTCCGGCTTTCAAGGAACATTTTGCTGTAAAAGCCTGCCCGAATCCTTATATAATGAAGATTCTTTCCGAAGAAGGATGCGGAGCGGACTGTTCGTCCCTTGCCGAACTTGTGCTTAGCGACACAAGCGGAATCAAAGGAAACGATGTGATTTTCACTTCCAACGAAACCCCGGCGGAAGAATATCGGTTCGCATTCGAAAAAGGGAACATCATAAATCTGGACGATTTTACCCACATCGAATATCTGAAAAAGGCAATCGGTCGCCTCCCCGAGACAATTTGCTTCCGTTATAATCCCGGGCCTCTCAAAAAAGGCGGAAATTCGATAATCGGAAAGCCTGAGGAAGCAAAATACGGACTTACACGGGAACAGCTTTTGAAAGCGTACAAAATCTGCAAAGAAGAAGGCGTAAAACATTTCGGACTTCATACGATGGTCGCTTCAAACGAACTGAACCCCGACTTTTTTGCGGACACGGCAAAGATTCTTTTTGAACTTTGCGTGGAAATCAAGGAAAAATGCGGAGTAAGAATCGAATTCACGGATCTTGGCGGCGGGCTTGGAATTCCCTACAAACCGGAACAGAAAAAAGTAAATTACGCTGAAGTCGCCCAAAAAATCAGAAAAGTTTACGACAGCATAATAGTTCCGGCAGGTCTTGATCCGCTTAAAATCTTCTGGGAATGCGGCCGCCCGATTACAGGTCCGTACGGCTGGCTTGTATCCACCGCCGTCCATAAAAAACACATATACCGCGAGTATGTGGGGCTTGATTCGTGCATGGCAGATTTAATGCGTCCCGGAATGTACGGCTCTTACCACGAAATAACCGTCAGCGGAAAAGAAAATTTTCCAAAAGACTGCGTTTACGACGTAGTTGGAAGCCTTTGCGAAAATTCGGACAAATTTGCGATTCAGCGAAACCTTCCCCGAATCGATGTAGGCGACATCGTGATTATCCACGATGCGGGCGCGCACGGACGGGCTATGGGCTACAACTACAACGGAAAACTTCGTTGCGGAGAACTGCTTTTAAGGGAAGACGGCTCTGTCGTGCAGATTCGCAGAAAAGAGACGCTGGACGACCTCTTTGCCACATTGGATTTTGAAGGACTTAAAACATTTTCTTGATATGAAAGTCATGAAAATTATATATATTTTTTTTGCTTTTTATTATAACAAATGATAGAATCACAGCGTGTTTTCTGAAATTTTATCAGAGAGGAGTTGAATAAAATGCAAGACTACGATAATGTTACCCCCCCCCCCCGAAAAATCACGCTTTAATCCTGAAGACAAAAAAATAACAAAAAAGCGCGCTTCAATTCGGAATAAGATAACCATCATATTCGTAACAATGCTACTTGTATCCGGAGGCGGGCTTGGAGTTCTTGCAATAAGAACGGCTCGTCTTGCCGTTACCGAAAAAGTGGAAATCCATCTTGTGGACAAAGCGAAGGACACCGCTAATTTATTGGACGAAAAGATTAGCGGTTTCTTTCAGTATATGGATGGGGTCGCAAGACTTCCACTCATAAAAAATCCGGCCGTTTCTATTGACGAAAAAACAGCTTACCTGAAAAAAGAACTGGGCAACAATCCTGTATTCCACCGGCTTGACCTTTGCGACATGGACGGAAACCGCTACGTCGATATAGGCCATGTCGTGAACGTGTCGAACTTGGAATTCTATCAGGAACCCATGAAAGGAAAACATTACGTTGCAGATCCGATGATTTCGAATCTGGACAAAGCGTACGTTACATTCTTTTCCGTTCCTGTTTATTTTGACGATGGAAAAATACACGGTGTCCTTGTGGGAAGCGTGCTTGCCGAACATCTTGCCGGAATCCTTGCCGATGTAGTTGTCGGGGAAACCGGCTATTGCTATGTCCTTAACGGAAACGCCGACTTGATTGGACATAAAGATTTGGAGCGTTCCAGGCAAAGACCTAATCCTGTGAAAATGGCTGAAAAAGATCCTGCATACGCATCGACGGCAAAATTCGTGAAAGAAGCGCTTTCCGGGACATCGCACAATGTCGGTTTCTATGAGTTCGATGGAGTCAAAATCATTTCGTCATACGCACGAATGGATCTTGCAGACTGGATTATCTTTATTTCCGCTCCCAGAAAAGAATTCATGGGAGCTATAAACAAGCTCAGGCTGAACATATTCCTTATAGGATTTTCCATTTTCATCGTGTCGGTGATAACGATTTATTTTGTGTCCAGGAAAATATCATCTTCCATTCAGACAGCAACGGAAACGCTCAAGGACATCGCAAACGGAGACGGAGATTTGACCGCCAGGCTTGCCGTTCAAGGAAACGACGAGATGACCGACCTTGCAATCTATTTTAATCAGACCATAGAAAAGATACGGCATTCCGTAGCCACTGTCGCCGACAACGCGATTACGATGACGAACATCGGAAACAATCTTGCGAACAACATGATGCAGACCGCAAGTTCCGTGAACGAGATTGCCGCAAACATAAACGGCGTAAAAAAACAGACGCAGAATCAGGCGGCGAGCGTTACCGAAACATCTTCCACAATGGAAGAAATCCTTAGGACAATACAAAACCTCAACGGAAGCATAGAAACTCAGTCGGCAAGCGTTACCCAATCCAGCGCGGCGGTCGAGCAGATGGCTGGAAACATAGATTCCATAACGAAAATCCTTTCAAAGAACGACACTTCCGTGCAGGAACTTTTCAACGCCACCGCATCCGGAAAGAAGTCGCTCCAGCAGTCGAATGATGTTACGCAGAAACTTTCAAAGGCTTCCGGCGGACTTATAGACGCAAGCAACGTCATTCAGAGCATCGCAAGCCAGACGAACCTTCTTGCGATGAACGCCGCGATTGAGGCGGCGCACGCAGGCGATGCCGGAAAAGGATTTGCCGTAGTTGCGGACGAGATTCGAAAACTCGCCGAAGAATCTTCAATGCAGGCAAAGAACATAACGAGTGTCCTTACCTCGCTCGACACCGAAATCGACGGACTTCTAAAATCGTCCCAGGTGGTCGAAGAAGAATTCAATTCGATAATGAATCTTTCCGAGCAGGTAAAGAATGCGAGCGCAAACATAATGTCTGCGATGACCGAACAGGAAAACGGCACAAGGGAAGTCCTTGCCGCAATCAAAAGCATAAACTCCGTTACGCTGGAAGTAAAAGACGGTTCTCTTGAAATGTACAAAGGCGGCGAAAAAGTTGCCAAGGAAATGAGGGAACTTCAGAATCTTACAAGAATCATAACCGACAGCATGAACGAAATGGCAACGGGAGTTGAGCAGGTGAACAATGCGGTCCAGGAAGTGAATACAATCTCTATCAAGAACAAGGAAAGCATAAAAGTCCTTTCGGAAGTTGTAGGAAAGTTCAAGATTTAGCCTAGCCTTGTTTTGTGAATGAAAGTTAAAGCCGTGCCGTTTGTGGCGCGGCTTTTTTTGTGTTCTGTTTTTATGACCAAGCCCATTGTCCCCACTTGGACATCTGCCTTGGATTTCTTAA
This sequence comes from uncultured Treponema sp., assembly GCA_905372235.1. Taxonomy (GTDB): domain Bacteria; phylum Spirochaetota; class Spirochaetia; order Treponematales; family Treponemataceae; genus Treponema_D. The sequence continues at coordinate 16,997 of CAJPOF010000034.1, forward strand.
AATACAGTACCAAGAGAGGCAGACGGACATGTTTATGCATCGTTCATCGTATAACGATTCGTGCCAGATGTTTTCCATCACAGGAAGAAAAATCTCCCTATTAGAACTAAGATACGGGTTCTTAGGGCAGTAGCCCTAAGCAGCACGGGGAAAAGGGAGTGGGTTTTAGGGAGAGGGGAAAACCCCCGTTCTGCCGGGGGTTCTCCCCTCTCCCTAACTTAGAGAATTGCTGTTTATCTGGTTTACACGTGGCAGTTTTATCTGCTAGACTTCTAACAAATGAAAAACGGTCTAAATTTTTGTATAAAACAGCTTGACAAGAATAATCGAACAGGTCAAGATTCGCAACTTCGCAATACCTCCGTTTTAAGAGAAATCACATCATATACAACACACGGAAACTACCTCCGTGCGTTTTTTATTCCACCTGATAATTCCCCTTCGCAGCGGTCTGATAACCGCCGCATGAGGAATAAATAAAGTTTTAGGAGGCTATCATATGCCAAAGAAAAAGTTTGTTTGGGAAGTCTATCTTCGCCCGAATCCACTCACAAAAGATAACGACCGCGACCGCATCGCCGACGTTCATTCACACGCGCCAACCCAGCGTAACGAGGACATCGCGGCTCTAATCACTAAAGAGCGGTCTGAGTTCCGTCCTGAGACAATCCTCAATATCCTGAATATGCGCGATAAAGCAGTTGTAGGTTTTATCCAAGACGGATTGAGCTTTATGGACGGAGTTTCGCAGATTTCACCCCACGTTTCGGGCGTCTGGGAGACTGAAAACTCTCAGTATGACGAGAAAATCCACAAGCGCAATGTGGATATGATTCCGACTTCGGAATTGCGTAACGCACTTGATTCAATAACAGTCAAAGTGCTTGGCGCAAAAGAGACGACAGCAAAAATCTCCGCCGTTACGGATACCGCAAGCGGACTTACCGACGGCACTCTTACAATCGGCGACGACGTTCTTATCGAGGGCGAGAAACTCAAGGTTGACGAAAAAGATCCCTTGCAGGGTGTGTTCTTCGTAACGGAAGACGGCACGGAACACAAGACCGAACGCCGACTGTCGCTAAACAAGCCAAGTCAACTCATGGCGCGCGTACCAAAGAATATGCCTGAAGGCAAAGTTACGATAAAAGTGCGGACAAAATATTCGGGCAGTGGAGCGCCATTGAAAGAAATGCGAGAACTAGTTTTCCAATATCCCTGCATCGCAAAGGCGTAATAATTACGAGCCTCTCGCATACAGCTATGCGAGATATTCGCATAGCTGTATGCGAGAGGCTCGAATACCGTTATGCGAGATGTTCGCATAGCCTTATGAGAGAGGCTCGTATACCGTTATGCGAGGTATTCGTATAACGGTATACGAAATGTCCACCCCGAGTTTTACCGGATGGCAAAACTCGTATAAATAGGTCTATTTAGGGAGATTGGGGAACCTTCTGAACCGAGTTTGATTCGGGCGGAAAAGACGGGACTTTGAAAAAGAACGTCTCTACCGCCCTCACAAGTTTACCGCAAGCAAACTTGCATAAAAACATCGGCGCAAGGGCGGCGATAGGTTGCACTGTTAACGAACAATAGCAACCGCCCGTCGTTCTGCCGGGGTTTTCCCTTCCTCCCTAAGAGGAGAATAATTTGAAAGGAGGGTTCTATGAAAACCTCAAAAACCATTATGAGTAGAAAAGCGCTGGCTTTTCTTGGCGCGGCGGCAGTTATGCTTTCCGCAGTATTCATGGCGTCTTGCAAGCCGAATGTCGGCGGCTCTTCCGGCGGCGGAGTTACCTACAAAGCGGGAGATATTGTACTTTCCGACAAGAGCGTTGTGGAAAAAGACGCCTACAAAGCAATAGACACTACTAATCCGCCTGTTGGCGTTGTCTGTTGCTACACTGGCAACTCCCCAAGGATGATTGCTCTGCATTCAAGCGATAGCAATTTGCGGTGGGCAAAAGACGGCAGCACCGGTTACAATACGAAGTTTGAGGGCATTATCTGTACGCAAACGGGAAGCGGAGCTGCCTTGACTGCAACGTTCACGGACGACACTGACGGAAGCGACAACTGGAAGTTCATAAAGTCCAAGGACGATGTAGGAACGGTGGATGCTGTGGTTGCGGAGAACTATCCCGCGTTCAATTGGGTCAATGAGTACAACACAAAGTACGCCGACAAACTGAAACATGAAAACTTTGACTGGTATATGCCGAGCATTGCGGAGCTGTGCGAGGTATATAAGAACCGTTCTGCAATCGATGCAAGCCTTGCAAAAATACACGGTCTTGAAAACGGCAGCGGCTATGCCGATGAAAAACTTGTAAATAGCCGGTATTGGTCGTCGTCGCAGTATTCCAGCGACATTTATGCGTGGCTTGTGTATTTCAGTGACGGCAACGTGGACTTCAATTTCAAGGACCGCAATGTTAGGGTATGTTGTCTGGCAAAACTGTAAGGCAGGCGGATGCACGGGCGGACATTTTAACGCATTGGTAACTAGATAATCGCTCTTATGTCCGTCCCACGAATCGGACGGTTCGTCCGATTCGTGCAAGATGTCTTATGCTAGTTTTGCCTAATGGCAAAACTAGTGCAGGCGGAAACGCAATTATGTCATTCAAACATAGATAGCAACCGCCTGCAAGAAAACTTGGGGCAGCGGGCGGACATATTAATGTGTTGTTAAACCGATAATCGCTCTTATGTCCGCCCCACGAATCGGACGGTTCGTCCGATTCGTGCAAGTTTCACCGCTGCCCTTCTACATAATTCGCCGTGTTGAGCTTCTTGATGTTCTATTTTATACTGATTCTCGATTTTTAAGTTTGGAGCGTCAGATGAAAAAAGTCGGCATCGTTTTTTTGCTTGGGTTTTTGTTTGTTCAGATTCCGTATGCGCAGAAAACTCCCGTAGAAAATCTATATGAATACAGGCTTTCGAACGGACTTACGCTTTTTGTGGCGGAAAATCACGCAGTTCCGCTAACTTATATAGAAATCGCTGTCCGTTGCGGTTCTTACACGCAGGAAAAAGAGAACACGGGGCTTTTTCATCTTTACGAACACATGATGTTCAAGGGAAACAGCCTTTTTAAGAATGCCGCCGAAGTTACAAACGCTTTGACAAGGCTTGGGGTTTCCGGGTGGAACGGCACTACCGACCTTGAATGCGTGAACTACTATTTTACAGTTCCTTCTTCCGTAACAAAAAAAGGGCTTGAATTCTGGTCGGCGGCTATCCGAAGTCCGCTTTTGGACAAGAACGAACTTGAAAACGAAAAGAAAGTCGTTATTTCCGAAATAAACGGGAACTTTTCTTCTCCGTCCAGAATCCTTACGAATTTTGAGTCAAGGACGATTTTTTCGGATTCTCCGTGGAAGATGGACCCGTCCGGCTCTGTTCCGGTTGTGCAGAACGCCACCGTACAAAATCTTTTGGACATTCAGAAAGCCTTTTACATTCCGAACAATTCTGCGCTTTTTGTCAGCGGAGACGTGGAACACGAAAAAGTCTACAAAATGGTGGACGAGATTTTCGGCGGCTGGAAAAAAGGCGAGAATCCTTTCAAGAACGGTTTTCCGTCCCATTCAAAGACTCCTTTTTCAAAAACCTATTTTTGCGTCATGCCGTTTGACAGCATTTCCGAAGAGATTGCCCGGATTTCCGTGAAATACCGAGGACCGGACGCCGCTTTTGAAAGGGAGGACACGTATGCGATGGATATCTTTACGGAATGTCTTTCAAATCCGTCCGGTAAATTCAAAAAATCGATTTTTGCGGACGAGTATATCGAATCTCCTTCCGCAGAATATGTTTCACAGGGCTACCTTACAAGGCGGACATGCGGAACATTCAGCGTGAATGTTGTGGTAACCAATCCCGAAAAGGAACTTTCGGAGCGGGCAAAGTATTTTTCGTCCCGACTTCCCGAACTTTTGAAAGCCGCCGCTGATTCAATCACCGAGGAAGACATCGCCCGTACGGTCGTAAAACTTCAGGATTCGAATATTTACACCAACGAGACAGCCCAAGGGATTCTTAGAAACGTCAGATTTTGGTGGACGGTCGCCGACGAGGACTACGCATTTACGTACGACAAAAAAATGTCGGAAGTAAAGGCGGCGGAAATCCGCAATGTCGTCGAAAAATACATAAAAGGGAAAAATCCGCTTGTAACCGTCCTTGTAAATCCTAAAGTCTACGAAAAAACAAAGAAATCGTTCATGGAAGCGGGCTTTACCGAAATAAAAAGTGACAATGCGTTTTGGTTCAAATGAGCGGGGTAAAAATGAGGAAAAATGATTTTTTAAGCTTTGAGCGGCTTTTGATTTTCGCCGCGTTCTTTTGCTTTTCGCTTTTTTCGGGCTTCGCCGAAGTCCGAAAATTCAGTCTTTCAAATGGAATTCCTGTTTTTATAAAAGAACTCAAGGGAAATAGAATCGCTTCGCTTTATTTTGCGTTCGACGGGGGCGTCGTCTATCTTGAGCCGCAGGACTCCGGACTGGAAGATGCGCTTATGAAAATGCTTGTTTCAGGCTCTAAAAAATATTCCTACAATGAAAATCAGGATTTTTTTTACGAAAAACAGTCCGCTTTTTCTTCGGTTTCTTGGAACGAAGGAAGCGCGGTTTCGATGGTCAGCATCGACAAGTATTTCGGCCTGACATTCGCCCGCTTTGTGGACGGCTTTTTGAATCCCGCTTACGGAAAAAACGAATATGAATCCATGATGCGTTCCTATCGCCTTGAAATCCAGGACACGATGAACGAACCTTCTTCGCTGGCTTTTTATTATGCGGACGAGCGGAACTACGCTTCCCATCCTTACGCCACTTCCTGCACGCCGACTGAAAAATCCCTTGAAAATATAACCGTAAAAAACATGAAGACCTTGCACAAAAAATTGCTTGACGCAAGAAGAATCAAAGTGTTCGCCGCAGGGAATTTTGATGCGGAAGAACTTTTGGCGAATCTTGAGAACACTTTGGGGAAAATCGGAAAAAAATCTTATCCGATTCGAAGCAAGGAAGTCCCGCCAATTAAAATCGGTGGGAAAAACGAGTTTTTTGTCCACTCAAGTTCCCAGGGAACGGGATTCCTTCTTAGAACGTTTGAAAGTCCGGGCTACCGTTCGGACGACTATATTCCGGCTATTCTTGCATCGAACGTCTATTCCGACATATTGTACAATGTCGTCCGAGAAAAATGGGGGATTTGCTATTCTCCGAGTTCCGGAATTCTTTCAAGCAGCGCAGGTTACGGCTACGAATATCTTTACAGAACATCGGATTTTGAAAAATTCCCGGAAGCCTTGGACGAGGCTCGGAAAATCATGCTAAGCGGAAAAACGATTGCAGGAAAAGACGCACCCGGAAACTATATCCTTGAGCCGCTGGAAAACAAAATCGAAGGCTACAGAAACAGTTACGTCAACCGAAAATACCAGCGGGAAACAACCACGAATTCGGTTGCGCTCAGAATGTGCGGAAGTTTTCTTGCCTTTGGCGATGCAGAGGCTTCGGACAAGTTTACGGAGATTGCGCTGAACACAAACGTTGAGAGCATAAAAGCCGCCTTTGAAAAATACTGGACAAAAAGCCCAAGCCGCTGGTTCTGTGTTACAGGTCCAGACAACAAAAAAACGGTTGAGACCACGCTGGAACAATAAGCCAAGTTTTTATGTTTCTGCACTAAAATATCAGCTGAAGGAATGGCAAGTTTTTTGCCGCAAAATAATTTTCTTCCGAAGCGGAATTGCAATTCTCGAAAAGCGGCGCACTTTTATGTACATAAAAAAACTTCCGACTTGGAATCATATTTTTATAACGCACATGACCGGAAGATGGTCGGAAAATCCTTGACCGCTAAAGATTTTGTATCGCTTGGGAATACCTTCTTCGCTAGCCCATTCATCAAGTTGGGGCGCAAATTGCAGCAAGCAGATATTTTCGGGAACAAAAAAATGATCTATACGCTCGAATCTTTCCCTGAAATAGTACGAACCCGGGAAAACCAAATTTCCGTCCTCTTTTATCCATGGATTTTTTAGCCTAACGCCATCTCCCCTTGAAAAATCGTCGGCATTTGAATCGGACTTAAAAGCGATTTCATTTTTCTTTCGTAAAATTATGTCGTTTCCGTCCCGAAAAAATTCTTCTATGTCTCGATTGAAGTCTCCGCAGGCTATGACTTTTTCTTTTTGAGAAAGGCTTTCTTCAAAAAGATTTGAAAGCAACGCTTCCTGCCAGTTGCGCCACGTCTCGGATTCCTGCGCACCTCCCGACTTTGATTTCCAGTGGTTCACAAGAATTGTAAGGCTTTCGTCCCCGGTCTGAACTGTGGTTTTCATGATTGGGCGCATGGCAGGCTGCCTTGATTTTTCCGTTTTTATGTCAAGGTTATGAACGGTAACGCTAAGTATCGGAAGCCTTGAAATCACCGCACAGCCTATTGAATCTCCCGGATTTTTGCAAAACGTTGCGTAATTCCAGCCTTTTGCCTGATTCCAGCTGCAATCTTGCAGACGGTTTGAAATGTCCACTAAAACCGCCTGATTTTCTATTTCCTCAAGGACATAGATATCAGCCTTCATTTTTTTTATTGCGGCGCAAAGCCGTTCCACTCGTACTTCGTATGCCGTTTTGTTCCATTTTTGGTTCTTTTTGAACTCCTTGTATTCAGGGCCTTCCGTTGTTGCGTCAAAAAAGCATTGCGCATTCCAATTTACAATGCAGACGTTTTTTTGCGGAGCGGACAAAGCCGAGCAACCTGCAAAAACCAGCAGAAAACAAACTATAAGAAAAGAAAACGAAAACCTTATCGATTTTTTCATGCGTTCCTCCGATGAAAATGATTTTTCTTCACTTCATATATGGTGAAAAAACTTGAAAAACGGAAGTAAAGTTTTAAATAAAACGGATATTTTTGCGGCAAGGATTGTAAGGGCGGGTGCGGCTGTCCAAAACAGAAGGTTTATTTTAAGCGGCAAAAATATTGCCGCTTAAAAACACTGCGAGTTTCCCTTTCGGTAAACTCGCTTATTAAATGCATTTTTTCATTTCATTGCAAAAATGCGGAAATTCGCCAATCCTCGCCTTTTGA
>CAJPOF010000035.1 GCA_905372235.1 uncultured Treponema sp.
TCGAGCGTGATTTTTGCCGCTTGGTGTATAATCTGAAGAAGTTTCGGGAAATCGGGCGTTTCCGTGCTGAAAGTTTTAAAATAAAGCGGAATGTGTTACGGGATTCACGGATTTCCGAACGATTTTTTTTATTAAGGAGATTTTTATGAAAAATGCAGTGGTTTTTCTTGCCGACGGATTTGAAGAAATCGAGGCTTTGACCATAGTGGACTATCTTAGGCGCGGCGGAGTCGAAGTTTTTACGGTGGCTGTTCCAACTCCTGCGATGACAGACCCGTATATTGTGATTTCATCGCATAAAGTTCCTGTTATAGCGGACATGAGTTTTGACGAATTCAAAGATTCTTTTAAGGACGAAACCCCGGATCTTTCTTACGTTCCGGGCGGAATGCCGGGTTCTGTAAATTGTGCGGCAAACAAAGATTTGACCGATTTTATTACCAAATGTTTCAAAGAAGGAAAACACGTTGCCGCAATCTGCGCTGCCCCTGCGATAGTCCTTTCAAAAACGGGAATGCTCAAGGGTAAGAATTGGACTTGCTATCCCGGAATGGAAGAAAAAGTTTCTCCTGAGGACGTGGAAAATTCCTCGCATTGCGATAATGTTCCGTTTGTAACCGACGGAAACATCACTACCGGACGAGGCGCAGGTGCTGCGGAAGAATTGGCAATGGAACTAGTTAGGATTCTTTGCGGTGAAGAGGTCGCAAATGGAGTAAAAGTAGGCACTTGCCAACGCTGATTGTTGCACGATAAAACGCAGAATTCCGGAAGGCAAAAAAAAAGTTGAAAAACCTCACACGTTTTTCAACTTTTTAGTAACCGGCAAACTGAACTTTGCCAATCTTTGTTGTACAACAGATGGAGGCGTCTGGATGTCGAACCGTCCCCATGCGTTACATATTTATTATCGGGAAAGTCGGTTTTTACTTTAGCGATTTGTGAAAAAAATCAGAATATTTTTGAAAAATGTTTTTCAAGGGCTTTTTCAACGGAATCAAAATCAAGCGGATTTACGTCTTTTAGTTTTTCGTCCAAAAGTTTTTTTGCGTTCCTGTATTTTTCTTTAAGAGAACGGATTTCGTTTTCTGTTCTGTATTTGCTTTCGGCTTTTTTGAAGAACGCTTTCTTCTCGGAAACAATTTCTTTTTCGTTCAAAAGGGCGGAAATCGAAAATGTATTTACGCCTGAAATTTTTAAGCCTTCCGGAGAAAGCGTGAAAGTCTTTGTGTCGTTGCATTCGGCGATTCTGGATTCGAACCACCAGGCGAACATTTTCATTCTTTGGTCGGTTAGGACGATGTTTCCGTTGTAATCTTCGCCGTTCATCGTGCTCCCTGAAAACAGTGCGGGAAGCCCTTTGTTTTCGGCGGAATCCAGGCGCGAGGAAATTCTGTGTGCATTCTGCTCGAAAGTGCTTCCCCTTGAGTGCGTCTGCCTCATCGGAAATGAAAGGTCAAGCCCAATCAGGAAAATTCTTCTTGAGCCGCAAAATCTTGAAAAATTCCATGCGCATGAAGCCACGGATCCGCCGCTTCCAAGCGACGCTTTTTTTCCGCATTCGTTTTCAAAGAATTTTCCCAAAGGCATAAGGCTTGCGGAACATATTATTTTTTTGCACTCAAATCCGAACACCGATGGGTACACGTCCTGCGACGTTATCAGGATGCTTTTTGGTGCGGAAAGCCCTGCAAGGTGTCTGTACGCATAATACTGCGGATCGGTAAGGATTATAAAATCAGGCTGGAAGTCCACGGAAAGAAGCGAACGCAGCGCCGTGTCCACAGCCACTGTTATGCATTTTTTTGAAATCTCATCGATGTGCGGAAGAATTTTTTGGAGGGAAGGTCCTGCGGCAATGACAAGGAACGGAAGGTTTCTCGCACAATTTTCGAAAATCTCAACGCCTTCGCATAAAACAGAACGTTCTGCGTTGCGAAGGCAATTTCTGTTCCATAACGAGCCGAATTTTTTTGTCGTGGCGGCGTTTATTTCTTCCCGTTTTTTGTTTCGGTGAATCAATTCCTGAAGTTCCGAAAAAAAGTTTTTTGCATGGCTTTGGTGCGAAGGAACTGAGATGAATGTCGTCTGCAAAATCGGATTTTGCCGTATAAGTTTTACGGTCTCTTCGACGGACGAACCTATCGCCAGAACAATTTTTTCTATTTTGAAAACAGATTCCCAGTCAAGGAGCGCAAGGGAGGCAAAAAAATGGAGAGGCTCACATTCGACGATTACAAAATTTTTTTGTGGAAAAAGTTCCGCAGCGGAAATCACGGCGTATCCCAGTCCAAAGCCTTCAAAAACAATGGAAGACGATTCTTTTTTTACGGAGGAAACGATTGTTCCGGCTTCTTTTTCGGGGGCGTAGAACGAATGGAGTTTCAGGCCGTTTTCCGTTGCGACTGGAAGTCCGTTTTTTGAAATCGAAAGTTCCCAAAACGGAAATGTTTCTTTCATCAAAGTTTCGTTTTCAAAATCAAGGCGAAGAATTTTTTCTGCGATGGGCTTGTAAAGCATATAGAGAGAAGGAAATCGATTTTCGAACGATTTTATGTTCCTTGAAAAAATCTCTTTATTCCAAATTGATTTCAATTACCATGTTCTCCGTAACGGGAGTTCCCGGCGCAGGGCTTTGGGATTTTACCCAGCCCGAACCGTTTATTTTTACCTGAATGTCGTTCCGCTTTAAAAGCCCCGCAAGGGATTTTTTTGGAAGCCCTGAAAAATCCGGCACATATTTTCCGATTTCCACGCCGCGGCTTGGCGTTATGCTTATTTTTCCCGAATGTTCAAGGCTTTCTGCCTGTCCCCGGCTCATTCCCAAATAATCGATGATTTCGTCGGCGGTTTTTGCGATTACCGGAGCTACAATTCGTCCTGCGTAGGTTTCGCCCTGTGCCTTTGAGACCACAATGTATAGAATGATTTCAGGGTTTTCGATTGGAAAAATTGCAATACAATTTGAAAGAAAATCCGTTGAAGAATATCCGTCATTCTCTCTGTCAGCCATTTGGGCTGTTCCCGTCTTTACCCCAATTGAAATGTCGTTAAGCCTTGCCCGTGAGCCTGTTCCGCTTATGGCAGTAGTTTCCATGCAGCTTAGAACATATTTTGCCGTGGCTTCCTTGAACACACGTTCTTTTTCCGTCGGCTGATGCTCGTAGACGATGGAGCCGTCTTTGTTGGTGATTTTTTTTATTACCGAAAGTTTGAGCGGAATCCCTTTGTTTGCGATTGCAGATGCCGCCTGCACCATCTGAAGGGCGGAGACGCTTATTTCCTGTCCCATTGATATTGTCGGTTTTGACCTTCCCGACCATGTTTTGCTTCCGGGCGTTTTTACAAGACCGTATGTTTCTCCCGGAAGATTTATTTCTGTTCTTTTTCCAAAGCCCAGTCTTTTTATGCCGGCTATAAAATCGTCTTCGTTCATTCTGTCGCTTATTTGGGCAATTACGTCGTTGCATGAAAATTTAAGCGCATCTCTTGGGGTAAGCCAACCGTGGGTGCCAAGGCATTTTATCCTGACTGTTTCGCCCGGATATTTTTTTTCGTAAAGCCCATTGCAAAAAAAACTGTCTCCTGCCTTTATGAGGGAATTGTCGTATGCCATCGCAATCGTAAAAATCTTGAAGACCGAACCGGGTTCGTATGCGACCATGGCGGGTCTATCTATGGTTTCGGCAATCGAAGCCATTCCGTATTCGTTCAGATTTACAGACGGAAGGCTTATGTACGAAAGGATTTCCCCTGTTTTTGCGTCGGCGGCAAGAAGAATCATGGATTCTGCATGGGTTGAATCCATCGTCTGGTTTGCAATCTGCTCGAGTTTGTATTGAAGATTTGCGTCTATGGTCAGGTAAACATTTTTTCCCGAAGCAGAAGCCGTTCCTTCCTGCTCTGTCGGCTGCAAATAGCTCTGCATGGAATATTCCACTCCGGCAAGCCCTTTTCCATCGTCGCCCATATATCCGATAAGCTGAGAGGCAAGGCTGTTTTCAGGGTAGACCCTTCCGGGAATCCTGTCGAATGAAATGTATGTGTATTTGTTCTTGTCCGCGATTTCTTTTAAGTTTGCGTAGACGTTTTGGTTCACCTTTTTTTTAAGATACACAAAACTTGATTCGGAATTGTTTTCAAGGATTCTGAGGATTATTTTTTCGTCCATGTCCAGCGGAACGGAAACGTCGTGAGCAAACTGCTCTTTGTTCTTCACAAGATGCGGCGTTACCCCGACATGGTAAAAATTCGTCTGGACGGCAAGCGGTTTTCCTCTTCTGTCAACGATTGAGCCGCGTTCCGCCTGTTCGTATGGAACTTGGATTTTTGAAACCGGCGTAAATGCCAGCACCGCATAACGAGAAAAAACGTATACAAAGAAAATGGCAAGCAGGACAAGGAGCACTATCAACGCCGGTTTTTTGAAATATCCGTTCATTTTCCGATTATTTTCCCCGTTATGTTTTTTACAGAAACAAAACCGTATGCCCTTGAGTCCACGGACTCAGAATAATTGTCGCCCAATGCGAGTATGTAGCCTTCCGGAACACTGTCGTAGTTTTTCATCATGTCGAACTGGCTTTTTGTAAGCGGAATTTTGTTGCCACCCAAAAAAAGATTATAGCCGGATTCATCACTAAATTCTAGCACGGTTCCGCCGACAGCTGCGCATCTTTTTACCACGATTTTGTCGTTGTGAAGATACGTGACCAAATCTCCGTCCGCAGGAAAAGCCCATTGGACTATAAACGAAGACCTGAACGGAACGGGAATTCCATAGGCGAGTCTGTTCACGAATGCCTTCTGTCCGTTTTTAAGCGTCGGTTCCATTGAGGCTCCGGACACCGCCACAATGTCGAACACAAAAAGTTTTACAAAAAGTCCAAGAAATATTCCTGAAAAAATGCATACCAAAAAAGCGATGGATTTTTTATTGTTTTCGTTTTTCATCTGCTACAACAATAATACGAGTTTCGATTTTCTTCCATATGAAAAATTTTCTAAAAGTAAAAGGACAAGCTGTCGATAGTCGAAGTATGGAAATAATCAGTTACGTGGGTTATGCCGGTAGAAGTTATACGGATTCAAGAGGTTCGCCGGGAAATCGTTTCGGCTCGTGGCTTTCCGAAAAACGAAAAGACAGGCGGGGCAGAAAAGAGGCGAGACCTTTTGTCTCGACGGGAATCGTGCAGGTCGCAAGGGAAAAAGCAATAGCGGCTCGCCCTGTCAGAAGAACTTTGACTTTTCAGGATTTTCTTACACTTCTTGGAAGAACTGTAAGCCTTGTAGAGAAAAACGCTTCCGCACTTGCACTTTTCATAAGTTCCGCCGCCGTTGTTGCCGGCGTTCTTTTCGGTTCGGCATTTTTTTGGAATTACACAAAAGACCACATGGGAAGGCTTCCTTTGGCTGAAGTTACTTCCGAGTTGGAACTTTTGGATTCAATCATGAATTCTTTTGCAAAGGAAGAAAGCGTTGAATATCTTTCGGACGGCTCTCTTCCCGATGCGGAATTCGGTGCGGGTGCGGCAAAACTTTTCAGCCAGCCGGTTACGTATAGGGCGTACACGGTCCAAAGCGGAGACACGATAAGTTCAATCACAAGAAAATTCGGACTAAAAAACATTTCGACGATAATCGGTGTGAACGGAATAGAAAACGTGCGGCTTTTGGCGTCGGGGCAAAAACTGAAAATCCCCTCAATCGACGGACTTGTCTATTCGGTTCAGAAAGAAAACACGCTGCAGGGACTTTCTGCAAAATACAAGGTTTCTGTAGAGGAACTTTTGGATGTGAACGAACTGGAAAGCGCAAATCTTACGGTGGGACAAAAACTTTTTATTCCGGGAGCAAGACTTTCGGGCGACGAACTTTTGAATGCAATGGGGGAACTTTTTAAATGTCCGCTTACGTCGAAGTTCAGGTATACAAGTATGTTCGGTCCTCGTCCGGATCCGATAACGGGCGCAAAATCGTTCCATACTGGTGTTGATATGGCTTGTCCTACCGGAACTCCGATATATTCGTCGTCAACAGGAACTGTGGCGTTCGTGGGATATTCAAATATCTTCGGAAATTATATAATCGTAAAACATCCGAACGGCTACCAGACGCTTTATGGGCATATGTCATCGACAATTGCAAAAAAAGGACAGACCGTTTCGCAAGGGACAAAGTTGGGGCTTGTGGGGTCTACAGGATATTCCACAGGCTCGCATTTGCATTTTACGGTTTACAAGAACGGACACCTTGTAGATCCCATGACTGTAATCAAAAAATAATATGCGGCTTAACAAGGCGACAAAATAAAGTTGCCCCTTTTACGGCGACTGCTTTCTTTTGCAAAACGGTCGAAGAATTTGAAAAATCCGCATGGAAATGTAACCGTAAATGAAAATATTAAAGGAATCTTCCTGTGCGATACCGGCGGTAAAATCCAACGGCAAAAAACTTGAAACTTCGTGCGGCAAGATTTTTTAGAGAATTTAGGCAAGGATTTATGGCATGAAATTTTCAACAGCAAAACGAAATATTTTTTTTACGATTGCGTTCCTCTTGTTTTCCGTGAATGTTCCGGCGGGAATAAGTTTTTCGGAGGGCGACATAAATCAGGATAATCGGATTCTGTTCACTGTCCGAAACGACATTCCGGGTTCTTCCGTGTACTTCACTTTGCTTGAGGCTACTGTGCGGAACGGAGAAGTAAAAACTCGTCCCGAAATCCTTACGTGCTATCCGGAGCAAATCGAAATCGTGCAGGACGGAAAAATCCTTCAGTTCAGAAACCGATACGGAACGGCATGGTACGACATCGGAAAAAAAACTTTCGCATGGAAAAATCCTACGCAAAAAATGCCGGAAAATTCTATGCGCCTTACAAGCCACAATGTCAGTTCCGACGGAATGTGGAGTTGCTATGTTGAAAAAAAAGATTATGCATCCGGCTTCCTTGTGCTTGAAAATATCCGCAACGGAAAAAAAGCGATTCTTGATGACAAGGCGGACTTCAGCTATAAAAAAAATCCGTCAAAATGGGGGGACGATTCGTCGGTTCTTTTGTACGAAAAGGACGGAAACGTGTTTTTCTGCAATCCCGACGCTGTGCTAAAAGGAATTGAGGCGGACGAGGAATTCAGAAAGATAGGAAAAGGAACGATAGATTCTGTCTGCTGGGCTGGCGGAAAATATTTTGTCTACATAGACGGCGACATAATATACAGAATAAACACAAAGGAACTTTACACGGTGGGGCTTTATTCCCCGATAACCGGAAAAGGAATGAGCCTTGGAAGACTTCCGCATAAATTTTCTCCGACAAAAGACAGATTCAGCGTAAGTCCGTTCATTTCTTCTCTTGCGATAATTCATGACGAAAAGGATTTCAGTTGGTACAGGCTAAAAAGTTTTCAGAATTGCGACAGACTTGAGGCAGTCGAAAGCCGTGCGTTCGGTGCAAAAGATTCGTCGCTTCTGGAATCGAAAATAATATGGAGCGGAAGTCAAGAGCCGTGTCTTTGGGTTTTAAAAATGCCGTTCGATAAAGAAATTCCGTATGCGACCTTATATAAACCGGACGAAAAATTTTCAAAAATCATGGATATAGAAGATTCCGGTCTGCCATGCGTTTCTCCGAGCGGCTCTATGTGTGCGTTCAGTTCTGCTGGCACGCTTTACATTTATTCAACGTTGACTTGGAAACAGATTTCAAGCATTTCCGGAGAAAAAACGGAAAGCCTCGCATGGGATAGGCGCAACAACCTTTACGCCGGTGGCGACAAAACCACAAAAAGATGGGAATTCGGCACAGGCACATGGAAAACGCTGATGCTTTCGCAGGTTTCTAACGCATTATGGAGCGGTTCGGACGGCATAGTCTCAGAAGCCCCGGACGGGAAAAACTATGCCTTTGACAACGAAAGCCGGACATGGATTCAAAGAGAATCGGTTTCAAGGCGAGCAAACATAATTAGGAACGAAAACTACAGGATTTTTACAGGGAAGACCAATAATCCCAATTACGAAAACGCACTTTATATCCGGAACTTAAAGGGGAAAGCCACGACAAAATCCGTTATTGAAGAAAGTACCCTTCCGTCTTCCCCGAAGAAAAAAGTCGCGTTTTCGATAGAGGCGTATGACAATGCGGACGGGGTTGCAAAAATCCTTAGGGAACTTAAAAATTACGGAATACGGGGAACTTTTTTCTTGAACGGAGAATTCATCCGCCGCTATCCGAACGAAACACGGCAAATCTCGCTTTCCAAAAACGAGTGCGCCTCAATGTTTTTTACGACGGCAAAACTTGTGAACAAAGATTACATGATTGACGAAGATTTTATACGCCGCGGACTTGCAAGAAACGAAGACGAGTTTTTTCGTTGCACCGGACGGGAACTTTCACTTTATTGGCACGCTCCGTATTACGCAAAGACGGAAAAAGCCGTTCAGGTAGGAAAAGAGGCGGGCTATTTATACGCCGAGGCAAACTGCAAATCTTTGGACATCGTAACGCTTTCCGATTCTGCGGCAAAAGGCACGGAATATAAAACCACCGCAAAAATAATAGACAATTACATGGCGAGCGTAAAAAAGAATTCCGAAAGCATAATATCCGTGAGCGCAGGGATTTCATACGGAGAACGAGAAAGTTATCTTTACGAAAACCTTGATCTTCTTTTAAGCGCAATCCTTGATGAAGGTGCGGAAATTGTTCAGGTAAGGGACATCGTAAAATAAATCGACTAATAAAGGATTTTTGCAAGTTCCACGGAAATGAAGCCGCTCCTTGCACATTTGTAAAAATCGGTTTCTTCCCATGCGGCGTAAAGATTTTTTCCTGTAATTGCAAAACCCGAATACGAAAATCCTTTCGGAAGGCGAGGAAGCCTAATAACAACCGTGTTTCCGTGGTTGAATATTCTTTCCAAAGCCAAAGCCCCTTTCAAAAATATCGTTCCGTCCTGAAAAAGAACTGCGCTCCACGAATCGGAAATAAGTCCGTATGCGTTCATAATTTGGCTTTCATCGGAAGAAGAGTTTGCGTTTATGAATTTTCTTGGGCTGTGTCCGCCGGATGTCATCACTGAAATCAAATAGTCTGAATTTTTTAGCGAAGATAAAAGTTCCTTTATTCGTTCCGGAGCGTTTTCAAAAGGCTCTATCTTCTGCACTGCCCTAAAATCATCGGCTGAAAGTTCACGTGTCAAAATATTTTTGCTTGCACTTTCCGGTGTAATTGAAAGCAGGTGTTCTTTCGGCTGGAATGCCCGGTAGGAAAAACTTATCCTTTCGTCTGTCGATGTTTTTGCGTAACAACAGAAAATTTTTCCATCCCAGATATAGTCTGTTATTTCAGTTTTTTCATCGAATCCAAGATTTTCCACATTTATCACGGGGTAAGAAACATTTTGGTTTGCGTTGAATTGAACCAAAAATGGATGAAGTCCTTTTAAATTCCGCTCTGAATCGCCGAAAAAAGTGCTTCTGTAAAGCGAATATATCGGCGTGTCGTCGTAAAAAGTTAGATTTCCTGCGGTTCGTCCGCTGAAAAGTTGCGTGTCCGGTGCAAGGGAAATCGAATCGTTTTCAAAGACAATAAGCCCGATTCTGTTAACGAGCGCAAAAGCCTTTGGAACGCTGGCTATTTCATCGGAATCTGAAAAAGCGGCGCACGAAATCGATGAAATGCGGGTAGCCTGAGTCCAAGGTTTTTCGGGAACGGCGGGAACTTCGGAAACTTTTGCGATTTTCCTATATCCTCCGTCCGAAAAATAGTAAAACTCGTACATCGATGAAGGAAGGCTGATTTTTTCTTCTGCAAGGATTTCGGTTTTGTTCGATTTGTTGCAGGATATAAAAATAAATGCCGTAATGACAAAAATTGCGCATATTTTCGCTTTTGCTTTCATACTGAAAAATTATATTTGAGCGCATGGATTAAGGCAAGTTCACGGACGTAAAAGTTTTGCCGAAAAACTTTTACTTTCTATAGATTCAAGGATTTTTTGACGATTCAAAAGCCAAGGATTGTAGCCGTCGTTTTTTTCTGCGACGTTTTCGAGTTCTTTGCAGAATTTTTGCCAATTGAATCGCGAAATGAACGCTTTCATTGTATTATCCGAGTTTCTGGCAGCTTCTGCGTGGATATAGAATTGCTTCAGTATTTCTGCGGAAAATCCGTGCAAAGAAGAAAATTCGTTCACCCATGGCCAAACAGCGCCGAAAGGATTTTCCGAAAGTTTTTCATCGTCTTTTAGCGGATACAGAAGAATCGAAGTCGGTGCGTCTTTTTCAAGCGATAAAACTATTCGTCCGCCGGAAAAATCGGTCTTTAATGAAGATGATTTTTCTCCGCATCTGGTGATAATTTCCCAAGAATCGGCTTCACTGACTTTTGGAAGAAGAAATTCAATCTGCTCCTGTGTGCTAAAGATTGAGGAGCAAGCGTTCAGAAAAACCGGACATATAAGCACGAACAAAAAACGTTTCATGCTTATATTTAGTAGATTTTTTTCAAAAACGGAAGTTTTTCCTAAAAATTATGAAAATTATACGCCGGGTTTTGCAAGTACCTTTGAAAGATTCGGGCGTTTTACAAGATCCGCTTTTAGACCTTCCTCTCTTGCCTTGTTCACGTAATCCGGCGACTGGAACGAATACTTGAAATTCGTGTGAATGTCGTAAGTACCTTTCATGAGCGCATACGCATCTTCGGTCATTACAAGTTCTTCATCAGTCGGAATCACGAAAATCTTTGTCGCAGAATCGTCGGCATGGATAAATGTCTCGGCGTTGCCCGTAAAACTCCATTGGTTTCTATTTTCGTCGATTTTTATGCCATAATTTTCAAGACCGGAGCAAGCTTTCCCTCGTGTGATAGGACCTCGTTCTCCGACTCCTGCAGTCCAGACGATTGCGTCGACGTGTCCAAGACAAGCCATGTACTGACCTATGTATTTTTTTATTCTGAGCGATTCCATTTCGATTGCAAGGTTGCAGAGGGCATCTCCCTTTGCCGCTTCTATTTCGATGTCGCGCCTATCGGAAAATCGTCCCGTTATTCCAAGACAGCCACATTTTTTGTTCAATGCGTTGTCCATCTCGTCGGCGGTCATTCCTGTTTTTCGCATTATGTAGAACGGAAGGGCGGGGTCAAGGTCGCCGGAGCGAGTTCCCATAACAAGACCTTCAAGCGGCGTGATTCCCATGGAGGTGTCATAACAGACTCCGTTTTTGACTGCGCACATGGAAGAACCGTTTCCGATATGGCAGATTATTAGGTTCGTGTCCTTGGGGTCTTTTCCCAAAAGCACGGCGGCTCTTTTTGCGGTGTAAAGGAACGACGTTCCGTGGAAGCCGTATTTTCTTGCTCCGTATTTTTCGTACCATTCTCTGGGAATCGCATATTGGAAAGTCTCTTCGGGCATTGTCTGATGCCAGGCTGTATCCATTATCGCCGCATGAGGAACGTTCGGCATGACTTTCTGAGCGGCTTCGATTCCCATTATGTTCGCCGGCATGTGCAAGGGACCCAAATCCACTACGCTTCTAAATCCGTCAAGGACATCCGGCGTGATTAGTACGGATTTGGTGAATTTTTCACCTCCATGCAAAACCCTGTGTCCTACCGCACCGATTTCGTCCATGGATTTTATGACCCCGACATCTGCATCGGTCAGTTCTTTTATTATCAACTCGATTGCTTCTTTGTGAGTGGGGCAAGGGGATTCGATTTCAGTTTTTTTGCCGTTTGCCTTGTGCGTTATCGCAGATCCGTCGATTCCGATTCGCTCGACAACGCCGTTCGCCATGACAGCTTTGTTGTCCCAATCATACACCTGATATTTTGCGGAAGAAGAACCGCAGTTCAAAGTTAAAATTACCATATTAAATCTCCTAAGAAAGAAGCCAGCAAGAAAGAAGGGCTTTCAAACCGACCTTTTTGAGCGTCTTTTAAGTGTAAACGCAAGATTACCGACAGCTTAGAGGCTTGCCGAACAGAAATTTACTGATTATAGAATTTTTATCCATTTTAGTCAGCAAAAAAATCCAAAATGCATTTTTTCATAAAAATATTATCCTGAACAATCGATTTTTTCATAGACGAGATGCAGAGAATATGATTGTGTGGTGCATGGGTTTAGTAAAACTTATCGGTTTTTGTCAATTTTTGTTTTATTCGGTGGAAAATGCTGCGCCGGGTATGTAGGGGCATGGGGCTGCGTCGCAAAATTTTCTAAAGGTTGTGTGTTTTGAAAAAATCAAAGGCGAAAACTGAGCGCATGATTTTTTCAAAGCCCCATGTTCCGAAGCGCAGCGAAGGAATGAGCGTTAGCGGAACCCCGGAACACCCGTTGGAAAGATTTTCTGCGCCCCAAAATGGAAAGCCTATGGACAATTTTTTTTTCTGACTATAGAGTTTTTTCATGCCGTGCGGAAATTTTGACATTCATGATTTTGGAAGCCTTGCCGAACAAAAAGTTTTTTTGAGAAAACGTGCCCGCTCTGCGCTGAAGGAATTTTGCGCAGACTCAGAGTTGATGAAGGAATGTTCGCGTTCTGCGTTCAAGGCGGTGATTGAAAGTGCGGAATATGAAAATGCGCCCGTGGTTCTTGGCTACATGGCGATGAAGGACGAACTTGATTTGTCGCCGATTTTGGAAAAAGCGATTTCCGATGGGAAAAAACTTGCGCTTCCCAGGATGCGCCGTTCCGCTGGCGATAAGGCGACCGGTTTTTCAAGGAATCCCGATTCTTTTTGCGGAAAACATTCCGATTCGGATTTCCGTTCCGATTCCGCTTCGAAAAATGCCGTCCGCTGTTTTCCGTCTGATTCGGAAAAAAATGTCATGGATTTTTTTTATGTGGAATCCCTTTCTGATGCCTTGGACGATAAAAACTGTTTTTCGATAAAAGAGCCGCATGAAAATCTTGAGATGCTTGAGCCGCTTTCGCTTCCGGAAAATACCCTTGTCTTTGTGCCGGGGCTTGCGTTCAATCTTGAGGGCGCACGACTTGGAAGAGGGAAGGGCTATTACGACAGGTTTTTGGCAAATCTTCCTGCCGGGCGGAATTTCACGCTTTGCGGCTGCTGTTTTACGATTTGCGTCACAAAAGATATCCCGATAGATGAAAACGATTTTTTTGTGAACCACCTTTTAACGGAATACGGATTTGTCTCGGTAAAAAGAATGTAGTTTTTTAGGAAGCGTTTTTCTCCCAGACTGGCGCAACTCTCGCTCTTGTCATTTACATGTAAAAAGTGTAAATTATGACAAAATCTTAAAAAATGTCATTCCGATTCGGATGACTAGAGGTCTTATGTCAAAGAAATTTGCGTTTTTGTTTCCGGGACAGGGTGCCCAGGAACCGGGCATGCTAAAGGATATCTGCGAGACATTTCCTACGGCAAGAAAAATTGTTGATAAAATCGCCGAAATTACAGGCGTGAACCTTACCAAACTTTTATGGGAATCCGAACAGGCTGAACTTAGTCGAAGCGATAACAGTCAGCTTGCGATTACAAGTGCAAGTCTTGCTACGATGGCGGTCCTTGAGGAAAAGGGAATCAGCCCTTCTGCTGCAATGGGTTTCAGCCTCGGGGAATTTCCTGCGCTTTATGCAGCGGGCGTTCTTTCGTTCGAGGATGTTGTAAAGATTGTTCGCCAGCGAGGTCTTATAATGCAGAAAGTCTGCGAAAAAATTGCTTCGGAAAACGAAGGTCATGCGCCGGGAATGACTGCAATTGTTGGACTTTCTCCTGAAAAGGTCAAGGAAATCGTGGACGGAATCGAAAATGCTTATGCCGCCAATATGAACAGCGACAAGCAGACTGTTGTAAGCGGAACGTTCGATGCCCTGACAAAGGTTGAGGCGGCGGCTACCGAAGCCGGCGCAAGGCGCGCGATAAGGCTTTCCGTGGCAGGTCCGTTCCATTCGCCTTTGATGCAGGAAGCCGCAGACGAATTTGAAAAGACGCTTTCCGCATTTTCGTTCAGCGATCCGAAAATCCCGCTTTTCAGCAATGTTACCGGAAAACAGGTTTCAAGCGGAGACGAGGCAAAGAAATCGGCTGTACTTCACCTTACAAATCCTGTTCTTTGGACAAGCGAAGAGGCTGTTTTGGGAACTCTTATTGCAGGTGACAGCGAAAACGAATGGAAGGTCATCGAGGTCGGTCCGGGGCGTGTTCTTGGCGGACTTTGGAAGGCAACCGAATACTTTGAAAAATGGGCTTGTTCATCGGTGAACACAGTCGAAACAATCAATTCGCTGTAGAGGCGTTTTGTTTATGCGATGGCGGACAAAATCTTTTTGACTTTCAGTTTGTCAGTCGGAAAGATTTTTAAGACCGCCATAAATATTTTTTATACTTTATTTTTGAGGAACGAAAAATGGAAAAACGACGAGTTGTGATAACAGGGATGGGAGCTGTGACTCCTCTTGGAAACACAGTTGAAGACACATGGAAAGGAATCAAGGAAGGAAAGAGCGGAATAGGTCCAATCACACACTTTGATTCTTCTATAAACAAAGTGCATTATGCTGCTGAAGTCAAAGATTTTGCTCCCGAAAACTACATGGACAAGGCGAACGCAAGAAAAATGGCTCTGTTCACTCAGTACGGGGTTGCCGCCGCAAAAATGGCGTTGGAAGATGCCTCGCTTATGGGAAATGCCGAAGTTCTCGATAACACAGGCGTAATTCTTGGGGTCGGAATCGGCGGTCTTGAAGTTACGGAAGCAAGTGTGCTTTCGATGGAAAAATCCGGCGGAATCAGGACAAATCCTATGGCGATTCCGGAACTTATTCCAAACGAGGTTGGCGGAAATATTGCTATTTCGTTCGGTTGTCACGGACCTGTACAGGCTGTTTCTACCGCTTGCTCTTCAGGAACTGATGCGATGGGTGTCGCCCTTGAAATGGTTCGTTCGGGACGTTGCGATGTGATTCTTACCGGCGGAGCAGAAGCCACAATCACCAGATTCGGAATCGTGTCGTTCGAAGTTCTTCATGCCCTTTCAACCGGCTGGGATGCAGAACCCACAAAGGCAAGCCGCCCGTTCGACAAAAGAAGAAACGGCTTTGTTATGGGTGAAGGCTCTGCAATCCTTGTGTTCGAAGAATATGAACACGCCAAGGCTCGCGGCGCAAAAATCTACGCCGAAGTCGCAGGCTACGGTTCATCGTGCGACGGCTACCACCTTACAGCGCCCAATCCGGACGGAATCGTTGGCTCAATGTGCATGACACGCGCCATGAAAGACGCAGGAATCGAACCCAATGAAATCCAATACTACAATGCGCACGGAACTTCAACGGGCAAAAACGACCCTAGCGAAACTAACATGATAAAAAAGGCGTTCGGCGAGGAAAACGCAAGAAAACTGAAGATTTCTTCCACAAAATCCATGCACGGACACTGCCTTGGTGCCACAGGTGCAATCGAAGCGATGATTTGCGTAAAAGCCATAAACGAAGGCTTTTTCCCGGCGACAATAAACCTCGAAGAGCAGGACATCGAGGGGGGCTGCGACCTTGACTACGTTCCGAACAAGGGCGTTTCGGGAAACATCGATGCTGCAATGTCGGCGACCTTCGGATTCGGCGGACACAACGGCGCGATTATTCTTAAAAAGGTAAAATAGAAGGAGGGGAAAGCCTTCCCCTCGCTACCAAGCCTACGAAAGTAGGCTTGTACGCTACCCCTTCGCCTAGGGGCTTTGCCCCTAAAACCCCAGTTGTTCGTAAATGGGTAAAAACAGTGCGTTCCTTTTCAACCTAAGGAACGCGCGAATTTCTTTAATTTTCTAGGAGAAAATCATGTCTTTGACGACTGACATAAAATCGCTTCTTCCGCACAGAGAACCGTTCCTTTTTGTGGATGAAATCGTTAGTGCCGACGAAAAAGGTTGCGTATGCATCCACACTTTTACCGAAAACGAATTTTTCTTTAAGGGACATTTCCCCGAATATCCGGTAGTTCCGGGCGTAATCCTTTGCGAGACGATGGCTCAGGCTGGCGGAGCTGCTCTCCGTTTCATGAACATTGTTCCGGCTGACGGACTTTTTTTCTTTGCGACGCTCGACAAAGTAAAGTTTCGTAATCAAGTCCGTCCGGGTGACAAGGCAAGAATGGAGATAGAATTTCTTCGAAACAGCCCAAAGATGATAAAGCAGGCGGGAAAACTTTATGTCGGAGAGACCCTGTGCTGCGAGGCGGAATGGATGTGCTTGGTTGGAAGCGCCGAGTAAAAATAATCTGATTTTCAAAAACTGTCATTTTCGGGAAACACAGTTTTTTGAAGATGACAGTTTTTCCCAAAATGCGCTTTACTCAAGTTTCGCTTTTTCTTTGGTAGATTTTTTTTACGTATTTTGGATTTCCCGAAATTTCTTCTTCATATTCAAGAAAAAAATCTTTCTCATCAAAGTTCGGGAAAAATGCGTCGGCTTCAAAAACATCGGCGTAAACTTCGGTAAGATAAAGCCGTTCCGCAAAAGGAAGCGCCTCCCTGTACACGTTTTCTCCGCCTGCGATAAATATTTTTTCAAATCCAAGATTTTCTGCGCTTTTTATCGCTTCGCCAAGGTTTTTTACAGTAACCAGATTTTTCCCTTCAAAGAAATTGTTTTTCGAAATCACTATGTTCATGCGTTCAGGAAGAATTTTTCCTATGCTCTCGAATGTTTTTCGCCCCATTATGACCGCATTTCCTACGGTCAGCGATTTGAAGTAAAGCTTTTCTTCCGGAATGTCCCATGGAATTTTTCCGTTTTTTCCGATTGCCCGAGATTTCGTTGAATAGGATGCGATTATTGAAATCAAGATTTAGTCTTTTTAGATTTCCATCGCCACAAGATTTCCTTGGGCGGCTTTTTTTGCGTAAATGCTTGAGACATTCCTGTATGGATTTTTAAATCCGTCTATCTGCTTTTTTAGCTGCACAAGATGGCTTCTAAGTAGCTCTCGGTTTCTTTCGTTCTGGGCAAGAACTTTTTTCTGAAGCCTTTCAAGGTCGCCCTGAATTTCTTCAACGGATTTTTTATCCGTCGTGCGGATGCTTTGGCTTGTCGTTTCATACATTTTGCTCATAGGAACGATGACTTTGTTCAGCCCCGATATGCTTTTTGCGATTTCCGCTTCCATTTGGGCGTGCGCCACAATAGCTTCGGTGTTGTCGTTTTCTATCGATGATTCTTGCTTTTCAAGAATGTTCAGGTAATCTTGGAATTTCTTTTTCTGCTCTTCAAGCAGCCTGCGGAATCTTTTTAGTATCGCCACACGTTCGTTCAGTTCTTCTTGGGAAATTTCAGCCATTTTGCGTCTCCTTTTGCCTTCTGTTTTGAAAATCAGCCCTGAATGTTCAGAGCGGCCCTGGCTTCTTGCGGAGCGGAACTTGCGGTCGCCGTTTCTGCGCTTTTCCATGCGGAAAGAAGTTCGCCCATCTGATTCTGCACGAAATTTATTTTTTCTTTGTTGTGATTTATCGAAGCGTCCATCAGTTCGCTGTTGAAATACACATAAAGCGACATGAGATTTTTTGAAATATCGCCGCCTTTTTCCATGTCAAGGGAAACTTGAAGTTCCGTGATTATGGCTTGGGCTTTTTGCACGAATGTCGAAAATTTTTCGATGTCGCCGGGCTTTATTTTTTGTTCGCCGTCAAAAAGCGACAGCGCGTTCCTCAGATTTTTTATCGCAGCCTCATATAGAAGGACGATAAGGTGTCCTTGGCTTGCGGTTTTCACGTTCGTTTTTTGATAGGCTGTGTAGGCGTTTGTGTAGCTCATTTTTCCTCCAAATAAAAAATAAAGACGAAAGACATTCCCATTGAGTATCGGATTTTCAAATTCAAACTTTACGGAAAAATGTAAATTTTCCTTTTTAAATCCAAGCTTGTACGAATATTCGTCAAGATTCGGCTTAAAAAAATTGCGGCGGAAAGTAAAATTGTTATAGGCATTTCGGAAAAATCTCTGAAGGCGAGTTTTCCGGATGTCCTTTAGATTTTTGAAGGAATTCCTTGGCGTTTTTATCGACAAATCTTCTTTTTCTTCGTATATTAAATTCATTGTTTTGAGGATGGTTAATGAGCGACGAAAATAAAAAGCCTAAGAAAGATGACAAAGAACAAAACGAAAAAGATCCGTACAATTTTTTTAAGTTGGTAGGTCCTGACAACGACGACAAAAAAGACAGGCGCGGCGGAAAAAAGAATTTTCCGTTTCTGGCGATTATGCTGATAATCTTTGTGCTTCTTGCGATTGCCGACATAATTTTTATGGGAAGAAACGAAAATCTTATCGATTATTCCCACTTCAAGAAAAAGGTTGAAAACGGCGAGATTGTCAGCGTAGAAATAGGCGAAACGTATTTTATAGGATACGGACCAAGCGAAATTGCGGAAACTTCGTCTTCGGCAAAAGGAATTTCTTTGTTCAAAGTCGCAACTCAAAAAACAAGAAGGACTTACAAGACAGTCGGTGTGCTGATGTCAAGTTTTGTGGAACTTCTTGACGAAAAAGGCATTGACTACAAATTCGTCGCAAAATCCAATAATTATTTGCTGCAGCTTTTCATGAATCTTTTGATTCCGTTCGGAATTATATTCCTCATGTATTTTTTCATATTCCGGAAGATGGGCGGCGGAAACGGCGGCGGAATGGGAAGCCTTTTTGGAGTCGGCGGCGGAAGAACCAAGGCTGTGGAAGAAGGCAAAGTAAAGACTCGATTTAGCGATGTCGCTGGAGTCGACGAGGCAAAAGATGAACTTGTAGAAGTTGTTGACTTTCTTAAAACGCCGAAAAAATATACTGAAATAGGCGGAAAGATTCCTAAGGGGGTTCTGCTTGTAGGTCCTCCGGGAACTGGTAAGACATTGCTTGCCCGTGCGGTGGCAGGCGAGGCTGGAGTTCCGTTTTTCAGCATTTCCGGTTCTGATTTTGTAGAAATGTTCGTTGGCGTAGGCGCAAGCCGTGTTCGAGACCTTTTCAGGCAGGCAAGGGAAAAAGCGCCGTGCATTGTCTTTATCGATGAAATCGATGCGCTTGGAAAAAGCCGAGTAAACGGATTCGGCGGCGGAAACGATGAGCGGGAGCAGACTCTGAACCAGCTTTTGGTCGAGATGGACGGCTTTGAAAATGAAAAAGGACTTATAATCCTTGCGGCGACAAACCGAGCGGACATCCTTGACCCTGCGCTGCTCCGTCCGGGACGATTTGACCGTCAAGTTCCGGTGGAAAAACCGGATGTCAAAGGGCGAGAGGCTATACTTCGCATCCATTCAAAGAACGTAAAATTGGATTCCGACGTGGATTTTGTTTCGGTTGCGCATGGAACGACAGGCTTTGCCGGAGCGGACCTTGCAAATGTTGTGAACGAAGCCGCCTTGCTTGCCGTCAGAAATGGTCGCAAAAAAGTCACAATGGAAGACTTCAACGAAGCAATCGACAAGGTGAGCATTGGTCTAAAAAAGAAAACACGCAAGGACAACAAAAAAGAAATGCGCCTTGTTTCCGTGCATGAGACAGGTCATGCGCTTGTGGCGGCTTTCACATCAGGGCATGAACCCGTAAACAAGATAACGGTTGTTCCCCGAAGCCACGGAATAGGCGGATTTACGCAATATCGTGAACAGGAAGAAAAGAATTTTATGACTCGCCGGGATCTCATAAATGAGGTCGATTCCATGCTTGGCGGACGGGCTGCCGAGCAGATTGTACTTGGCGATATTTCTACTGGTGCCTCGAATGACATCGCTCGTGCCACGGACATAATCAAGCAGATGATTGTTGATTTTGGTATGAGCGACAAATTCAAGAATGTCACGCTTGGACGCGGTGTGCTTGGAAACAGAAGCGGCGAACCTAATCTTGTGCGTGAATTTTCTGAAGAAACGCAGAATTATGTGGATAGCGAGATTTCTCGGATAATGGACGAGCGTTACAATCACGTGCTTAATCTTCTTACCGAACACAGGGCGCTTTTGGAATACATAGCAAACCGCCTTCTTGAGATAGAGACGATGGACGGAAAAGAATTCTACGATATTCTGAAAGGCGAGGAACATTGCAAGAAAATCGTCTCTGATTCGGATTCGCCGAACCTTTCCGCCTCCGAAGAAAAAGTTTCGGAAAATCCTGATGAAAATTCCGCTTCCTCAAGTGCCGAGAGTGCTTCCGCAGATTTCGATGAAAACGAAAAGCCTAAAAAGAAAAAAGCCGGACGACCTCGAAAAATCAAGGACGAAACGGCAGAATAAAATTTTTATGAGAATATTTTTGTAAAAACTCCGCCTGAAAAACGGCGGCGTTTTGCTTTTTCGTCCGCACGGACGGGCTTATTGACCCTAGTTCTCTTAATATATAGAATATTAATATGTCTAGGTATATAAAAAAAATTCTGTTGCCTTTTCTTTTTTTTATGGGAACGGCGGTTTTTGCTCAGGGAATTACGACTGCAAGCGCATATTTTAAGACCGTTTCCGATTATTATGCCACATTGAGAGACTACGAGGCTGAGGTTGAAATCAGGACTGGCAGGGAAGAAATGTCCGGTATGGTCTCGTTCAAAAGACCGAACCTTTTGCGGATAGATTTTTCAAATCCCCATGAACAGGTGATTGTTTTTAACGGCGATATGCTTACTATATATCTTCCCGGTTCATCGGTTGTCCTTCAGCAGGCGGTGGAATCCGATTCTTCCGTGGGAAGTGCAAGCCTTGCGACCCCCCAGGGATTGGCTTTGTTGAGCCGATATTATGTTGTCGCCTATGAGGTGGGGCAGGCACCCGTTCCGCTGGAAAACGGTTCCGACGAAATGGTGATAAAATTGAGCCTCACGCGAAGAAGCACGTCCGAGGCGTTCCGTTCCATAAAACTGGACGTAAACGCATCCACAAAGTTGATCCGGCGGGTCAGGGCGGAAACAACAAGAGGCGAAGTCTTTGTTTTCAATTTCCTTGAATACAGAATAAATCGGGATATAGCGGAGCAGCGTTTTATATACGATCCGCCCGGGGCGGCGAACAACTACAATAATTTTCTGTTCTCGGAGTAGATGTCAGATGGAAAGCTACGGTGAGCAGTTAAAAAGGGCACGAGAAGCAAAAAACTTGGATTTGGACACGATTTCAAGGGAGACTTCTATTTCCGCCTATTATTTGGAAGGACTTGAAGCCGAAGACAACGGCGTTTTCCCGGGCGAAGCTTATATGCTCGGGTTCCTTAGAAATTATGCGGATTATCTTGGGCTAAAATCCGAAGTTCTTCTTTCTCTTTACAGAAGCAAAGAATTGCAGGAATCTCCGATTCCGGTGGGTTTGATTGTCCGTGATAAGCCGGGGTATTTTTTACCGCTTTTGATTACTGGAATTTTTTCGTTTGTCGGACTTGCCGCCGGCTTGACGTTCTTTCTGCTTTCCCACCGCAAAATCGATGACCCTTCAAAAGTTGTGCTGGAAAAATCCTCCGCAACAAAAAAATACGAACTTTCGGACAAGGCTTTCAACGGACGTGTATATCTTGGCGACCAGATTATTTTTCCTGCAAAGGACGGCGACATCATATTGACTGTAAGCGACACCCTTTCTGCATTCGGACTTCAGTGTCCGGTCGGAAAACTTTACACGGAACTTTCCGAAGAAGCGGAACTGGACATCGACGGCGATGCCGAACCCGACCTGATTGTGTATCTTTCCGACATTTCTTCAACCGATTCGTCCAGAGGTGCGGAAGTAAGAATCGTAAAAAGAAGCGGACATGAAATTTCTGTGAGCCACGATGAAATTCCTTTGGCTTCGGATGTGTCGTCTGCCCACAAACGGACTATCATACTTGACGATAACAGAGCCTATCCATTCACGATAAACGGAAATTTCCGAGGCTCGTGTGTGTTCCGGTATAAAATCGACCGACATGAGCCTGTGGAGTCATATTTTTCAAGCGGAGAAGTCGTAACGATGACGGCTAACAACGGAATCCGCATATGGATGAGCAACAGCAATGCGGTCAAATTCACGGTTACGGCAGACGCAAGGTCATATGACATTGAAATCGGAAGAGCCGGGCAGGTGTTGGTTCAGGATATAAAATGGATCAAAGATTCCGACGGCAGATACAAGATAATGGTGATGGAACTTGATTGATATTTCCGGCTCAAAAAAATTTTTTTTGGATCAGCACGGATGCGCAAAAAATCAGGTTGACGGCGAACTTATGATTTTCCGTCTTCAGAATATGGGGTATTCCCAGACGTTCGATGCGGACGAAGCCGACTTGATTGTGGTGAATTCCTGCGGATTTATCGAAAGCGCAAAAAAAGAATCCCTCGAGGCGGTATGTTCCGCAAAAAAATCCTATCCGAACGCCAAAATTCTGCTTGCAGGCTGCCTTGCCGAACGTTATGCGTCCGTGTTCAAAACTTCGCTTCCTGAAGCGGATGCCGTATTCGGAAACGGCGACATTTCAAGGCTTGATGAAATCGTAAAAGCAATCGAAAGAAACGAACGTCCCGTGGCGGTCTACAGGCAGGAAGGCGTGTGTTGCGGCGAACGGCGGACGTTGCTCGGCTTTAGAGGTTCCGCCTTCGTGAAAATCACGGAAGGCTGCTCGAACCATTGTTCGTTCTGTGCGATTCCATTAATCCGAGGGGAACTAAGGAGTCGTTCTGCAAAAAAAATCGTCGAAGAAATCGCGTATTTTGTGGAAAACGGCGTGTTTGAGATAAATCTGATAGGACAGGATCTTGCGGCTTACGGCTTGGGTTCGCTCGACAATGTTTTTGGAAAAACACCTTCGTCCGGCGCGAACGATAGCCTGCGCTCTCCGCTTTCCCGTCTGCTTGAGATGATTACGCTTTTGCCGCACAATTTTCGTCTGCGTCTCCTATATATACATCCCGACCATTTTAACGAGGACATTCTTCCGGTGATGCGGGGCGACAGGCGGCTTCTTCCGTATTTTGATATTCCTTTTCAAAGCGGCGATGATTCTGTAATTCGTGCGATGAACAGAAAGGGAAGCGCAAGGATTTATGAATCTCTTGTGAGAAAAATCCGCCTTGCTCTTCCCGATGCGGTAATTCGGACCACATTTCTTACGGGATTTCCGGGCGAAACCGAGGAAAATGCGCTTAACACGGAAAAATTTTTGCGTTCGATAAGGACCGACTGGTCGGGCTGTTTTCCGTACAGCCGTGAAGAGGACACGCCTGCCTTCGCTTATGGAAAGCGTGTTCCGCTCAAGGCCGCAAAAGCCAGGGCGGAAAGCCTTCAGAAGATTCAGGCTGACATAACAAAAGAAAGCCTTGCCTCAAGGGTCGGGACGGAACTGGATGTGCTTGTGGAAGAAATCGTCGAGGGGAATGCAGGGCTTGCAATTGGTCGGGCGTGGTTTCAGGCTCCCGATGTCGATGGAAGCGTTGTTGTCCGTTACGATTCCGAGTCCGATTCCGAACGCATTTTTTTGAAACCGGGTGCGCTAGTTCGTGTGCGAATTATGGGTTCCGGTGCCGTGGATTTGGATTCGGTTTTTATTTCTCCTGCAAAAATTCCCGTTCCGCTGAAATCCGAAAAACTCGAATACGTCACGGAGCTTTCTAAAGCGTAGTTTTTTATAGAACGCAAAGTTTTTGAAAGGCGATTTCTGTCCAAGTTGGATTTCTCGACTGGATATCCAAGGGGATAAAAAAAGCGAATCCCGAAAACGCCCCTGAAAAACATCTTTCAAAAAAACGATTTTTCTTCATA
>CAJPOF010000036.1 GCA_905372235.1 uncultured Treponema sp.
ACAGGTAATAATGGTGTAATCTAGCATTTTATTCAAACTCCTCTTTATGAATAATTGTTGGAATTACAAGGTGATTAACAGTTGTTATGTGCGATTATATAGTTGTTATATTTGAGGGTCAATAGGGTTCGGGGAATTCTTTGGAATTAAAACAGTTTTTATTTTATTTCGGGAGTTACAGTCGCAAGCGGCGAGATTTTATGACTTAGGCTCTTGTTTCTGTGTAACTGCCGCCGCCCTACCCTACGCTTGCAGAATTACGCAGAATCGATATAGACTTCAAAAATGGAAATACGGGAATTCAAATCGCGGGCAAAAAAATATCTTGCATCTTCTCCGAGTGCGGCTCTTGACGTTTCCGTGCTGCTGGAATTTTTTCTTAAAAAAGACAAAACATGGATTCTTCTTCACGAAAAAGATGAGCTTACCGAAGAACAATTTTCCAAACTTTCGGACGCTGTTTTCGCACGGAAAACGGGGCTTCCAGTCGCATACATAACGGGGCGCAAAGAGTTTTACGGCTACGATTTTTTTGTTACTCCCGATGTTCTTATTCCAAAGCCTGACACCGAAATCCTTGTTGAAAGCGCGTTGACTGAAATCTTGCAGAAAATTCAGAACGAAAAGAACGGCATTTCTTCGATTTGCGACATTTGCACTGGAAGCGGCTGCGTTGGTCTTTCGGTGATAAAATCTCTTTCAGAGCGGAACGAAATCCCTTCCACAAAGATTCCGGAGCTTACTCTTTCAGACATAAGTTCCGCCGCTCTTTCGATTGCTGAAAAAAATGCAAAGAATCTATTGTCCAAAGAATTGTGTCAGAAAATCAATTTAGTTCACTCCGACCTTTTTTCTGCAATTCCTAAAAGATTCGACATGATTCTTTCAAATCCGCCGTATGTTCCAAGCAAAATGGTGGACGAACTTTTAAAAGACGGAAGAAGCGAGCCTAGACTTGCGCTTGACGGAGATTCTTATGGCACAAGCCATAAAAGTTGCGACGGTCTTTCGATAATCCGCCGCCTTGTTCCGCAGTGCATGGAACATCTGAATGAGGGCGGAATCCTTATTGTTGAAACGGGCGAATACAACGCCTTGGAAACAAAAGCGATTTTTGAAAAGTCAGGTTTTTCGCACGTAAAAATTATAAAAGATTTGGAAGGTCAGGAGCGCGATGTGTACGGAGAAAAACTCTGAAAAGCGGCACACTAACGCAAAAACATTTTTTACAGTTCCGCTTCTTCCACACAAAAAAATGAGATTCCTTCCTTTGGAAATCTTTCCCGAATCTTTGCAATTATATTTTTGATTGCGCTGGCTTTTTTCTTGTCCACATAAGTGAACATCAAAAAATTCTGCTCCGGCCAAGTTGAACTTCCAAGTTTTTTTGTATGCAGTCCTTGACCATGAACGGTAGGAATCACCGTGTATTCCAGTTCAGGAATTTCTTCTTCCAGCGATTCTGCGATGTCGTCTTCCACGGATTGGTTTGCGACAATTTCTACACGGTAATTATTCATTTTTAGGCTCCTTTGGCACTCCGACGGTTCTTTTGTTTTTTTTCGTTTTCTGTTCGTCTTTTGTGCCGATTAAAGTTCCCGATGAATAAAGTTCCGTTTCCTCCGCCGAACCTTCAAGAACTTTCTGAAGACGAGTTTTTTTAGGCTTCTTCCTCATCACAAGGCTGTAAAGCACAGGAATTACAAGAAGTGTTACAAAAGTCGAAGATGTAAGTCCTCCCACAACGGCAACTCCAATCGGCTGAACCATGGCAGACTGACCTTTAATCGTAAAGCACATCGGAAGCATTCCAAGAATAGTTGTGAGCGTGGTCATAAGAACCGGTCTAAGCCTGCTTACTCCTGCTTCAAGGCAGGCATCCATCATCTCAAGTCCGCGCGCTCTTAAAAGGTTCGTGTAATCAACCAAAATTATTCCGTTATTGACGACTATTCCCACAAGCATGATAAGCCCTATCATACTTATGATAGAAAGCGGTTCTCCTAAAATTTTATATATGAACGCAACACCAATAATCAGAAAAGGGATGGTAGCAAGATTTATAACAGGAGCTTTGAACGACTCGTATGTTGCCGCCATAACCCCGAACACCAAAAGAACAGCCATCCCGATTATCGCAAGGTAAAGATTTATCTGTTTTGCTATGTCGCCCCAAGAGCCTTCGTATGACACGCTTACGTTATCAGGCACGATATAAGTTTCCGCAACTTTTTCTTTTATGGCGTTTTCCACAATATTTGCGTTGTCCTTAGAAAGGATACTTGCGGTTACGTGTATGGTTCTGCTTTGATTTTCCCGATTTATCGAGACTGGTCCAAGTCCTCGGCGAAGAGTCGCAAAGTTCGAGACGGCAACTTTTCCGGCACTTCCCATAACGTACATCGTTTCCAAATCCATTATGTTCTTTCTATCTTCCGGACGATACATAACCTCTACGTTGTACTCTTTTCCGTCTTTTCTAAAACTTGTGGAAGTAACTGAATTTATAGCGTAGTTTATCTCTCTGGCAACAGTGCTTACATCCACGCCAAAATTATAGGCACGTTCCCTGTCAATCACAACCTCAACCTGAGGAAGCCCACGTTCGGTGTCGATGGAAGTATCTCCAACGATAGAAAGTTCGTTCATTGCGTCGGAAAAAACTTCCGCTACTTCAAGAGCCTTGTCCAAATCGTCGGAACGAATCGCAATGTTAATGTCGCTTCCCATCATCTGACCTCGAAAACCTGCATGGAAACTTAACTTTGCGCCTGCAAAATCATTGAAATGGGCTCGAAGAATATTCTGAATTTCCGCCGCACTTTCAATCTGTTTTTCTTCATCAGGCAAGGCAACCGAAACCGATGCCTTATAGGAACTGGAATCTCCCCATCCGCCTGAACCGATTGTCGTGGTCAATGTCTTAAAACCCTTCACCTCGTTTTTTACAATATCCTCAAAGGCAAGGGCAACAGCCTTGGTCTCAGACAAAGGAGTTCCAATCGGCATGGTAATGCTTAGCGTAACAGAATCGTCGTTTCCGGACGGCATCATAATCATTCCGAGCGTCGGAAGCAGAAAAACCGAAATAAGCAAAAGCGAAACGGCTACAACCAATGTAACAAGTCTATTTTGAAGAGCCGCATTCAAAATCTTTCTGTAAAGCACCGTTACAGACTGAATCCCTTTTTCAAAAGTTCCGTAAAGAAATTTTAGAACCGGATTTGAAACAGGTTTTTCAGCTCTGTTTGAAAGCGGAAGAAATTTTCCTGCCAATACCGGAACAAGGAATACCGCCACCATCAAAGACGAAAGCAGAGCAATTACAATCGTAAATATCAATCCCTTGAAAAATTGTCCCATAATTTCAAGTTCTTTGATATACAGAAGGAACGGAACAAAAACGCAGATTGTCGTAAGGTTTCCGGAAAGAACGGAACTCATCATTTCCTGAGAACCGAGAATCGCCGCAATCTTAGGCTTAGCTCCCCTTGACCTGTAGTTATAGATATTGTCAATCATAACAATTGATGCATCCACAATCATTCCGACACCAAGAATAAGCCCCGTAAGCGTCATCATGTTCAGGGTAAGACCTGCAAAACTCATGCACAAAAGAGTTATAATCAGTGAAAGCGGAATTGATATTGCAATTATTATAGTTGACTTAAAATTCTGCAAGAATACAAAAAGAACTATAACCGCCAGTATAAGCCCCAGCCAAGCCGAACTTACAAGAGTGCGGATGGTTTTGCGGATGGCAACAGTATCATCCTGTATTATCTCCATTGAAATATCAGACGGTAATGTTTTCTTCAATTGCTCTATTTTTTTGTAGACATTATTCGCTACGGTTACGGAATTTGAGCCGGACTGCTTTGTTACGCTTACGTATACGCCGTTTTCCCCGTTTATGAAAACCTCCGAACTGGAATCTTCAAAACCCATAAACGCATTTCCGATATCCCTAAGTTTTACATCGTAACCGTTAACCGTCGCAATTACGGTTTTATTTATGTCGTCTATGCTGGAAAATTCTCCCGTAGTTCTGACCGTGTAATCTTTTTGACCTTCATTCAGTTTTCCGCCGCCCAATTCAAGATTCTGCTTTGCCAAAGCCGCACTTACTTGAGCCACGGTAAAACCGTATGCCGCAAGCCGATTCTGCTCCAGTTCCACACGAACGCATTTTGTTTTTCCGCCCATTACGCTCGCTTCGGCAACGCCGCTAGACTGCTCAAGAATGTCTACTATATTGTCTTCGGCAATCTGCTTCAAATCGTCAACGGAACGGTTTCCTCGAATAGCAATACGCATAATCGGCATGGAATCCGCACTGATTCTAAAAATCGTAGGAGAACCGGCATTGTCAGGAAGACTTTTTGTAACCCGTCCAAGTTTATCCCGTATGTCGTTTACAGCATCCTCAAGATTTACGCCATAGTTAAACTCCATCTGAATCATCGAAGAACTTTCAGAAGACGTTGAATAAAGATTTTTTAGTCCATTTACGCTGACCAAGGAACTTTCAAGAACCTTGGTAATATTTTTTTCCACGGATTCCGGACCTGCATTCGGATAAGAAGTTATGACCATAACATAAGGAAAATCCACATCAGGAAAAAGTGCAATCGGAACATTTTTCAAAGTAAATAGTCCAAGTGCTGCCAAAAGCACAAAAACTATAAGCGCAAGGACAGGATGCTCAAGTGTTTTTTTTGATATACCCATTAAAGTCCTTCCTTGATTTTAACTTTGCCTTTGATTTTGATTTTTGGTTCATCTATAGCAGAATCATTTTTCGCTACTTCCGCTTCCGGAGCCTTTGGATTTGCGATGTCGCTTACTTTTGCACCGTCTGAAAGAGAAAGCATTCCCTCAACAACAACCCTTTCACCCGCCATAAGATTGGCCGTTACCTGAACTTTTGAATCAACGGATTTTCCCAATCGCACAAGCCTCTTTGACACGGAATAATCGTCGTTCACTACAAAAATATAATTCTGCTCGTCATCGGAAACCACCGAATCCTTAGGAATCACAATTTTTCCGCCGTATGTGGAAGTATACAGTTTGATTTTTGCAAACATTCCCGCATTCACACGAGAATCGTTCTTGTCAAAATTAAGGATTATCTCCTTTGTCCTGCTGGCTTTGTCAACAACAGGACTTACCCGACTTACAGTCGCATTAAATACAACGCCGGGGTAAGCCTCAAGACTGACTTCCGCCTTTAGTCCCACTTTCAGTTCCGAGACATATCGTTCCGGAATCAAAGCCGAAACTTGAAGATTTTCAATATCGCCTATCATCGTAAAAACCGTTGTGTTGCTTACCTTTGCACCCACCTTTAAAGGAGAAGAGACTATACTTCCGCTGATAGAAGCTGTTATGGGACTTTGCGCATAATTCGAGCCGGGTTCGCTGGGATCTACATATGCAATTACATCACCTTTTTCAACGTGCGAACCGAGCATTACGTTTACTCGGCTTACTTTTCCGCTCATCGAAGGATAGATTTCAATCGCACTTTGACTTTCCACTTCGCCGTTCGTAAGAACATAATCTTTTAAAGTCTCATCAGACGCAATTTCGCTCCGCACCGTAACATATGAAATCTCGATTTCGGGAAAATCTTCCCCAACTGCAAATGCCATACCGCCGCCGGGCATTCCTACAACATTTTTTTTGTATCCGGTAACAAAAATTATCACCGAAACTATCAGAGTTACCAAAACTATTGCGCTCACAATGAGCCATTTTTTTAGAGTTTTTTTCATTCCAATACCTCAAAAAAAGTTCTAATTTATTTTATCGACGAACCAAACGGAAGTCCCAAGAGATTTTCAAAATCCAGCAGAGAACTCAAAATCGAATACGCCTGCTGTTTTACGCTGACCCTTGCGCTCAAAAGCGAGTCGGAATAATTCTGAAGGCTTAGAATGTCCGTTTTTCCATAGTTATATGCGGTAAGCGACATATTGTGCGCCTGTTCCGCAAGTTTTTCGTTTTCTTTAAGCGAAAAAATCTGTCCGATTCCCTGATTTATCTTTCTTAAATAATTTTCTGCTTCTACCTGAACCGAAGTTTTTACAGACTCAAGCTTCAATTTTGCATCTTCCACGGACTTTTTTGAAGACCGGACAGCTAAACCGCCCTGAGACCAAGGAAGATAGCCGTCCAGAGGAATATTTACTCCAACTGAAAGCGAATGCTCGGGGTTGTTCCAAGATTTTTCGTTTTTCGTTACGGAATAGGCGTTTGTAATCCCATAAGTGTACGAAGCGCTAAGGCTGGGGCTGTATGCAGAAAAACGTGAAGACAAAAGAGAATTTTTTGCAATCTCAAGCGATTTTTCTGCGGAACGAACCTTTGGCGCAGGCTCGGAAACTTTCGGAAGAAAGTCAAGTTTTATTTTTTTTAGCTCAAGCACATCGTCAAGCGTTCCGTCCAGCTCGACTTCCGTATTTTGTTCTATACCCAAAATCTGCTTGAAAAGCGCAAGGTCGTTTTTGTAGGAAATTTCTGCGGACTCCACAATGGGCTTTTTCTGCTCGTAAGTAACGCGGCTTGTCATTACATCAAGTTCGCTGATTTTTCCGTTCCTGAATTTTTCCTGATTCGTCTGATACTGAACTCTGTTTGTCTCAAGCCCGCGTTTTTGAAGTTCGATGTTTTCCTTTTCGTAAAGAAGGGCATAAAAAGTCTTTCGCACGCTAAGTTCAACGGAACGAAGGGTCTCTCCGTATGACAGAAGCCCGTTCTCATAATTCAGCCGTGCCGCTTTCATGGTTGTGTAAAGATTTGTCGAAAGCCCCAGACTCACAGTTCCGGAAAAGGAAAGGGAATCCGCATTTTCTTCAAAATTGGTTCTATAAATTCCGCTTGCGGAAATGCTTGGACTTACACTCCCCCATGAATATTTTTTTACGGCGGAAAGTTTTTCAAGTTCAAGAGCGGAACTTTTTATCGAAATGTTGTTCTCCAAAGCCGTTTTTACCGCATCTTCTATATTAAGACGTATCACACCAAAACCGGATTCCGTTTCTTCGCAAATGCCAAAGAATAAAATGCACGAAAGAAAGAACGCCGCTGATATAATTTTTCTCATGACAAATCCTTAAAAATCAAAACTCCTCTTTGAAGTCTAATTTAAGGGCATATCTAAAACCTTTTTCGGATTTTAAAACATGCCCGACGAGTTTTTATAAGTCTTTATACATTAATTACTTATAAAAAACATCTCAAGTAAAATCTAAAGAAAAAATCAAAAAAGCGAAGTTTTTGAAGATTCCTTAAAAAATCGATTTTTCCTACAGTTTCATGACTGATTTCATCAAGTAAGAACTTAAACAGTTAAACGTGTTCGTAATCGGAATGTAACAACAAAAAAATAGAAAAAAAATGGATTTTGAAAAAAAAATTGCAGGAAAAGCGGTTTTATCTTCGCTCCGTGCGCCCGATTTTCCTCCGGTTGAATAAAAAAGCCGTTTCCGTGTATAGTACACACATGGCGGAACGAAAATTCACTGTTTTAGACATGATAGAACTTGATTTGCCAGGTCACGATGCGCTTGAACTAAAATGTATCGGCGGCCGCCGCGGTCTACCAAGAGAAATTTCCGTTCCCGACATAAATCGCCCGGGGCTTGCCCTCTCGGGATTTTTCGATGCGTTCGCAAACAAACGAGTACAGCTTTTCGGACACGGAGAGACGGCTTACCTTCAAGAACTTCACAACAAAAACAAAAGCGATACGCTAAAAGATTTTTTTGCTTACAAGATTCCGTGCTGTGTCTTTTCAAACAACCAAGAACCTACCCAGGAATTTGCGCAGTTTGCAGAAGAAGTCTGCTGTCCCATACTGCAAACTCCAATGGACACCACAGATTTCACATCCAGATTGATAAGAGTTTTTTCGAATATTTTTGCTCCCAAAAAGACAATTCACGGCGTTCTTGTGGAAGTCTACGGAATCGGGATTCTTCTTACAGGTCATTCCGGAGTCGGAAAAAGCGAAACCGCCCTTGAACTTGTGGAGCGCGGACACAGACTTGTCGCCGACGACATCGTTGAAACAAAATGCGTAAACGGAAACATAATCATTGGCAGAGGTCCGAATGCGCTTATAAGCCACCACATGGAAATACGGGGTCTTGGAATAATAAACATTTCGCAACTTTACGGAGTCGGAGCAATCAGAGACCAAAAGGAAATCCAGTTGGTTATTCAGCTTGAGGAATGGGATCAAAGCAAAGCGTACGACCGTCTTGGAGTCGACCAAAAATACATCGACATTCTTGGAGTAAAAATTCCAGCCATCGATATTCCCGTCCGCTCAGGAAGAAACCTTCCGATAATCATCGAAGCCGCCAGCATGAACGAAAGGCTCAAAAACATGGGATACAATTCGGCAAGAGACTTCAACCAGAATGTCTTAAAATGGATAGAAAACGGAGAGATGCAGTCCACATACATGGGCGACGATGGCAGTTACTAAAAAGAGTGAGGGCTGATTACACTAAGCGGATGCTTTATGTAGCGGCAAAAAATATATTTTGTGGAAAAGGAACATACTATGATTGAAAGACTACTTACCGTAAAAAATCGAGCAGGAATTCATGCTCGCCCAGCCGCAATTATCGCACAGGCCGCAAACCAGTTCGCCTGCGAAATAATCATTGCCAAAGATGACACAACAGTGAACGCAAAGTCAATCATGGGAGTAATCACTATGGCGGCAGGTTACAACACAGTCCTCACACTAAGAACAGAAGGAACGGACGAAAAGGAAGCCGCTGACAAAATATCGGCATTATTCGACTCAAAATTTGAGGAGGAATAAGCTGATGCGGGAGATAACAGAGCGACAGAAAGAAGTTCTCTCGTTCATCACAAATTTCACAGAGGCGAACTCATATCCTCCTACAATCCGTGAAATCGCCGAACACTTTGGAATATCGTTGAAAGCAGTGCAAGACCGCATCGCGGCCCTTCAGAAAAAAGGCTATCTTTCAAGCGAAACAAAA
This sequence comes from uncultured Treponema sp., assembly GCA_905372235.1. Taxonomy (GTDB): domain Bacteria; phylum Spirochaetota; class Spirochaetia; order Treponematales; family Treponemataceae; genus Treponema_D. The sequence continues at coordinate 9,030 of CAJPOF010000036.1, forward strand.
CGCTCAAGGTCAATCCGAATAATAAAAGAAGAAAAAGATTCCAGGCTATACATAAACAAAATTCCGCTTTTGGGGACGGTGGCTGCAGGAAAACCCCTGCTATGCGAAGAAAACCTTGACGGCTACGTCAATCTTACAGAACCTTTCATAAAACCCGGAAAAAGTTATTTTGCTCTAAGGGTAAGGGGAGCAAGCATGATAAACGCCGGCATATTGGAAGGAGACCTTGCGGTAATCGAACAGACTGAATCCGTGTTCGACGGGCAAATAGTCGTTGCCGTATTAGAGGATGCGATAACGCTCAAACGATATTATCGGGAAGATTCATGCGTAAGGCTACAGCCGGAAAATCCTGCGTTCCAACCCATACTCTGCAATGACGTAAGAATCGTGGGTGTGCTTTCAAGCATAGTGCGAACCTACTGACTGGAGATTTTCGCAGTATGGTCTATCTTTACACGGGTCCTGAAGCAGGCGAAAAAAACGATGCCGTAAAAGCCATAAAAACTTCGCTCAAAAAAAAATACGGTCAAATTGAAGAAAGTCTTTACTATGCAACGGAAAGTTCTCCGACGGAATACCTTTCGATACTTCAGAACGAAAACCTTTTTTCCGACGCCACGTGCATCGTCGTAAAAAATGCGGATGCAATAAAAAAGCCGAACGAAATCGGCATGATAATCGACTGGATTCAATCGGGACAAATCGACAAGAACATCCTGATTCTGATTTCCGATGAATATTCCATAAATTCAAAACTCGACAAGGCGATTCCGCCTTCAAACAAGAAAATCTTTTGGGAACTTTCTGAAAACCGCCGCCACGAATGGATAAAGAATTTCTTCAGCAAAAACGGCTACTCAATAGAAAATGACGCCGTAAATTCGATTGTCGAAATGTTCGAAAGCAACACCGAAACATTGAAAAGCGAGTGCAGCCGATTCTTTCCGATTTTCCAAAAAGACCACCTCATAACATGCGACGATGTAGATTCGGTGCTTTTCAGCACAAGAGAAGAAAACGCATTCACCCTTTTTGACACGATGGCTGACTACGGCTCAAATCCCGAAAAAATCCTCGAACGAACTCTGATGATTCTTCAAAAGATAAGACTTTCAAAAGAAAACCAATCCTTTTTGATTCTTGCAGGACTTGCCTCCTGCTACAGAAAACTCGCCCTATACCACAAACTTCTTGCTTCAGGAATGACAGATGATTTCAACCTCAAGAAAAACGGATTTTCAAGCAAAAAGATGAAGAATCAATATGCAAACGCCGCAAAAACTTGGAGTCCGGGGCAAAGCCATGCGATATTGGCTTCAATCGCAGAATGCGATATGGCGATACGTTCCAACGGAAGCCTGCTTGAAGACATTTATCTTCAAAAACTGATTTACGAAATCGTTGTAAAAAAAGGCGCATCAAGCGCAAAATACGAATAATTTCTTTTCAGCCACAGAAATCAGAGGGAAAGCCCCCCGATAATTTCGCCGAGTTTTTTTATTTCTTCGCCGCTCAAGGTAATGCCTTTTCCCATTTTCTGATGGTCGGGAGACCAGCTTCTGATGTCGTATTTTGCAGGACGACCGCCCCACGAAACTTTGTTCACTTCAAATTTCCATCCGCTCTTGGATTCGGAAATGAGTCCAATACTTTCGGTTATCTCAAAAGAAAAATCCTCAGCCATAATTACACCTCCTAAAAGTACACGTTATATTATCATGCAGAATTATGATTTTCGCTAGAAATTCATTGATAAAGTAAAGAAAATCGATTTTTACGGGTTCTAAAAACTTCTGCGAATCGAACGATTTCCGTTCAGCAAGGGCTTCGAACTTTCTGCATATTCTGTGCAATTGAATTTTAATGCAATTTTGATAGAATGAACTCATGAAAAAGCGTGCCATTCTTTATACTGAAAACATGGAAAATCTGCTTTCACTTGCGGAATTTCTTGTCTCGGATAATTGGGAGATAATTTCTGCCGGTGAGACGGCGGAGTTTCTTGGATACAAGAACATTCCCGTGACTGTGGAAAAATCCCTTCTTAACTCAAGTCATGAAAACGATGCCCACCTCAGGCTTCTTCATCAGATTGACCAGACGGAAAATAAATACAGTTACGACGGTCTTGAAAGCGCAGGCGAGGTAAAACTTGTCTGCATAAATATTCAGCCCAAGTTCATGCCGTTGACATCGTTCCTTGAAGAATCAAGTTCTGAAAATTCCATAGATTTCAAGCACATCTCATTGATAAGATACGCCGCAAAGAACTACAACAGCACTCTTGTCCTTACAAATCCTGAAGACTATCACGAAGCCACGATTCAGTTGAGGACTGACAGCGTATCAAAAGAGTTCAGGCTTGAACTTGCGGCAAAAGCGTTGAATCTGTGTTCGGCATACGATGCGGCGACTTCTCTTTCGATAATGATGCAAAAACAGAAAATCGAGTTTCCAAAATATTTTATGGTTCCATACGAACGTAGCATAAAACTGAGCCATGGAAGCAACCCCCATCAGTCTGCGTGTCTTTACACGGAAAACTTAAAAAATTCCGCACTCAATGGAATGAAAAAGATTCAGGGAAAGGAACTGGATCTTTTGATTGTGAAAAATTATTTTCTTGCGTGGAACACGGTCAGCCTGTTCCTTAAAATCATAAAAAACCCGTTCGAGGTCGAAACCATAGACAGTTCCGGCTACGCTTACACTACACCTTTTACGCCTGCTGCAGGCTCTGTCTTTACGATAGGAATAAAAAACAACAATCCGATTGCCGCGTCTCTTGGCTCGAATGTGAACCATTCCCTTTCAAAGACGTTCAACTGCGCTCCGGAAATCTTTGACGGAGCGACGCTCGGCTGCAGCGCCGTGATCGATGTGGAAGCCGCGATAACGCTTTCAAAATCCAATCTGATGGCAATAATCGCTCCCGACTTCACAAAAGATGCCCGGCAGATACTTGCCGAGAACAATTCTATCCGTCTGGTAATGGCATCTGTGGTCTCTTCAAGTTTCCATGAGGTTTCATCCGTGGACGGCGGACTTATGGTGGAGACAGCCGACAATGAACTGTTCCGGAAATGGCATATCGTTACGCAAAAACGCCCGAATCAGGCTCAGATTGATTCCATGGCGTTCGGAACTATGGTCTGCCTGCCTGCAAAATCTTATTCGTCGATTGTGATAAATGATTTTTCAGCCATCGGAATTTCTACCGGACAGCCAAGCAGAAAAAGGTCGCTGAATCTTGCGATTCAGGATGCCGAGGAATGTTTCAGAAACGGCTTGACGTCTTCGGACACGAATGCCGAAGTTCTGGTCAGCGACACATCCATTCCTTTTGACGAAAGGATAATCAAGGCGGCGGAAATGGGTGTAAAAGCCATAATTCAGACAGGAGGCACTTCAAGCGACCGCGCTCTGATAGATTTTTGCAATGAACACGAAATCTCAATGATTTTTACAGGAATGCACCATCGTTCTTTTTAATGGAATCAAAATACGTTTCAACGTTTTTGTTCCGATTTAATTTTTTACCGAGGATTTTATGCTTTACCATCTTGGCGTTTTTCTACAGACTTTTTGGGGACCTGCCCGGCTTCTGCAGTCATATACGGTGCTGATTGCGCTTGTGCTTTACACTGGATTTTTTGTGACCAATTGGATTCTTCCAAAATTTTACGACATACTTCCGCATGACCGGGGACGCGAATTCACGATTAAGGAAAACGCCGAAGCCGCAAAAGGTAAACCTACAGGAGCGGGTTCCGTTTTCATTTCGATTTATGCGCTGATATGCATAATTTTTGTTCCGATGGGAATTCTTCAGGCGGGAATCTTAATTCTTACTTGGCTTACGATGCTCATGGGATTCCTTGATGACAGAAGCATCACCAGTTGGGGCGAATACCTTAAAGGATTCCTTGACCTAGTAATAGCGATTCTTACGGCTCTTCTTATATATTTTTTCATATCACGGCAAAACGCCGACGGAAACGTGCATTTTTGGTTTCCATTCATTTCAAATCCTGTGAATGTGCATCCTGCCGTATTTGTGGCAATAAGCGTGATTCTTATATGGGCTTCGATAAACACCACAAACTGCACCGACGGCGTTGACGGGCTTAGCGGCTCTTTGGTGCTGATTGCCCTTCTTACTTTAGGAGCTGTGTTTTATTTCATTTTGGGACATAAAGACATAGCCGCCTATCTTTTAGTTCCGCATCTGCAGGACGGAGCAAAATGGGCGTTGATGACATTCGGTTTTGCCGGAGTTCTGATGGGCTATCTTTGGCACAACGCATTTCCGTCCAGCGTGCTGATGGGGGATGCAGGAAGCAGGGCGCTAGGATATTTTATAGGAGTGATGGTTCTTATAAGCGGAAACCCGCTTTTGATTTTTGCCACAAGCACAGTGATTTTTCTGAACGGCGGAATGGGACTTCTGAAAGTTTTCCTTTTAAGATTCTTCCATATAAAAATATTCGAAAACATTAGATTTCCGCTGCATGACCATATGCGGAAGAACAAAGGCTGGAGCACCACGCAAGTTCTTCTGAAATTCATGATATTGCAGTTACTGATAACAGTCGCCGTTCTTGGACTGTTCCTTAAAATAAGGTAGGGACGATTAAGAAAAACAAAGATAGGGAGGATGCGTTTTTTTGGAAGAATGCTCCGCGCGGAGAATTGAACGGTGCCGTAAGGCAGTGGGCGGCTTTTCCCGTATTGATGGATTTTTATATATGCCGGCTAAAATCGTATGTTTTTGTTGCCGCCCACCAAGCCCTAGGCGGGCCGTGAAATGCGAGTTGGAAAATGCCTTTGCGCCCTGATTGTCTTTGGAAAAAATACTTGGTACTATTTACACCATGACAGAATTAACAAGCAAGCAAAGAAAACAACTGGAAAAACAAGCCCACAACTTAGCCCCGATTGTGATAGTCGGCGGAAACGGAGTTTCACCGCAAGTAATCGAGATGGTTTTAAAATCGCTGGATTTTCACGAACTTATAAAAGTGAAATTCAACGAATTCAAGGACGAAAAACGCTCCTTGACAGAAGAAATCTGCGCCAAAACGGAAGCGACGCTGGTCAGAATCATCGGGAATGTTGCCATACTTTTCAAGCAAAACGAAGACCCCAAAAAACGGAAATACACGATTTGATGTGTAACCGGACAGCGAATTCAGTTGTTTTTTAACTTGTATCTAAATGAAAATAAAATTTCATCAAAAGTTTGCGTCGCAGACTTTCTTACTTTACGGCGTTTTTCACTTTTGAATTTACGCTTATGGGAGAAAATAAATGATTGAAGTTACTGACGTCTCTCGGCATTTTGGATTTTTCAAAGCCGTTGACGGTGTTAGTTTTTCCATTCCAACAGGGCAGATTGTAGGTCTTCTTGGTCCTAACGGAGCCGGAAAAACTACCACGATGAGAATGATTACGGGATTCCTGAAGCCTACAAGCGGAACTATCAAGATAGGTGGAATCGATGTTTTGGAAGATCCGGTAGCCGTAAAAAGCAGAATCGGCTACATGCCGGAAAGCGCGCCTTTGTACGGCGACATGATTGTCGAGGACTACCTGAACTACATTGCGGACATTCAGGGAAAAGACCCGGCGGAAAAAGTTCCGCTTTTGTGCAAGGAATGCGGACTTGAGGAAGTGATGCATAAAAACATCGCAGAACTTTCACGCGGTTACAGGCAGCGGGTGGGACTTGCGCACGCTCTTATGAATGATCCTGAAATCTTGATTTTGGACGAGCCTACAAGCGGCCTTGACCCTAATCAGGTGGAAGAAGTAAGAGCGTTAATAAAAGAAATAGGAAAAACCCGAACGGTAATCATTTCCACCCATATTCTTGGCGAAGTGGAAATTCTTTGCAGCCGAGTGATAATCATTTCCGGGGGAAAACTTGTCGCCGATTCTCCGACTGACCAGCTTAGAACCCGTTATGCAAATTCCGCCACGATACGATTGAACGCAAACGCAAGCGAGGCGGAACTTTCAGAAGCGGTTCATGGAATCGAAGGAATAGAGAGCCTCTCGTTCGAAAAGGCTGAAAAAGGCTCGACCGCGCTCATCTCCATAAAAGATGGAACGGAAATCCGTCCGGAGGTGGCAAAGGCGGTTGTCGCAAAAAATCTGGAACTTTACGAACTAAGTCTTCAGAAAAACAGCCTTGAAGATATTTTCAGAATCCTTACGGCAGAGCCTTCTCAAGAAAATCCCAAAGCAGAAAACGGAGGCGCAAAATGAACGAGCAGTCTGTAAAAAAGCCTAATACGGCAAAAATCATCATGAAGCGGGAACTTTCCTCCTACTTTTCAAGTCCAATCGCATATATTGTAATATGCATGAACATAATAATTCTTAGTCTGGCATTCTTTAAGGGACTTTTTCTCGGATATAATTTTTTCCTTTACAAAAGCGCCGACATGAGAATCCTGTTTTTGTTCCAGTCGATTCTGCTTACAGTATTCATTCCTATAATAACGATGAGGCTTTTCAGCGAAGAAAAACGAACCGGTTCGCTTGAGACGCTGATGACACTTCCTGTGACGGAGTTCAGCGTTACAATGGGAAAAACTTTAGCCGCCTTTGTGACATCCCTTATCGTGGTCTTTCCGACGATTCTGATTCCTGTGTTGGTGTCTTTCTGCGGAAAACTCGACATAAATCAAATAATCGCAGGATATCTTGGGCTTGTGCTTCTTTGCGCACTTTTTTCGACAATCGGACTTTTCGCCTCTTCCATCACAAAGCACCAGATTGTCTCGCTATTTGTATCTCTTCCGATTTGTGCGGTGATGATGTCGATTTATGTTCCGTTCTCAATTCCGAAAAGCATTCCGCACTTCATCGATGAGTTTTTCAAGTTCATATCAACATACGAGCATTTCACTTCAATTTCCCACGGAATCATCGATACAAGAGATTTGCTTTATTTTGTATGCCTGACGGTATTCTTTTTCTGCCTTACTGTAAAAACTCAGAAAAAGGAAAGAGACTAAGGAGCTAAAGATGAAAAAAATTTTAAATTGGCTAAAAAGCCCAAAAAGCGACTTTGCCCTTCTTGTAATAGTTTTGGTTTTGGCTTGCATCGTCGGTCACAACGCCCACTTGCGGCTTGACATCACCAAGCAGAGAGCCTATTCGCTTTCTGCGGCGAGCAAACAGACTGTAAAGACTTTGACCGAACCGCTTTCCGTGAAAGTATTTTTTTCGGAAAACCTTCCGTCCACGTACAGCAAGGTTTCTACTTACGTAAAAGACATTCTTATGGAATACAAAGGTGCGGCAAATAAAAATTTCTCCTACACAATCTTTGACATGGATAAAAGCGAAAGTCAGAAGATTGCGACCGGCTACGGACTCCGCCAGATTCAGATTCAGGAAGTAAAGAACAACGAGGTGGGATTTAAGCAGGTGTGGATGGGACTTGCGATTTCTTACGGAGATTCCATAGAAGTTTTGGACGGAATAACGTCCGAATCGGGATTTGAGTACAACCTTACCACAAAAATCGCAAAAATAATTTCCACCACAGACGCTCTTGCAGGTCTTTCTTCCCAAGATTCCATAACCGTAACGCTTTATGCCACGAATGAACTTGAAAAATTCAGAATCGCAGGATTCGACCAGTTGGACATGAGCGTTCAAAGCGCATTCAACACGGTTAACAAAAAGAACCTGAACAGACTTACCTACCTTAAAAAAACTCCTGATTCCGCCGAGGAAATCGAGGCACTTTCCGAAAAGTACGGTCTTCAGGTCATAAACTGGAAGAATCCCGACGATTCGATGGGTTCGGGGATATTCGGGCTGGTAATCGAATACGGCGATAAGTTCAGAATCATTCCGGTGGCGATTCAGCGTTCGATTTTCGGTTTTGTGCTTGCAGGTCTTGATGATATGGAAGAAGGAATTTCGGACAGTCTTCAAGCTTTGCTTTCGAAATCCACAAAAATCGGCTACATTTCAGGGAACGGCGAAAAACCGCTCCGAGACGAAAACGGCGAAGAAAGCAAATTCGTAAAACTGCTTTCGGATATGTACGAGCTTACGGAAATCAACCTGAAGGAAGCCGACATTCCCGCAAATCTTACGTCAATAATCGTAAACGGACCAAGCGAAATTCTTTCAGAATCCGAATTGTATAAAATCGACCAATTTGTGATGAAAGGTGGAAACGTGATGATTTTTGCAGATCCGTTTCAGGTGGTTCAGGGAAATTATTATCAGCCGTCCACTTACAATCCGCTTGAAACCGGACTGAACATTATACTTGACAGATACGGCGCAAAACTTGAGACAAACTACCTTTTCGACGAGAATTGCTATGTCGCCCGTCAGCAGGGATATGGAAACATAAACCTTTACTGGGCGCCTCAACTTTCGGGAAAGCAACTGAACCAAAAGCATCCAATCACAAAAAACTTGGGATACGTGATTTTCCTGCAATCGGGCGGAATCAACACGAGCGGAGCGGAAGAGAACAAGGACATACGCTTTACGGTTCTTGCAAGCACATCGGAAAAAGGCTGGAAAGAAAGCCGAAATATTCAGCTTACTCCCGGAATGGAACCGCCTTACGATAAATCCACTGAAAACAGCTATCCGCTTGCAATTCTTCTTGAAGGAAAATTCAAAAGTGCGTTTGACAGAAATCCGGCGGATGAACAAAGCACAGAAAACGCAAGTCTTTCCACGACAACACATATCGCCAAGGCTCGGCAGGCTGGGAAAATTTTTGTGGCAGGCTCATCGTACATTACTTCAGACCAACTGCTCGATGACGGCGGAAAAGAGCCGATTGCCATCATGGTAAGAAATGCCGTTGACTACATGAACGGAAACAGCGATTTGTGTTCAATGCGGACAAAGGGCGTTTCGTTTCAGTCAATTTCCAACACAACCGGATTTTATGCGGCAAGCGTTGAATATTTCTGCATAATCGGAATCGCCGTGTTGAGCGCCGTATCCGGACTTGTTGTATGGCACAAACGAACTGTCCGCCGTCGAAAACTTCACGACAAATACGATCCTAACGATAGCCGTGAAATCAAAAAAGAAGCAAAATAATTACGGAGAACCCCATGGAAGAAAAAATTAAGACTAGAAAACTAATCCTTCTGTCCTGCATTGGAATTCTGCTTGCCATCTGCATTGTCCAGCTGATTCTTGCGTTCAGAAATCCTGTGAAAACACTTAAACTGAACGAAGGATTTGACTCCATCACAGTAGAAAAGGCAGACGGAAAAATCACTTTTTTGCTTGACGGCTCGGACTGGTATGTTGGAACAGGTGATTTCAAGGCAAACTCATCGGACATGAACAACATAACCGAAAATTTGAAGGAAATAAAAATCCTCGACACAATCGGGCGGCTTTCTTCCGAAGAACAAAACGGTCGCTACGACCTGAACGAGGACAAGGCGATAACCGTTATGGCATCCAAAAACGGAAAAGTTTTAAGAACCTTAAAAATCGGAAAAGCCTCATCGACCGGGTCTCAAACCTACGTGGCTGTAGGAAACTCCAAGGACATAAACCTGGTTTCAGGAAATCTCCACAGCATTTTCAACAAAAGCGAAGAGGATTATCGAAGCAAGAGCGTCTTTTCAATAAAAGGCTCAAGCATTTCTTCGGTGAACGTAACAATGCAGAAAGATACTTGGTCCGTCTCGAAATCTGCGCCATCGGAAGACACCGGCGCATCCGATGCTGAAGCCACCTGGACATTTTCGGGAACTGCGTCGTCGTTGGAAGCCGACACATCCAAGGTCAATGTGTGGCTGGGGCAAATTTCAAATTGTACAGCCGCTTCTTGGCTGGACGATACAAAGGTTCTTCCTGCAAAAAAGGAGGTTTCAGTTGAAATCGATGGAACGGAAGGAAAAATCACCGTGGACATTTATTCGGAAAAAGACGGAGAGCGGACAAAATATATCGCCACAAGCAACAAAACAGCGCACAAATTCGAACTTTCGGAAAGCACGGCAAAACGCTACATAAAAAACGCAAGCGAACTTACAAAATAAGTTCGCAAAAATTAGGCAGCTTCAAAGCCGTTAAAAATAACGGGGTCTTTCCAAGAAGAAAGACCCCGTTATTTTTTTACGAAAGGATTACAAAACGCAAATCGGAACGAATGTTTCTGCTTTCAATGAAGCTCCGCCAATAAGTCCGCCGTCGATGTCCGGCTGGCCAAGGAGTTCCGCCGCATTGGAAGCCTTCATAGAACCGCCGTACTGGATTATAACATTATCAGCGACTTTCTGATTGTAGAGTTTTGCGATATAACCTCGGATAAACTTATGGATAGCCTGAGCATCCTCCGGGGTCGCAGTTTTTCCTGTTCCGATTGCCCAAACCGGTTCATACGCTATCGTAACATTCTTCATCTGCTCTTCCGTAACCCCCGCAAGACCCGCGGAAAGCTGGAAAGCGCAAACCTGCTCCGCTTCGCCGGCTTCTCTCTCGGAAAGAAGTTCACCAATGCAAAGATCAACTTCAAGTCCGTCATTCAAGGCTTTTCTTACTTTTCTATTGATAAGCTCGTCGGATTCGCCGATTTCATGCCTTCGTTCAGAATGCCCAAGTATTACGCACTGGCAACCGATGTCCTTGAGCATGGCGGTAGAAACTTCTCCGGTGTGAGCTCCGTTTTCTGTCGCAGCACAATCCTGAGCCGCAAGAATGATGTTCGATCCCTTCACTACCTGAGAGACAGCATCAAGATAAACAAAAGGAACTCCTATCATGAATTTGTTAGTTTTTCCTTTTAGCTGTTCGACCAAATCTTTTGCGAGTGCGACAGCCTCCGCTTTGGAAGTATTCATCTTCCAGTTTCCTGCAATGTAATGTGTACGTGCCATTTATTTTCTCCAAAATACAATGTAAATAATCCGAGCGCAAAAGCGACGGAAAGGTGTAACGCTACAAACCCGGCGTCCTGTCCGAAGATTCGGCAAAATGCGGAATTAACGGACAGGTTGCCGGATAAATAGACTCCGCCTATTTTGTAGCCAGAATAGCGATGCCAGGAAGCGTTTTTCCCTCAAGGAATTCAAGAGAAGCACCGCCGCCTGTAGATACGTGGCTCATTTTGTCGGCAAGGTTAAACTTGTTCACAGCGGCAACAGAATCTCCGCCGCCGACAACTGTCATCGCCCCCCTACCGGTAGCATCCGCCACCAAACGAGCGACCGTCGCAGTTCCCTTTGCAAATGCGTCAAATTCGAACACACCCACAGGACCGTTCCACACAACTGACTTTGCGGTCGAAAGGACTTCCTTATAAAGTTCGATTGTCTTTGGACCTACATCCATCGCCATAAGATTGTCAGGAATGTCAGCTCCGTCGATAGGAACAGGAGTTGCGGAAGCGTCGAACTTGTCTGCCGCTATGTGGTCAACAGGAAGTACAATCTTCACGCCTTTGGAAGCCGCATCGGAAAGCAATTTTTTTGCCGTGTCAATAAAATCATCTTCGACCAAAGAAATTCCCACTGAATGCCCCTGCGCCTTTAGGAATGTATAAGCCATACCGCCGCCGATAACAAGTGCGGAAGCGTTTTTCAAAAGAGATTCAAGCACAGCGATTTTTGAAGAAACTTTTGCTCCTCCGATTATAGCCACCTGCGGCTTTGGAGGATTTTCTACCATCGGCTGAATGTATTTAACTTCCTTTTCCATCAAGAAGCCACCCACAGCCTCAACAGGCATGAACTTTGCTATGGATGCGGTGGAAGCCTGATCACGGTGAGCCGTACCAAAGGCATCGTTTACAAAAATATCCCCATAAGAGGCAAGTTCTTTTGCCATTATATCTCGCTCCGAAGAATCCTTTGATGTTTCTTCCTTGTGGAAGCGGACATTTTCAAGCATCGCAACAGCACCATCCGGAAGAGCATCGATAGCCGACTTCTGCCCCAGAGCATCCGGAAGGAACACAACATCTTTTCCAAGTTTTCCGGAAAAATATTTTACCACGGGAGCCATGCGGTTCTTTCCGTCGATAAATTTCTTGGAATCATCTTCAGTCCATGTTTTTCCAGCCTTTATCGCCTTTTCTTCCGCTTTTTTAACGTCCTTTTTGGGATCTCCCAGATGGCTCATAAGAACAAGAGAGCGAGGATTCTGCTCAAGGATATATTTTATTGTTGGAAGAGCCGCCATGATTCGGGTGTCGTCCTGCACAACTCCATCTTTCATAGGAACATTGAAATCAACACGCATAATCACACGCTTGCCTTTCAAGTCAACGTCTTTTACAGTCTTTATCATTTAAAACTCCTGTGTTTGGATTACGCCGCCTGCATGAGCGGCAAAACTAGCCATAATTTTAACCTCTTTACCGCATAATTTCAATTAAATTGTATATTAAGAACAAATATCGCGTAGAACAAGAAAACTTGGCGATTTTTTGCATTCAGAACAAATAATTTATAGACCTTTGGAAAAACACAAAATTCGTTGCGTATTTTTCACAAGAAAAGTACGCTTTTAAAACGTTTTCTTTAATTTCAATCATCATAAAATTTTTCGGATTTTAGAGTTTTTGATTCTGCGATTTTTTGTAATTTGATTTTTAACCGAATGTTTCCCCAAAAAAAGCCTTCAAAAAAAACAAATCCATCGTTCAATATCGATAAAATACAACTTTGCTTATTTTGCCAGAAAGCATTATAATCCTAAAATATAATTTTTTTAGTCATCGAGGAAGATATGAATATACGCACAAAAATAATCGCAGGTTTTGGAATATCGCTGGTGCTGGTGCTTTCGATTACACTGGTCGGAATAAATCGCATCAAAAAAATAAACAAAAACTTGACTGAAATAAATGATGTAAACACCGTAAAACAGCGGTACGCAATTAATTTCCGTGGAAGCGTTCACGACCGTTCGATACGAATCAGGGATTTTGTGCTGCTTGAAGACCAGCGCGACAGAGAAAGTGTCCTTTCCGACATTCGGACTCTTGAGGACTTTTACGAAAAATCCGAAACCGCTATCAATGAGATTTTTGCAAAAAAAATCAACAATACCACAAAAGAAATGGACCTTCTTTCCGACATCGGAAAAAGCAAGGCGGAAACAATGCCGCTTATCGAACGGATTATTGCGCTTGAAAACGCAAATAAGCATTCGGAAGCAAACGAAATTCTTCTTTCAAAAGCAAGACCGGCGTTCCAGCTTTGGCTTGATCGCATAAACGCCTTTATCGACTACAAAGAAGCGCAAAACCGCACGCTCACCGACGCAACTAGAAAAACGGCGCGACTTTTTCAAACATTTATGATTCTCATCTGCTCGTTTGCAGTGCTTGTAGCCGTCATCATTCCGCTGTGGGTGCTCAAATCCGTCTTGCTTTTGGATAAACTTGCCACGCGCCTTACCGATATCGGCTCCGGCGACGGCGATTTAACATCTCGTATTGTCGTAAAAAGCAACGATGAAATCGGCGTTGTCGCTTCAAGTTTTAACGGATTTGTGCAAACCCTGCACGGAATCATGAAAACCGTGCGCAACTCGGTGGAAGGACTTGCAAAATCCAGCCAAGGACTTTCCGGAAGTGTTTCAGCAACTCAGGACGCTCTTAAAAATATCAACGCTGACGTTGAACGTGTCATTTCCCAGATGAATATGCAGTCCGACGAAATTGAAAGCGTTTCGCACACAATGGAACGCATCGGAGGAAATGTCTCCGCCCTGAACGACATTATCGCCCGGCAAACGGAAGGCGTAAACAAAAGTTTTCAGACGGTGGAAGAAATGCTTACCAGCATCCGCTCGGTTACGGATGCGCTTGAAAACAATGCGGTCCGTTTTTCTCATCTGACAGAATCGTCCGAAGCAGGATTTAAAAATATTTCCGATGTCAGAACGAAGATTCTTGATATTTCGGCAAAATCCGAGCGTATGTCAGAAGCGAACGCCGTCATTCAAAGCATAGCCTCGCAGACCAACCTTCTTGCAATGAACGCTGCGATTGAAGCGGCTCATGCAGGCGAAGCAGGACAAGGCTTTGCAGTAGTTGCCGACGAAATTAGAAAACTTGCTGAAAATTCTGCAGGGCAGTCGAAATTCATATCGGCGGCTCTCAAAGAACTGGTTTCGGCAGTCGAACTGGTTGTTTCTTCATCGGAAACGGCGGGAAAATCATTCGAGGACGTGCGTCAGGCAATTGAAAGCGTTACCGACGAACAGGAGGCAATCCGCACGGCAATGGACAAGCAGCGCGACAAAAGCATTCAGGTAAGCGAAGTCTTCAAAACAATCAAAAACTTGACCGAAGATGTGCGAACCGGAGCTGAAGAAATGAATGCTGACAATAAAAATATCCTAGAAAAAACGGAAGCCCTTGTTGAAATCACGGCGGGCATAGGCTCAACGATGAAAAACATGGCGCATAGCTCCGAAGACATCAAGAATGCCGTAGAAACCGTCGCAGAGTTGCAAACCGCAGCCGCCGAGGGAGTCCGCACCGTACAGTCGGAGATAGACCGCTTTATTTTGTAGGAAAAGATTTTCTTCCGCCAGACATTTTTGTAAGTCGAAGAAAAATCCGCACTGCAAAGCCGAACGAAAAATAGAGCCGTTCTGCAATGCAGATGTGATTTTTTATTCCCGTACGTCCGTCTTTACC
>CAJPOF010000037.1 GCA_905372235.1 uncultured Treponema sp.
ATATTCAAATGTGCGCAGGTGTTGCAAGGAAACTATTATACTAGTTCGCTTTCGCGAACTTTAAATCCTGCGCCGGACCTCTCGTCCGTACACAATCACCACTCAAAAAGAGAACGCATCGAGCGCATTTTTGCTTATCTTCCTTGTAGTCAGGCGTATGAATACTATGCGATTTACAGTAAATGTGGATTTTTTAGTTTTTCCGTTTATGCTGTACATACATTGTGTTACAATCCGGCTAGACCCGACCAACAAAGAATCATCGTTGAACTTAACGGATACCCGGTAGCAGTTCCTTTTGTTGTCATGGAAAACGAGGGTTGGTTCTTAAAGACCGCTTATTATTCACGAAAAGAAAAAGGAAGGTTCTAAATTATGGCGGAAATTAAAATACCTTTTGATTATGAAAATGCAACGGAATCCGAAAGAAAGGCTTTTAGTGCTTGGGCTTTTGAAAATTCTCCATTGGACGAGGAAGAACAATGGATTGAAGACCATCTGGATGAATTCGTTGCCGCTCCCGAATGGGTAGGTGAAAGTTTACGTAAAGCGGCTAAAAATCCTCCGAAAATACATTATTCTAGCAAGGAAGTCAAAAAGCCCGTTTCATTGCGCTTGGACTCAACGGACATAGACAAACTCAAAACCATAGCCGTTGAGCAAGGTCTGAACTACCAATCGCTGATAGGAAGCGTCCTGCACCGCTATGTTACGGGAACTCTTGTAGACATCGCAGAAGCAAGAAAAGTTTTTGCACGGTAATTTTGCCGGATGGTTGGCGGAGAATACGGGTCTCACAATATTTTATTCATCTTCCGCCAACCCAAGTTCTCCGAGAGGAAAACTTGCACAACTCATCTTTCCAAGTTTTGCCGGAAAGCAAAACTTGGACGGGCATAAGACCAGTTATCAGATTAGCGATGCGTTAATATGTCCGCCCATACAAATGAACACCACAGCTTGCACGAATCGAGCGAACACGCTCGATTCGTGAGACGGGCATAAGACCAGTTATCAGATTAACGATGCGTTAATATGTCCGTCCTTAGACCAACCCCTGCGCTATCATAGCATTTGCGACTTTCACGAAGCCAGCGATGTTTGCGCCTATCACGTAGTTCACCCAGTCGCCTTCCTTTGCGCCGAACTTTACCGCCGTGTCGTAGGCGTTCGCATGTATGTTCACCATGATTCCATGGAGTTTTTCGTCAACCTCTTGGGAAGACCATGAAAGCCGTTCCGAGTTCTGGCTCATCTCAAGACCGGAAGTTGCGACTCCGCCTGCGTTGGATGCTTTTCCCGGCGCATAAAGAATCTTTGCCTTCAAGAATTTTTCGACGGCTTCCAAATCCGAAGGCATGTTCGCTCCTTCGGCGACCAGTTTCACTCCGTTTTTCAAAAGGATTTCCGCATCCGCCCCTACAAGTTCGTTCTGCGTTGCGCACGGGAACGCACAGTCGCATTTTACTTCCCAAACTTTCTTTCCTTCGTGGTATTCTGCAGACGGGAACTGTTCTGCGTACTCTGAAATACGTCCTCTGCGGACATTTTTAAGTTCCTTTACCCAATCAAGTTTTTCCTGCGTTATGCCATCCTTGTCGTAGATATAGCCGTTCGAATCAGAAAGGGTAACGACCTTCGCTCCCAGTTGTATGAGTTTCTCGGCGGCATATTCCGCCACATTTCCCGAACCTGAAACCACGCAGACTTTCCCGGAAAAATCGTCTCCGACCTTCTTGAGCATCTCCTGTGCAAAATAAATAAGCCCGTAACCCGTCGCCTGAGTCCTTACAAGCGAGCCTCCGAACGAAAGCCCCTTTCCGGTGATGACGCCAGTGTATTCATTTCTGATTCGCTTATACTGACCAAAGAGATAACCTACCTCCCTTGCGCCTACGTTCTTGTCTCCGGCAGGAACATCTACATCCGCTCCTATGTGTCTGTAAAGTTCTGTCATAAACGACTGGCAGAACCTCATCACCTCTTTGTCGCTCTTTCCGTGGGGATCGAAATCCGAACCGCCTTTTCCGCCGCCCATCGGGAGCGTCGTCAAGGAATTCTTCAGCACCTGCTCAAAACCCAAAAACTTCAGCACGGAAAGGTTCACTTCCTTTGAAAAACGCAAGCCTCCCTTATAAGGGCCGATTGCGCTGTTGAACTGAACCCTGTATCCCCGGTTCACATGGTAGTTTCCGTTGTCGTCCATCCATGGGACTCGAAACATTATGACCCTTTCAGGTTCAACCATCCGCTCAAGTATCGCATTAGGCTCAAGCTCAGGCATTTTTTCTACAACCGGCTCCAATGTGGACAAGACTTCTTCCACAGCCTGTAGATATTCAGGCTCACTCTGATTCTTGGACCTTACTTCTTCCCAGACCCTTTTTACGTATGCGTTTTTCATCAAATACTCCCGATAGTGCAAGGCACATCTTAATGGGGAAAGTATAACGAATGGCAAAAAGAAAAAAAAGAATATTTATGCATGAAAAGGCTTTTTTGACTGTATTTTTATGTAATTTTTCTCGCCAAAAGAAAATGAATCACCGGCAAGATGCGATTCTACTGATGGCTGAACAAAAGCATTGTGCCTAAAACCGGAAAAACTCAAGTTTCGGCACGCACAAAACCGAGCGGAAAAACTACCTTGACTTTCTGAAGTCCGTGGGCGAAACGCCAAACTTCGCCTTGAAAAGTTTAGAAAAATAGTTCTGGTCGTTGTAGCCGATTTTCGAGGCAATCTCCTTTACGGAAAACTCCGTTTCCAAAAGAAGTTTTTTTCCCATCTGCATACGTTTTTCCGAGATGTGATTTACAAAAGTTTCGCCCGTTTCTTCACTGAACAGTTTGCTTAGGTAAAAAGGATTTACGTCCGCCACCTTCGCCGCCATCTCAAGCGAAAGATCTTCCGATATGTTTTCGTCAAGATAAACAATTAATTTCGATATGATAGGATTTATCTTTTTGCTCTTGAGTTCTCGGATACTGTTCGCCGCCTGCTCAATTCGCAAAATCGCGTATGCGCATAGTTCGGACTCGTCATTCACCTTGCTGATTGCGGAAAACGAGCCTTCCAAAGCCTGGAATCTGTGTTTCACGTCGATTTCATGCAGAATGTTTCTTACGTTCACAAAAATCTCAAAAATCTGGCTTTTCATGTAATCAAGGTCGACATTCCTTTTTCCAAGATAGTCAATGTATGAGCGCAGAATGTAAGGGATTTCCGCAGAATCACCGAGCCTGAGCCTTGTATAAAGCCTTGAAAGAAGATTGTCCGCATCCGCCTTTTCCTTGGATTCGGACTGTTTCTGTTCATCCGAAAAAATAATTTCGCCTTTTGAGGAGGCGGAATTTAAGGCTTCAACGGAAAATCCGTATTTTTCAGGAATCAATGAAATATCCGAAAAACATTTGCTGAATCCGCCGCGAATTCCCCGTTCTATTTTCAGGCAAAGGATTGTGTACAGATTTTCCATCGACTCTTTGCAAAAACCCTCAGAGGAATTTTCCTGATTCTTGTCGAAATAAAAAAGCACGATTATCCTGTTCACGAGCAGGGCAGAGACAAGGCACTTTGAATATGAATGAAATATATCCCTTGCTTTTCCATACATTTCTTTTTGATTTGACGAGTTTATTCCGGGAAACTCAAAACATCCGATGGCAAAGAATTCTTCTTTTATGTCAAAATAGTCGAAATACGTGTAGACATTTTCTGAATGGGTTCGGTTGAATATGCAGTCGTAGAAAAAATCGCTTTCAAGCACCGGAGAGACAAGCGCAAGTTTTTTCTGAAGATATCCGCCGTCAAGATTTGCGGCTTCCTTTACGTCCACTTGGTTCATCGCCGTTCTTATCATCGAAACCTCAAGATTTCTGTTCACGGGTTTTGTGATGTATTTAAAAGCCCCAAGGTTCAATGCCTCCTGGGCATACTGGAAACTGTCATATGCGCTAAGAATTATTATCACAGTATCGGGTTTTAGGTTCAGTATGCACTTGATTGCCTCAAGTCCTGTCATCCCCGGCATATGAATGTCCATGAATATTATGTCTACTTGATTTTTAGTGCATATGCTTATCGCATCCGCGCCCGTGCAGGCAGAATAAAGTTTCACCTGACCTTCAAAGTTTTTGCCTATTATCGAAAACAGAGCTTCCACGACTATTTCTTCGTCGTCAACAACAAGGATATTATACATCTTTGGGCACCCTCACAATAAATCTGGTTCCGACTCCGCCATCTCCGGTCTGAATGTCGAAAATATCGTTCATTCGAAAATATATCTTCAGCCTGGAAAATACGTTCGTGATTCCTATTCCATTTCCAGGGCTGTCCGAACCTTTTAAATATTCCATAGAATCTGAATTCGAGCGTTCCTTCTTCACCTCGTCCAGAATCCTAAGCCTTACATTCGGGTCAAAACCTTTTCCGTCGTCCGAGATGGAAATTTCTACAAAATCCGAAACTTCCTGAATCTTCAGCGTTACTGTGCAAGAAGAATTTTCAAGTCCATGCTTTATGCAGTTTTCGCACAAAGGCTGCAGAATCATCGCAGGAAGTTTCTGCGGAAACGAGAGCGACGGCACGCTCTTCACAAAATTAAGCCTGGTTCCAAACCTCACCTTCATTATATAAACAAAATGATCGACAAGCAGAAGCTCTTCATCGATGGACGAAGCCTCCCTTTCGTGTATGTTGTATCTGAAGAACGCCGTCACCTGCTCAATAAAGTCGCTGGTTTTGTGCGCCCCTTCCAGCATGGCAAGTTGTACGCCTGTGTTCAAAGTGTTGAAAAGGAAATGCGGATTTATGTGCGCTTGAAGAGCGTCCAGCCTTGCTTTTGTGTAAAGAACGCTCATCTCAATCTGCTTTTCCTTGAGTTCAGTTTCCGTTCTTGCTTTTTCAAGAATCGTGCTAACATAGTCATTTATACTTATGAGCATATTGTCAAACGCGCGGCAAATATTTCCCACCTCGTCGTTTGCCTTGCTGTTGAAAAGCGGAATGTCAAACTCCCTGTAAGAAACCCTTGTAGCCACTTCGGATATGCGATGGAGCGGCGCAAGAATTTCGGTCAGAAGAAGGTATATATACAAAGATATCAGAATAAAATAGACAAATATAAAAGCGTATATGGAATTCGAAAGCACGGATACCCTGAATCGGTTTTCCTCATAGACTTTGCTGTTTACTTTGTGCATGAAAAGGTCGAATTTTCTAAGTTCCGTGTTCAGAAATGAATAGCATTTAATCGCCTTTCCGTAATAGAACGCCTGTTCCGATTCGGAATTTGCCCGCCTTGCAGAAACCACCTTGCCTGAATAAGCGATGAAAGTTTCGGCAAGTCTTTTTAGCACATACTCCTTGTTTCCAGTCTCATCTACGGACGGGCTATTCTGCATCAATGAAAGTTTTTCTTCCAGTTCGCTTCTGTTTTTATGGAAAGACTCTATGCTTTCGAATGTGTAGTATTTTATGAACTGCTCCATGGATTCCTTTGTGCGGGCAATACAATCCGAAAGATCGCTTATCTTAACGTTCAATTTGTATGAGTCGCCAAGAATGGTGATGGCGTAATGGTCAATCTGTTCAACAAACACGATTGTTAATCCCATGCACCCAAGGGAAGCCAGAATCAGAGCCATTATCTTTCTTCGTAAACTAAGATTTCTTTGGCGTTCGAATATATTCTCAATAAGCGGAACTTTATTTGCTATGGAAGAAAAAAATCCTGTCATATGCCGTCCGCCCTTATGATTTTTATGTCAGCTGGAATAACCTTCGAAGAATGGCCGCCCGATTTGCAATCGAATATTTCGGTTACGGCATCCTCGCCCATTTTTTCATAGTCCATCGAAACCAGCACAGAAACGATTCCAACATCAAGGTATTTTTTAAGGATTTTGTTTTCGCCTATCCCTATTCCGATTACGTTTGCGCTGCTGATATACGAAAGCATGCTGATTTTCTGCGCCGCATAAAGCGAATCGAATTCCGAAAGAGAGACGACCATAACTTTTTTTTGAAGCCTATTGAATCTGTTCAGATAAGTTGCAAGCATCGTCTTGTAAGAGTTCACGGAATGGTCAAGATTAAGAAAATCCTTGATTCCGTTTGAATTAATACGGGAAATAAAAGCGTCTCTTATGGAAAGATAATTTGAATTGTGCGCACTGAACGAATCGAAGATTATCAATGTCATTCCGTTTTCCCAAAGCCCAAGAACTTCGTCGGCAAGTTTTTTTCCCATTTCAGAATAGTTTCCGCCTATACTCGAAACCTGCTCCATTCCGTCAAGACAATTTCCTATGCTGACCAAAGGAACGTGGCTTTCGTCATCGTTTTCCGCCGCCTTTGAAAATTGCATTCCTTCAGGAGCGCAGGCTATCCGAACCCCAGCCTTTCCGTAAGATTCTTTAGCTGAAAACTTCATTTTTTCTGGAACGTAGACTATTATTCCGTCGGCACCGGAATAGTGCGCAAAATCGATTAAATCATGAAAATTCTCAGGTGCCGTTCCGGAATCCTGAATATGGAGTTCCACGACCGAATCGTATTTTTCCGCCGCACGGATTGCGCCGTCGTACGCCCTTCTAAGAAGCGGTGCGTCCTCTGAAAATCCTACCAACATTATGCAGTTTGACCTGTTATCTTGCGGTCTGTAAACATCAGGAGAAGAAAGCATTATTTTTGGAAGATAGACGAACAGAAAGGCAACCATTATGAAAAACTCAACAAAAATACAGGCTAGCGCAATTTTGCGTTGGATGCGGCGCTTTTCCTGCTTCTTCATAGCTGAATCCATGGTAAATGCGATTATAGCACAAATTTCCAGATTAATTTGATTATTTTTAAAAATGAAATTATCTTTAAAGATATCAGGAGGAATAATTATGGTAACTATAGTAACCGCCAAAAATTTCGAAGAAGAAGTCCTCAAGAGCGACAAACCTGTTCTTGTTGACTTTTGGGCAACATGGTGCGGACCTTGCAGAATGGTCTCTCCGCTGGTAGATCAGCTGGCAGAAGAACACTCCGAATACAAGTTCTGCAAAGTCAACGTTGACGAGGAGACAGCATTGGCAAGCCGATTCAACATCATGAGCATTCCGAATTTGGTTGTGTTCAAAAACGGCGATGTGGTAAGCCAATCGGCAGGCGCGCGACCAAAGGAAGATATTCTCAAACTTTTCGAAGCGTAACAAGCTGTCATTTTGAACCTGTAAGCTGTATGGAGCCCATGGAAATCCGCTTATCACGAACCTGCTCAAGATAAGATGTAAGTTCTTTTCCGGAAGCGGTTTGTATGAGTTTTTTCATGGTTTCTATTTGGCTTACAAACTTATCGATGTGACCGACAAGTTTTTCGCTATTCATAATAAAAAGTTCTGTCCAAAGAGGAGCGTTTATCATCGCTATCCTGGTAAGGTCTTCAAAACTTCCGCCGCCAAAAGATGTCATCTGCGTATCAGGGGAACTCTGCACAAGCGCGCTTGCTATAACGTGGCACAGCTGGCTTGTAAAAGCGATTCTGTAATCGTGAGTTTCACATGTAGTTTCCATGATTCGACTAAAACCCATCGCAGAAATAAGGCGTTTCATCGTCTCCAAGTTTTCGGGTCTGTTGAAATTTTGCGGCACAAGAATGTAGTTGTGGTCGATAAAAAATTTCGCAGAAGATGCGGCATAGCCTTCTTTTTCTCCGCCAGCCATCGGATGCCCGATTATAAAATCCACGTCAGGCCTAAGAATTTCGGGAAGAGACTTTTCGAATATTCCTTTTACGCCTGAAATATCCGTTACGAATGAACCGCTTTTAAAATGCGCTTTATGTTCCCTAAGAAAATCAAGCGTCGCATTCGGATAAAGGCAGATAAAGACCACATCGCATTTTTCAAGCATAGAGTCCACTTCGTCACTTGCATACGCTTCGTCAATGATTCCGTCCGAGATTGCAGATTTTAGACTTGCAAGACTTCTGTTACATCCAAGGATACAGCCGCTTGAATCGGCTTCGCACAGAATGTTTTCCCTGATGGATTTTGCAATGGAACCTCCCATTATTCCAAGCCCTACGATTCCATAGACAAGTTCGTTCAGCCTCATGAAGCCCCCTTTCCTTTTAATCCTCGCTTGAACTCCAACATTCTTGCGCACGCCACCGTATTCCATGGAGAGCGTTCGCCTCGCATAAGAAAATGATATGCGATTCCTGCAATCATCGCTCCATTGTCACCGCACAGTTTTAGGGGCGGAAATATGCATTTCAAATCTTTTCGTTCAGAAAGAATTTCCCTAAGCCTTGAATTTGCCGCCACGCCGCCGCCTGCCACAACTGTCGTAAGTCCGGTATCCTCAACGGCTCGGAAAAGCCGGCTTGTAAGAGTGCTGCAGGCGGTTTCCTGAAAAGCCGCGCACATATTTTCGTCGGAATGTTCATATCCCGGATTCCAAAACAGTTCCCGTTGATGTATTACCGCCGTCTTTAGTCCGCTGAAACTCATGTCATAGCGACGCTCATCACCGTCCAAACGAGGAACAGGAAAACTTGCGGACTTTGGGTCGCCGTTTTTTGAAAGCCTGTCGATTATCACTCCGCCGGGATATCCAAGTCCATAAAACTTTGCTACTTTGTCAAACGCCTCTCCAACAGAATCGTCAACGGTCGTCCCAAGGACTTCGATGCTGTCAAAATCGGAAACTTTGCAGATAACCGTATGGCCGCCGGAGACCAAAAGCCCGATATATGGATAACAGATGTCCTCCACAAGATGGGCTGCATAAAGGTGACCAAGCATATGGTTCACGGCGATGAACGGCTTTCCGATAGACCAAGCAAGGGTTTTCCCGAACGAAAGCCCGACGAGCAAAGAGCCCATAAGACCGGGTCGGTTTGTTGCCGCCACAGCATCGATATCCGAAAGAGAAAGTCCGGATTCCGAAAGAGCCTGTTTTACCACAGGCAAAATCCATTCGGCATGTTTGCGGCTCGCTATTTCAGGAACAACGCCTTTATAAATCTCATGAAAAGGAATCTGGGTCGCCACAACATTGCTCAAAATCTTTTTTCCGTCCTCGACAATCGCCACGGCAGTCTCGTCGCAACTGGACTCAATACCTAAAACTTTCACTTTGTACCCTTCAACAAAAATATAGACTAAATATTACTGACTTGAATAAAATTTGTCATCCACGACGTTTGTAAGGCTCAGGGCTTACGCATAAAAATCTATATCAAAAAAAATAACCGTTACCGTAAAAAATCGGCTGCACTCCCGGCAGCAGCCCTGCCGTTCACCGCAGCTGACCGTAATCGGAATCGGACTGCGCAAAATTTCTTCGAAATTTTGCTTGCCATTCCTTATAGTGCGACATTGCAGAAAATATCGATTTTCGAAAATGCCGCACTGGTGCGCAAATGCGCACATCTATATACACAAGTTTGCTTTGAAAACTTGCGATTAAACGGCACGCTATATTTCAGCGTACCGTTTAAACTCGGTCAGAGCGGCTCGGCGGCATTACCGCTGCCTCGCGTTCCGCCTTTTTTATTTTATACTATGATTTTTTTCTGTGTATACATTTTTCATGTGTAAGCCCTAGTTGCCGGAAATAAAAAGTCGGATTCAAAAAAATCAGATTCCGATTTTTGACGGACACTCGGAAACTTTTGAAAACTTGTAGCCTTTTTTCAAAAGCACAGGATAAAGTTCGATAAGCAGAGCCGGAAGAACTTCGCTTGACCAAATATGCCCTATCATTATGGCGCAGCCCGTTTTGTTTGCGTATTCAAGACCTTTTTTGATTTCCATTATCATGTCTTCCCGTTTTCCGGAATTGTCGAGAAAAACATTCCGCTGGTAGTAAGAATATCCCATCTCTTTTGCGACATACGGAACTTTCGTGTCTGCGCTCGTCCTTGAATCCAAAAAATAAAGTCCTTCTTCCGAAAGGAATTTCATCACGTAACTCATTTTTTGCGCATCCGAAGTTATGAGCGAGCCTTCGTGGTTGTTCACTCCGGAAATAGGTCCTATCTCGTAGATATTCGTGAACAATACGGAGCGGATTTCGTCTTCATCCATGTTCGGCGTTATCGCTCCTTCGCCGGGATTCACACGAAGATTTATCGCCTGCATCGGCTGATGAAGCATAAGCTCGTTTCCGCTTTTTCGAATGCGCTCCGCAGCCTCTTTTGAATGAACAAGTCGAGGCAGAACAGCCACAGTAAACGGAAAAGGAAGAGCCAGGAATTTTTCAAGCTGATTAAGATTTTGCCCTGCATCGTCAAAAAGAAAAACCAAAACCGCATTATTCTTTGCAGACGGAAGGGAAGAAAATTCGTTTTTTTTGCGTTCATTTTTTTTCTTGGGAGCAGGATTTTCGTTCTTTAAAGTCGGTGTTTCCGAAGACGGACGTTTTGCTTCCGGAGCAGGGCGATTTTTCTCCACTGCATTTTTCTTTTCGCCGGAAGACGGAATGTTTTTTTTCTCAGGCAAGAGGTTTGAAGGAGGAGAAGAATTATTCTTGCTTTCCACGCTTTTTTTCGATTCATCAACGGGCTTTTCCGTTTTCAGAGGAAGAGATTCCTGTTTTACCTTTTCACCGGAATTCTCAGGTATATTCGTTGCAATTTTTCCGGAATTTTCTTTTTTTTCGCTTGATTTTTTAAAGTCCAAGCCGGTAGAAAGAACAAAAACGATTGCGCACACAAGAAAAGCGCATCCTAAAAAAAGACCTATATTCCCCGATGAAAAAAACGAATCTCTTGCGGTTCTTTTTTTTCGCTGAACTTTTCGTTTTCTATAAACATTTCCGCCGCTCGAACCGCTCTTGCTTCGGGAAACCGAACGCCTTTTCCGACTTTCCATTGAGACAGTCTATCGATGAAATGTTTCTATGTCCACTCGGAAGATTTTTTGATATAATCATGCAAAATCATTTTTCGAGGAAATGCTCATGTATGTTACCTGTTTGGATTTGGAAGGCGTTCTTGTACCTGAAATATGGATTTCGTTCGCAGAGGAAACGGGAATTCCGGAGTTAAAGCGCACCACCCGTGACGAACCGGATTACGGAAAACTCATGAACTTCAGGCTAAATATCCTTAAAGAACACGGACTTGGATTAAAAGAAATCCAGGAAACAATCGAAAAAATCGAGCCTCTTCCCGGCGCAAAAGAATTCCTTGACGAGTTGAGGAGCATTACCCAAGTCATAATAATAAGCGACACGTTCGAGCAATTCGCCGCTCCGCTCATGAAAAAACTCGGACTTCCGACAATATTCTGCAACACGTTGGAAGTCGCAGCCAGCGGAGAAATCACCGGATTCAAGATGCGCTGCCCAAAATCAAAACTCACAACGGTAAAAGCTCTTCAGTCATGCGGATTTCAGACAATAGCCTCAGGAGATTCATTCAACGATCTTGAAATGATAAAGGCTTCCAAGGCAGGATTTTTGTTCCGCACAACAGACCAAATAAAGAGCGACTATCCTGAGTATCCTGCGTTCACAGAATACTCGGAACTGCTTTCTGCAATAAAAAAGGAGATTGACCTTTAGATTTTGCGCAAAGTTTTTACGCAAAATCCATTCGTTTCTATCGTCGACCTCTGCCTTTTCCAAAAAGGCGCAGAAGAGCCAAAAATATGTTTATGAAATCAAGATAAAGTTCCAACGCTCCGATTATGCTTGCTTTTTGGAAAACGTCCTCGTCCTGACTTTCAGCCACGGAAGACGCTCTCATAAGTTTTTGGGCATCGTAGGCTGTAAGCCCCGTAAAAACAAGGACACAAGCGACGGACAGAAGCCAATCGAGTTTTGGAGATTTAAGCAAAAAGTTAGCAAACGATGCGATTATGATTCCAGTCAACGCCATTACAAAATATCGTCCGACAGAAGTGAGGTTTGAACTTGTGAACGAACCGTAAACTGCCATCACAGCAAAAAGTGCGGCGGAAATCAGAAAAATCAAGAAAATCGAATCAATTCTGTAAATCAAAAATATCGAAGACAATGTAACCCCGTTCATCAACGAATATACCAAAAACGCAATGGTAGCCGTCCTTGCGCTTATCCGCCTGATGGAAGCCGAAAGCCAGTAGACTAAAAGCAATTCCGCAAGGAACAAAAACATAAAGCCCAGTCCCTTATGCCAAAAAAGGATTCCCATCAACGGCTCATAATTTGAAGCGACGAAGGCAGTTCCGCCGCTGATAGCCAACGCCGCCGTCATCCAAAGATAGACTTTTGAAAGAAAACGATTTCTGGCTTTGACCTCAAAAATCTCTTTTGATTCCTCTACATTTTTTTCGAACATAAAAACCTCCATAATAGAAAATCAATCGCAAGAATCAAGTTTCGATTGACTTTCCACGCACGTTCAAAACAAAGCAAGAACGTGCTTACAATATGCAAGTTCGCGCTTAGGCAAACTTGACTAAATACAAGTCGAGCAATTTCTTCGCTTGTATTTTACATTTTTAAAATCAGTTCTTATCTTTTTTGAATATCGATTTTTTTTCAAGCAGTTCCGTCAACGACGGCATCTGCTTGTGCGCAATCTTAAAAAGTTGTCGTACAGTTTCCTCGACGTTTTTACGAATCTCCGCATCGGTGTTTTTCCATGATTTCCAGATAGTAAAATAATTTTTGAACAGGTTGCTTTCTATCTCTGAATTGGTTTTAGCCTCTGTACTCTGAAGAATTTTGTAAAGCGTCTCTATGAACTGAACCTGCTGTTCCCTTGAAAGGCTCAAAATCCACTTGTTCAACGTATCGGTAAAGAAAAGTGCCGCTTCGTCAAAATCTTCTCGCAATTCAAAATGGTTTCCCTTGATATGCCAACTCAAAGGATCGTGTTGAAAGATTCCCGACTGGTCGCTATCAACGACAGAATATTTTCCTGCATGGCTGAAAATCATTCCCACAATCGAAAAATGCGGATAATACGAATGCAGTTTGGGAATCACCTCGTAAAATTCATTGGACTGAATCTTTTTTTCAGAAAATCCCGGACCGTCCATGTTATAGACGCTCTTTATCCTGCGTTTTGTTTCCTTTTGGCACATTGCCGCCGCAAAGACAGAAAGGTTTCCGCCTTTTGAATGTCCCACAAGAAAAATATCGCCCTTCAAGTTCTTTGCGACGTTTTCAACGTAAGAAACAGAATCTTTCTGAGCTGGAACTTCATCCATAATCGCAAGATTAAAATCTTCCTTGAATCCGACAATTGTGTCGTCAGTTCCCCGATAAACGACGCAATTTTTTTTAGGCGCAAATACATAGGTCAGGGCGGCAAACTGCTCTTCCCTTTCAAGATCCGTTATGCTTACAAGCCCCGTAATCTTCACATCTTTGTAACGTTCGGTCTCGGCTGCCGCAAAAAGAACGTCGCTTGTCCCCTGATTTATAAGCACTCCGACATCGGATCTTTTTTTGAAATCCGGAGACTTTCTGAAACGTTCCGCCAATTCGGAAAGAGAAAGAGCCGTCTTGAAATTTCCGTTTTCAAGGATTCCGTCAAAATTTAGGTATGTAATCTGGCAGAAAACAAGAACATCAATCTCGTTCAAAGGCGATGCGGAAAAAGCCAAATCTCCTCGCCAAGCCATGTAATCCAGCATATTGCTCATGATGAAAGTATAATATGAAAAATATAAAAATTCAAAACGATGGAAAATGCGGTGCGTGCGGAATTTTTTTTTCGCCATCCCCCTCCCCGCCCTAAAAAAACAGTTCTACCGATTTTGGATTATGCCGCTGTTTTTCATGACGACGAATTTTTCAAGCAAAAAATCCGCCGCATGATCTTAGACGCATTTAAAAATCCGGGACTCAATTAAATGCGTTTTCAAGAACTTCAGCCACATTTGAGACCGGAATGAAGTTGATTCCGTCCTTTACGTGTTCGGGAATATCTTCAAGGTCGCGTTTGTTTGCTGAAGGAATTATTATCGACTTTATCCGGTTGCGTTTTGCCGCCACGGTTTTTTCACGCAGTCCTCCAATAGGAAGCACCTTTCCAGTAAGAGAAAGTTCTCCTGTCATCGCAAGATGCGGTTTTATCCGTTTTCCGGTAAAGAGCGACACAAAAGCAACCGCCATTGTGATTCCGGCACTAGGCCCGTCTTTTGGCGTCGCGCCTTCAGGAATATGAAGATGCACTACGTTCTTTTCAAACCAGTCGGACTTCTTTATTTTCTTTTCGATTGAATGTTTTCTTGCCCAACTGAACGCAATTTGGCTGGACTCCTTCATCACATCACCCATGCGTCCTGTAAGTACAAGTCCGCCTTTTCCTGCAAAACTCGTGGATTCAAGCATAAGGGTGTCGCCGCCCATACTCGTCCAAGCAAGACCTATGGCTGTTCCGGGAACGGATGCGGTTTTTATCTCACTTTCGTCAAATACAGGCTTTCCAAGATACTTTTCCAAATCAGACGCATCTATTTCAATCTTTTTTTCAGAATCCATGAAATCAAGAACATTCAAAGCTTTTATGTCATCGGCGGAAGCGCCTTCGCTTTTCATCTTGTCCCTTACCTCACCTGCCTTCAGTTCAGCGTCGGTAAGAAGTTCCGTTACGATTTTTCTGTTCACCTTGTCAAAGCATTTTTCAAGATTTCTTACGCCTGCTTCCCTTGCGTATTCCTGAACGATTCTGACCAAAGCTTTTTTCGTATACCTTACCTGACCTTTTTTAAGTCCGTTTTTCTTGGAATTTTTGGGGATAAGATATTTTTTTGCAATCTCAAGTTTTTCCTGATCAATGTAACCTGAAAGCTGGATTATCTCCGCCCTGTCAAGAAGAGGCTCGGGAACAGAATCCAAGGAATTTGCAGTCAAAATGAAAAATACATTAGACACATCGAACGGAAGGTCAAGGTAGTCGTCCCTGAAACTTACGTTTTGTTCCGGGTCAAGAACTTCAAGCAATGCGCTTGCTGGATCTCCCTGTGGACCTACAGACATTTTGTCGATTTCATCTATCATAAAAACCGGAGATTTTGTATGCGTTATTCTTATTCCCTGAATTATTTTTCCGCACATCGAGCCGATATACGTCCTTCGATGTCCTTTAATTTCGGCTTCGTCACGCATTCCGCCAACAGAAAACCTGTAGAAAGGCTTGTTCATCGCAGCGGCAATCGATTTTCCTACGCTTGTTTTTCCTACACCCGGCGGTCCGACCAAAAGAACTATCGAACCTTTGGAATCACGCTTTAGTTTTCTTACGGCAAGATACTCAAGGATACGCTTTTTCACATCGTCAAGTCCGTAATGGTCGTTCTCAAGGATTTTTTTTGAGCCGGACAAATCGTAGTCTTCCTTGATTTCCTCATTCCACGGAAGAGCGCACACAAGTTCAAGAAAATTCCGGCTTACCATGTATTCGGGAGAATTAGGCTCGGTCATCTGAAATTTTTCTAATTCGCTTTCTACAGTTTCCTTAATTTCTCCCTGAAAATTGAACGAAGCAATTTTTTTCTTAAATCTGTGAAGATCCGTAGCGTTTCCTTCGGAATCGGTTCCAAGTTCCTCCTGGATGGATTTCATCTCTTCCCTAAGGAAATATTCTCTTTGATTTTTTTCAACCCGCTCGTTCAATTCATTCTGAATCTTTTTTTGAACCCTAAGAAGTTCCTGCTCCTTCTTTATGTAGACAAGCACCTGTTCCATCCGCTGGCGGACATTCAGAATCTCAAGGACTTTCTGCTGGTCATCCCTGTCCACGTTAAGAATGGAGGCGATAAAGTCGGCGATTTTCCCCGGATGGTCAATGTTCACCATATTCAGACGCATTTCCTCGGAAAAAAGAGGGTTGTTCTCGCTGACTTCCTTCATCTCGCTTATAAGGGCGCGGGTAAGAGCCTTGACCTCAAAAGTATCGTCTTCTTCGTCATCAAGATATTCAACCGCAACGCAGATAGGAACTGTGGAATGGATTGCCTTTCGAATCTTGAAACGCTTTATCGTAGAGATGAATACGTTTACGCCGCCGTCAGGAAGATTTATTTTTTTTATAATTTTTGCGACAGTTCCCACCTGGCACAAATCTTTTATGTCGGGATTTTCCACCTCGGTTTTTAGCATGAGGATGCCTATATATCCGTCGCTGCCGTACGCCTGCTCAACGACCTTCGTGTCCTCTTGACTTGAAATCATGAGCGGAGTGAATATTCCGGGGAAAATAGGTCGTCCTTGAAGAGGGACTATCGAAAGCTTGTTAGGAAGCATCTGATCTGCAGGGACTATCTCGTTTCCGCAGGAAGCCTTTTCGCCCGGTGCTTTTCCTTTTGATTTTCGTTCTTTGTCTTTTATAGAGGATTTTTTTTTGTCATCCGATTCAGAAACGACTTCTTCTACCAAATCCGTGTCTTTTACGTTGTCATCGTTTTCGATGCTGTCGTTGTCAACCATAAAATAAATATAATGACGTAAAACGAATAAGTCAAAAAAAAGAAATGCTTAGGATTTTGGGCTGAGCTTTGCCGTAAGAAAAAGTTCGTCCTGATACCAGTCAAACCGGAGCGAGAATATTTCATCTTCGTAGCCATCGGCGTGAAACTTGTACTTCCACACTGTGCCGCTCAGCATTTTTTCTTGCGGAACTTCTTCTATTTTTACCCAAGAATTGTTGTAGAACACGGTCAAGTTCGCAAAAGACGTTATATCCCTTCCTGTAGAAGAATCCAGCACGTTCGGATGAATTTTTATCGGTCTTCTCATGTTTTTAAGGAAGTCGCCGCCTATGGTTTCCTCTTTTTCAGTGACATCAAACGATTTCCACCATACATACGGGCCTGCGACAATCTTCACGCGATATTTTCCGGGTGCAAGAAAAACCGTCCGTGCCTTAAAAAGTTTGTGCTTTCCGCTTAGGTTTCCGTCAATCTTCAGGACTCTTCTAGTTCCCTTTACCTCAGGAATGTCATCCTTGTTCTCAAAGAAAAACGCCATCACCGGAAGGTCGGAGCCTACGGAAGCGGAAGAAGGCATCGTCAACTCTATGCCTATCGGAGTAAGCCAATGGCGAAGAATATAGCGTTGAACAAAACCGAAATGCCAAGCCGACACAAAAATCATAAGCATAAGAAGCGCAAAAAGAACTATTTTCCGAATCCTACGGACTTTCATGTCCTTTGGAATATAGGCGGATTCTTCCACTTTTTTATCGGAAAGCACAAGTTTTGCAAGCTGAACACGAATCGCCTTTGTATCGTAATGCCTAAGATATTTCTTAATCTCTTTCAATATCGGTGCGGTTGACGGATAACGCCGTTTTGCCTTTGGACGAAGCATTTTTCCAATCAGACGGCAAATAACATTCGGAATGTTTTTGTCTATCTTTTTTGGAGGTATATATTTTCCTTTTTTAATGACGTTCAAAGTCTCAAGCGACAAAGTTCCGGGATAAGGCTTTGTTCCGGTAACCATCTCGTAAAGCATCACTCCAAGCGCATAGATATCCGCCCTTTTGTCCACATTTGCGCTGTCCTCAAACTGTTCCGGAGGCATGTATGCCGGAGTTCCAAGAGCCACGCCAGTCTGCGTAAGCGAAGGAGATGTCTCATCGGAAGAGGCTTCTCCGTCGCTTGCGATTCCAAAATCCGCAAGTTTTATTTCCGCTTTTTTTGAAATCAATATGTTTCCGGGTTTTATGTCCCTATGCACAATGTCTTTTGCGTGCGAATATTTAAGGGCGTTACATGCATCCTGCAGAATCAGAAGCGACATTTCAGGACTAAGCGCCACCTGCTTTTGAAGAAACTTGTCCAAAGCCATTCCATCCACAAGTTCCTCTACCATATACCTGTAGCCGCCTTCGGTAAAATAGTCAAAAAGATGGACGATGTACGGACTTTGCAAATCAAGAAGAATCTGAGCCTCTCTCTTGAACCTTTCCACATTCGAGGAATTCCTTCTGGATGTCATCTTTTTTATGACGACATACCGTTTAAGCGACGGATGCACAGCCTTGTATACAACGCCCATCCCGCCCTTGGCGATAACTCCGCTTATCTTGTATTTTCCGATATACGCAGGAAATTTTCCTGTAGATTCTGCCATAGACACTCCTAAAAATTGAACAACCGGACAAAGCATTGACTTTGAAAGCCGTCTAATCCATGCACGGTTGGCGCGCACTCATATCTGCGGATTTTCCATCAAACCCGACATTTTCAAAATAGGCGAAACATTTTTATTCCGCTCGCCGAACGGAAAACTTCACTGCATGACACAATTTTCTACACCACACTTACAATGTGGTTTTCAGGGGCAAACGCCCTGTCCGTGTAGACCAAGGCGACATTCTGCGCAGAAGGATTATGGAACTGCACAAATCGCCCGTTTTGACGAAGCGCATATTTCCCACGGACAGGTCTATGCCCGGCAAAATAACGAGCATCTCCAAGTTTCTCCTTCTTAACGAAATTGGAAAGCAAAGCCCAAACGCTTCCATCCATAGCCTCGCCGTTCGCCGTCCAAGTAAGTCCCCTTATAACATCGCCGTTTGAAAGAGCGTCCACCAGTTCCTCTCTGGAATACGGACGCAAAGGCTCGGCATGAGAAACCATGCAGTTATCGAACACGGCAACAAGCGGAAGAGCCTTTTCGAAACAAGAGACGACGTAAGTAACCTCTTCTCCATAAAAAGCCTCCATGAAGTTTCGGCACATTTCGCCCTCGTTGCAGAACTTCCCGAACGAAAAATTTCCCTTGCCGTTCTCGTTCAGGATATTCTCGTGGTTTCCTTTAAGCACATGAAAAAAATCAGGAAAAGCGCATTTCAGTTCCATGAGCATAGAAAGAAGGCTCAAGCCCTCCTTCATCTCGTCAGACATAAAATCGCCTGTCACCTCCCCGTCGTCGAACTCCATCTGGGCGCAAAGCCAGCGAGCCCTTCCCCTAAGTTCCGAATGAAGAATGTCGCCCACGCACAAAAGCCTTACAAGTTTTTCGTCAAGCGCTTCAATCACAGAAAAGCCTTTTTCAGAACCCAAAAAATCGGGAGGCAAGACAAAATTCATTATATTCTGAAGAAAATATGCTCTTGCATGAAGGTCAGGCACAAGAATCAAAGGAAGCGAGCGTTCTTTTGAAAAATCAAGAAGCCCTCCAGCCTTGCCGTTCCTCCCTTTCTCACGGAAACCGCATATTTCCTTTTCAAGGACAGAAACAGCCGCATCGGTAAGAGAGAAAAAATAGTCATGCTCAGGAAGTTTTTCCGCCGACGAAAGTTCGGTAAGCCTGGTTAAAAGCAGCGAATCCAAAGAATACCTACGATATGACCAATGTAGCCGTTCCGATTGTAATCTTGTCGCCAAGATAAAGGCGGAAATATTTACCTTCGGGGATTTTTCTGCCGTTCACAAATGTACCGTTGGTGCTTTTTTCGTCCTTGATGAAATAAGCCTCGCGAATCTTTTGAATCACCGCATGATGACGGCTTGCAAGCTTGTTGTCCACAATCACGTTGTTATCCGATTCCCTGCCGATCGTGATTTTTGCCACAAGTTCTATCTTCTGCTTGTTGACCATAAGATAAGAGGCAGGTTTATCCTCCGCCAACCGATCCAAATGCTTTCCCACAGGACTGTCAGTAACAATCGTTTTGTTTTCCATGATGAGCCGATTATATCGCCGGACAGGATATTTTTCTATATGCAATATTTTGGAACACAAAAACGCTTTGGGGGAATTTAGGCATTATTTTATTTGACTGGGAGGGCGGCGGTGAAACTGGGTTTTACAACCGTTTATGTTTCTTCCGCCGCCCCAAGTTTGCCTGACGGCAAACTTGCTAGTTGCCTCGAGAGAGGCGGTGAAAACGGGTTTTACAAGTTTGCGTTCAGCAAACTTGCATACCTCATCTTACCGGAATCGAGCGGTTTGCTCGATTCCGGGGGCGAACATAAGACCGATTGTCAGATTAACGATGCGTTAAAATGTCCGCCCGCTGCCCCAAGTTTGCTTGCAGGCGGTTGCTATCTATGTTTGAATGACATAATTGCGTTTCCGCCTGCACAAGTTTTGCCTAATGGCAAAACTTGCATAAAACGGTTTGAAAGAATCAGGCGGGCAGCTGTAAATCCCATCTTTACGAGTTTTGCCGCAAGGCAAAACTCGGGGCGGACATACAGCCGACTATCTGATTAACGATGCGTTAAAATGTCCGCCCGCCCGGCTGGTTGTGTTAAAAGCCTGCCAGACAACAAACTCTACTAGTGGAGTTCTTTTTATAGTTGACCACGTAGCCGCCACTGAAATCAACAAGCCACGCATTATTGCTGGCGGAACTCTGCGACGACGACCAACAGTAACTATTTACAAGTTTTTCATCGGCATAGCCGCTGCCGTTTGTAAGACCGTGTATTTTTGCAAGGCTTGCATTGATTTCAGTACGGTTCTTATATACCTCGCACAACTCCGCAAGGCTCGGCATATACCAGTCAAACTTTTTATTATTCAGTTTGGCTGCGTACTTTGTGTTGTACTCATTGACCCAGTTGAACGCAGGATAGTTCTCCGCAACCACAGCATCCGCCGTCCCTACAGCGTCCTCAGACTTTATGTACTCCCAGTTGTCGCTTCCGTCAGTGTCGCCCGTGAACGTTGCACTTGCGGCAGCTCCGTTTCCCGTTTCGCTCGGCGTACAGATGATGCCCTCAAACTTCGTCTTGTAACCGGTGCTGCCGTCTCTTGCCCACCGCAAATTGCTATCGCTTGAATGCAGCGCAATCATCCTTGGGGAATTGCCGGCACGGCAGACAATGCCTACAGGCGGATTAGCTTGGGCGATTGCTTTGTAGGCGTCTCTTTCCACAACGCTCTTGTCGGAAAGTACAATATCTCCCGCTTTGTAGGTAACTCCGCCGCCGGAAGAGCCGCCGACATTCGGCTTGCAAGACGCCATGAATACTGCGGAAAGCATAACTGCCGCCGCGCCAAGAAAAGCCAGCGCTTTTCTACTCATAATGGTTTTTGAGGTTTTCATAGAACCCTCCTTTCAAATTATTCTCCTCTTAGGGAGGAAGGGAAAACCCCGGCAGAACGACGGGCGGTTGCTATTGTTCGTTAACAGTGCAACCTATCGCCGCCCTTGCGCCGATGTTTTTATGCAAGTTTGCTTGCGGTAAACTTGTGAGGGCGGTAGAGACGTTCTTTTTCAAAGTCCCGTCTTTTCCGCCCGAATCAAACTCGGTTCAGAAGATTCCCCAATCTCCCTAAATAGACCTATTTATACGAGTTTTGACTTTAGTCAAAACTCGGAGCGGACGGGCGGCGGTGAAAACCAGTCTTACGACCGTTTATTTTTCTACCGCCGCCCCAAGTTTGCCTTCGGCAAACTTGTAAAACTTGGAACGGACATACATCCGATTGCCGGATTAAGTCTCCATTGCAATGTCCGTCCGCCTTCCGATACGTATGCTCCGGTGAGACGTACCCACTCGCTCGAGTGGGTCATGCACACTAACTCGGGTGGGGTACTCACACTCACTCGGGTGGCTCATGCACACTCGAACGAGTGTGTCATACGCACAAGTCCCGTATGAATAATTTACGACTTTGCTATGCACTCGTAGCCGTAAACTATTTCTCGTAATTCTTTCAGATGTCCCGAGCCGCCGGTAAACTTCGTGCGCACTTTTACCGTAACTTTGCCCTCCGGCAGAGTCTTCGGAACTCTCGCAAGAATCTGCGTCGGCTTGTTGAGCGAAAGGCGGCGTTCGGTCTTGTGTTCCGTGCCGTCCGCTGCGACGAAGAACACGCCCTGCAAGGGGTCTTTTTCGTCAACCTTGAGTTTCTCGCCTTCGATAAGAACGTCGTCGCCGATTGTAAGAGTGCCGTCGGTAAGTCCGGTAGCCGTGTCCGTAACCGAGGCGATTTTCGCGGTCGTCTCTTTTGCTCCAAGCACCTTGACCGTGATTTCCTCCAGTGCGTTCCTGAAATCCGCTGTCGGAATCATGTCGACCGTCCGCTTGTGGATTTTCTCATCGTACGGGGAGTTTTCAGTCTCCCAGACACCCGAAACGCGGGGTGAAATCTGCGAAACTCCGTCCATAAAGCTCAATCCGTCTTGAATAAAGCCTACGACGGCTTTGTCCCTCATGTTCAGGATGTTCAAAATCGTCTCCGGACGGAACTCCGAACGCTCCTTTGTGATTAGAGCTGCGATGTCCTCGTTCTTTTGCGTGGGTGCGTGTGAATGAACGTCTGCGATACAATCGCGGTCGTTATCTTTTGTGAGTGTGTTCGGGTGGCGGTAAAAACCGGTTTTATAACCTTTCACTTTCCTACCGCCACCCCAAGTTTTCCTTGCGGAAAACTTGTATAAACCATCTTGCACGAATCGGGCGTTCTGTCCGATTCGTGGGGCGGACATACGACAAATCTCCAGATTGAGTACCCGCTGAAATGTCCGCCCAAACGTACTTTTTTGTCTTTGGCATATGATAGCCTCCTAAAACTTTATTTATTCCTTTGCGCTCCGGCTTTCCGGAAAGGCAGGGAATTATCAGGTGGAACAAAAAACGCACGGAGATATTTCCCGTGCGTTGTGTAGGCGATGTTTATTTTGTTTGTTGTTGTGCGGAGTACGCCTAAGCGGAATGCGGAATGCGGAATGCGGAATGCGGAATGCGGAATGCGGAATGCGGAA